>JAWODS010000275.1:0-8990 GCA_046483205.1 Armatimonadota bacterium | reverse complement strand
TCCAGCCCTGCTTTCGCACGGACAGCGACTGGTCGGTATCGTTGAAGTGCGGCCCCTGGATGTTGGGGTCGAACGGCTGGATGAGCTCGCGCCGGAACGACATGTTGACGCCCTTGAGATGCTCAACCTCCGCTGCAGGTCCCTGAAGCTCCAGGTGGTGGTTGCCGATAATGCGCCCGAAGGCGGTGATCCGGCCAACAACGGTTGTCTCACCGTCGGTAATCGTATCGCCGTGATGCACGACATCTCTGCCGCCGACACCACCGACGTCCGGGTCCTCGTAGTGCGACACGAGGCATTTCAGCCACTGGCTGCGGGGCACGGCGTCATCGTCGGTGAAGGCCACGATATCTCCGCTCGCGACCTCCAGCCCGCGGTTTATCGCCGCAATCTGGCCGGGCTCGGAAACCTGCGGGATATCGAACACGTCGGGGCAACTGCACTCATCGAGCCAGTTCTGTACAAGCTCCTGGCTCTCTTCATCCGTGTCACGCAGCACCACCACAACCTGGTCGGGGACGCGTTCCCCATTGATCACCCCTGCAAGGCTGTGCAGAAGCGCCGGACCGCGCTTATAGCTGGGTATCAGGACGGTTGTTTTCATAGCTCGCCGTCGAGTATCTCCCGGAGGTACTGGCCGGTGTAGGACTGCTCGCTTTTCGCAACCTCTTCCGGGGTGCCGGAGGCGACGACATATCCTCCGTCTTCGCCACCCTCGGGACCGAGATCAATGATGTGATCGGCCATTTTCACTACATCGAGGTTGTGTTCGATAATGATCACCGTATGCCCGCGACCGAGCAGGCGATCCACAATCTTCATGAGCTTTTCTATATCTGCAAAATGCAGGCCGGTGGTGGGCTCATCAAGGATGTAGAGTGTCGATTCGGCGGCGGGGCGGGCCAGCTCACGGGCCAGCTTGATCCGCTGCGCCTCTCCGGCCGAAAGCGTCGTTGCGGGCTGTCCCAGCTTGAGATACTCCAGCCCGACATCCACCAGCGTCTGCAGAATCCGATTGATCTGCGGGACATTTTCGAAAAGCTCCAGCGCTTCAGCGACGGTCAAATCCAGCACGTCAGCGATGCTCTGGCCTTTATAGCGCACCTCCAGGGTCTCGCGGTTGAAGCGATCTCCGCCGCATTCGTCACACCGCACATACACATCCGGCAGGAAATCCATCTCCACCTGCACGATCCCCTTGCCCTCACACGCTTCGCACCGTCCGCCCCGGGTGTTGAAGCTGAAGCGCCCGGCGTCGTAGCCACGCATCCGCGCTTCGGGCGTTTCGGCAAACAGGTCGCGGATCGGGCCATACACCTTCGTGTAGGTCGCCGGGTTGGACCGCGGCGTGCGCCCGATCGGCCTCTGGTCAACGTTGATGATTTTCTCTATTTTGCCGACCCCGGTGATCCGGTTGTGCGCACCGGGCTGTTCAGAGGCCCTGTGCAGCTCTCTGCGCAGCGACCGGTACAGGATATCGTGCACCAGGGTGCTTTTGCCGGACCCTGACACTCCGGTGACACATGTCAGCACGCCCAGCGGTATGTGGGCATCGATATCTTTGAGGTTGTACTGGCGAGCCCCTTTGATGCGGAGGGTGCCGTTGTTTGTGTCCCGCCGCTGTGCCGGGACGGGCAGCTCCAGCCGGCCGGACAGGTATTTCCCTGTCAGTGAATCCTCGTCCTTCAGCATTTCCTCCGGCGTTCCGTTGAATACGACATTCCCGCCGCTGTTTCCGGCTCCCGGGCCGAACTCCACGACGTGATCGGCGCTGCAAATCGTGTCCGGGTCATGCTCGACCACGATGACAGTGTTGCCGATGTCTCGCAGCCGCGTGATCGTCTTCAGCAGCTCGTCCTGGTCGCGGCGGTGCAGGCCGATGCTCGGCTCATCGAGGATATACATAATCCCTGCAAGACCTGAGCCAAGCTGTGTGGCCAGCCGGATCCTCTGGCCCTCGCCCCGTGAAAGCGTCGGCGTCGGCCGGTCCAGCGTCAAATATCCCACACCCACCTTCACCATGAAATCCAGGCGGGACTGGATCTCAGTAATAAGCTCGGAGGCCACAATGCTGTCGGCGCCCTCGAGACGCAGGCTGGCGCAAAAATCTCCGGCATCTTCCACGGTCATGGCAGTGATTTCGCCAATGTTTTTGCCACCGACGGTCACCGCGAGACTTTCGGGGCGAAGACGGGTGCCGTTGCAATCCGGACACGGCATATCGGCGACGAACTGTTTGTAGTAGCTCTTGCGGGCCGAGGAGCCGGCGTCCTCCAGCCGTCGGCGGCTCGAGTTGACAATCCCTTCAAATGGCTTGCTGTATTCATACGACTGCCCGCTCTGGCCCTCGTAGGTGAACTCAATCTCCGTCTCACCCGTGCCGTAGAGAATGACATCCTGTATCTGGTCCGACAGCTCGTTCCACGGCTTTTTGAGGTCGAAATCGTAGTGTTCGGCCAGCCCCTCCAGCACATGGCGGATGTGAGAGCTCGTGATTTTGCCGTACGGCTTCAGGGCTCCAGCAAGGATCGACTTCTTCGGATCTGCGATCAAAAGCGAGGGGTCCACCTGTTTGACGACACCCAGGCCCTCACAGCGCTCACACATCCCGTGAGGGTTGTTGAAAGAGAACATCTGCGGCGTGAGTTGCGGTATCGACACATCGCACACCGGGCAGGCGTAGCGGGTGCTGTACGGGTGGTCATCGCCGTCAACTTCGGCGATGATCACGCGCTCGGAGCCGTGAGCGAGGGCTGTTTCGACCGAATCGGCCAGCCGGCTGCGGATATCCGGCTTCACCACCAGGCGATCCACGACAATTTCGGCGTCCTGCGGGAGGGTATCGAAGTCGATTTTCCGATCCAGGGAGTGCACCTCACCATCAACCCGCATCCGTGCGAAGCCGGAGCGCCGCGCTGCCCGCACCATCCCGTACCACTGATCCTCGGGCGGTTCGTCAGTGTCTTCAGGCTCCACGGGCGCCAGCACCAGAATCTTCGTGCCTTCCGGCAGTGACAGGATCTGGTCCACAATCTGCCGGACGGTCGCCGCAGCGATGGGGCGGCCACATTCCGGACAGTGCGGCTCACCGACCCGGGCGTACAGCACGCGCAAAAAGTCGTAAATATCAGTGGCCGTCGCCACTGTGGAGCGGGGGTTGGTGGCGATGGAGCGCTGGTCGATGGCTATCGCCGGCGAGAGGCCGTCGATGTGATCGACCGAAGGGCGCTCCATGTCGCCAAGCAGCGCACGGGCATGGGTGGACAGCGACTCGACATACTTCCGCTGCCCCTCCGCGTAAATTGTATCGAACGCCAGTGAAGACTTCCCCGAGCCGCTCACACCGCAAAAGACTATGAGCTGCTCCCGGGGGAGTTCGAGGTTGATGTCCTGCAGATTGTGCTCTCGGGCACCATAGACGTGGATCTTATGATCAGCCATCGTCATTCCCTTCTGAACGAAGCGTTGTATTATACCACAGATTCTGGCTATATGGAACCTCTCGCCAGGCCTCTTCACCCTGCTTGACACAACCGTGTGCACAGCATAGACTCATTGTGAATCACCAAAGCCGGGAAAGGACATAGAGTGTTGGATACCACGCACGTGCGGGCACCGGGGCGGATTTGTCTTTTTGGCGAACATCAGGATTTCCTCGGTCTGGCTGTCATCGCGACGCCCATCAGTCTCTATATCAACGTCGAAGGGACGCCGCGAGAGGACACAATCTTCCGGATCGAGATGCCTGATGTCGGGGAAAGCGATGAATTCGACGGTGCCCACGCTCTTCCATATAGACGTGACCTTGATTTCCTGCGTGCCGCCACAAACGTACTGCGGCGCCAGGGCGTCAATATCACCAGGGGCCACGACTGCACTATCTGGGGTAATATCCCCATCAACTCCGGCACCTCCAGCTCCTCGGCGCTGGTGGTCTCGTGGGTCAAGTTCCTGCTATCCACCCAGGAGACGGATAAGGTGCCCGAAGATCCCGAAAGTGTCGCCCGGTACGCATACCTGGCCGAGGTGCCCGAGTTCAACGCGCCCGGCGGAATGATGGACCATTATACCTCCGCGGTCGGTGGACTGCTCTACATCGACTGCCAGGAGCCGATCACCGTGGAGCCGCTGCCTGCAAAAATCGGGGAGTTTGTTCTCGGAGACACCGGCGTACGCAAAAACAACAATGCACTCATCACTCAAAGCCGCTCGGCGACCACCGAGGGCATCGAGATACTGAAAGAGAAGATCGAGGGCTTCGATTTCCGCAGTACACCGTACGAGGAGGCGAAGCCCCACATCGAGCAGATGCCCACCGAAATCGGCAGGCGTGTCCGGGCGAATATGATCAACCGTGACATCTGCCAGGAGGCGCGGTGGCTGCTTTCGAAGCCGGATTTCGACTCCGAACGCGTCGGCGAGCTTTTGTATCAGCACCAGGCGCAGCTTCGCGACGGCGTCGGGGTTTCGCACCCGAGGCTCGATGAGCTGATCGATGCCGCCATGGAAGCCGGAGCGCTGGGTGGAAAGCTCAACGGCGCTGGAGGCGGGGGCTGCATGTTCGCATACGCACCCGGCTGCCAGGAAGAAGTGGCCGAAGCTATCGAAAAAGCAGGCGGCACCCCGTATATCGTCAGCCGCACCGAAGGCGCCCGGCTTGTCACCGGCAGTGACGAAAGCAACGGAGAGCAGGAGGGCTATGAATTCTCTGCGCATAACAGTCGGCGGAGTTAGAGGTGTCGTCGGCGAGAGCCTGACGCCCGACCTCATCGTCCGCTACAGCCAGGCACTCGGGACCTTTCTCGACAGAACCCGCGTCCTCGTCAGCCGGGATACCCGCCAGTCGGGCCCAATGGTGGCAAACTGCGCCATCTCCGGCCTCGTCGCGGCGGGCTGTGAGATCATTGACCTGGGTATCTGTCCCACCGCCGCCCTGCAGCTTGCGGTGCAAAATTCCTTCGCCGGCGGCGGGCTGGCCATCACCGCAGGTCACAACCCCCGCCAGTGGAATGCACTCAAGCCCGTGCGCGGCGACGGTAACTTCCTCAACCCAACCCAATCCAACGAGGTCCTCGACATCTACCACCAGGCGGAGTTCGCAAAGGCCCGGTGGGATGAGCTGCATCCCGTCGCCACAGACCAGGAGGCGGGACAGCGCCATCTCGACGCCATACACCGCGAGCTGGACACCGACGACATCCGAAAAGGCAACCTGAGTGTCGCCATCGACTGCGTCAACGGGGCCTGTTCGGAATACGCGCCCCGGCTTTTGCAGATGCTTCAGGTCAAGCATGTGGCGATGAATACTGAAACCCACCTGCCCTTTCCACACGATCCCGAGCCCGCCTCGCAGAATTTGACGCAGCTTCAGGCGCTGGTCAAAGCAACCGGGGCGGATATCGGCTTTGGCTTCGATGCCGACGGCGACCGCATCGGCGTGGTCTGCCACGACGGAACCGCTCCCGGAGATGAAGCAGCCCTGTGCCTGGCCGAAGAAATGATCCTCCGCAGGGGCGATCCCGGACCGGTTGTAACCAATCTTTCAACCACGCAGGCAATTGACGAAATCGCTGAAAAGTATGGCAGGACGGTGGTGCGCACTCCCGTCGGGCAGGCGTATATTGCCGAGGCCGCCAGCAATTACCAGGCCGCCGTCGCCGGTGAAGGCTCCGGGGGCTGTGTTTTCCCGCGCCTGAACTACGCCCACGACAGCATCGCCGCAATGGGCCACATCCTGCAGCTCGTCTGCCAGTCCGGACAGACGCTGAAAGAGATCGTCGGGCAGCTTCCGGAGTTTCACATGGAAAAGCAGGTTGTTCCGTGCCCGGTCGCAGAAGCCTACAGCGTGCTGGAGAAGATCCGGGAGCAGCCGGTGCCCGACTGGGTGCAAAAGCGCGATGACCGTGACGGCATGAAGCTGTCGGGCGATGACCGGTGGGTGCATGTGCGCGTCTCAATCACCGAGCCGATCATCCGGGTCATCACTGAGGCAAAAGAGCAGGAGACGGCCCGGCGGCTGGCGGAGCAGTACGTGCACGAAGTTCGACAGCGAATGTGAGCGAAAGCTGAGACGAGGCGAAGAATGTGTCTGTTGTAAGAACGCTGAAAACAGGTATTTCCGGCGTGCGCGGAGTGGTCGGTGACTCGCTGACCCCGCAGCTTCTGATCGGTTTCGCCCAGGCGTTCGGCACCTACGTCGAGGGCGGAATCGTCATGATCGGGCGTGACACCAGGCCGAGTGGCGAAATGGTATTGAAGGCACTCACCGGCGGACTGCTGGCCACCGGCTGCGAGATCATTGACCTGGGCGTTTGCCCGGTCCCCACCGCGCAGATGGCCATCCGTGACGGCATGGCCGACGGTGGCATCGTCATCAGCGCCAGCCATAACCCCCAGGAATGGAACGCCCTGAAGTTCATACGCCATGACGGTATCTGCCTGTATCCGCACCAGATCGAAGAGCTTTTGAGCGTCTATTACCAGGGGAATTTCTCACTCGTCGGCAATGATGACATTCGCGGTGTCAGATACGATGAGGGAGCTATAGACCGGCATATATCCGCAGTGATGGATGTCGGCGATGTTGACAGCATCCGGGAGGCGGAACTGCGGGTCGTGGTGGACTGCTGCAACGGCGCGGGGACGGTGATGACGGAGGCTTTTCTCGAAGGCCTGGGGTGTGAAACCATCGCCATCAACAACTCCCCCACAGGGATCTTCCCCCATCCCCCGGAACCCGACCCGGAGAATCTCCTGCAGCTCGAAGACGCCGTCCAGGAGCATGGTGCTGACATCGGCTTCGCCCAGGACGCCGACGCCGACCGGCTTGCTATCGTGTCTGAAAAGGGCGTCGCTATCGGCGAGGAATATACCCTCACCTTCGCCTGTGACGCCACCGGCGAGAGCATAGACGGGCCCATCGTCACAAACCTGTCCACCTCGCGGATGATCGATGATGTCGCCGAGCGTTACGGTCGCGAGGTGTACCGCACACCGGTCGGAGAGATCAACGTCATCCAGGGGATGCAAACCCACGGCGCCGGAATCGGTGGTGAGGGCAATGGTGGCGTTATCCTGCCGCGCGTTCAGTACTGCCGGGATAACTTCGTCGCCATGACGCTTGTCCTCAGCGGCCTTGCCCGGCGGGGCGGAACCGTCACCGAATGGGCCGAAACGTTTCCTCCGTCCGCAATCGCCAAGGACCGCCTCGAATGCCCGAGCTCGCGCGTTCAACCGGCGCTTCTGGGCCTGCGCGAGGAATATGGTGACCTGCGCCTGGATCTCACCGAGGGTGTCAGGGTGACCTGGGATGACGGTTCATGGCTCCACGTCCGGGCGTCTAACACCGAGCCGGTGCTGCGCGTGATCGCCGAGGCCGACACTCCTCAGGCGGCGAAGCAGAAAACCGCTGACGCCGCGGCGGCCCTGCGCAGATATATATAGCCCACCTTCTTCCAGCAGTGTCTCATGGAGCCGTGTCTGGCATTGTTCAGGAGAGCGGTTGTCCTCTATGTGCCGCTGGATGTTAGGGGCGTCGAGGGGCTTCAGCGTGGTCTGAAGTTCTCGGCCATGACCATGTTATCTCTGTGGACGACCTCGTCGTGGCCGACGTGTCCGAGGATGTCACTGATTTCTCGCGTATGAGCTCCGGCGATTTTCCGGACCTCCTCGGCGCTGTAGTTGGACAGTCCCCGGGCCACCTCCGTACCATTGGGATCCATGATCCGCACCAGGTCACCCGAGCTGAAGCTCCCCTGCACATCCACGATTCCAATGGGCAGCAGGCTGGAGCCATCGGAGGCCTGAAGGGCGTCGCGGGCGCCTTCATCCACAACCACCACGCCGGAGGGATGCCCTGCGGTTGCCATCCACTGCTTCCGTGCCTGCACGCGCTCGCGGGGGACGAAGAAGGTGCCGATATTCTCTCCGCCGATGATCCGGCTGATCACGCGCTCGGTGTGACCGCTGGCCATGACCACGGGGACGCCGCAATCCGACAGCGTCCGTGCGGCTTTCAGCTTCGCGATCATGCCACCCCTGGATTCGGGCCCGCCGGCTCCCTGTGCACAGTGGCGGTAATCCTCCTCGGGTTCCACAGCAGAGAGGAGCTCGGCGCTGTCGTCCTTCCGGGGGTCTGCGGTGTAAAAGCCCCTGAGGTCTGAGAGATATATGGCGAGATCCGCCTGGGCGGTGGAGGCGACCATCGCGGCGAGGCGGTCGTTTTCCTCAAAGGTGATCCCTTCAACCGAGACGCTGTCATTTTCGTTGATCACGGGAATGACGTCATTGTCCAGAAGCGTCTCGATGGTATTGCGGACATTGAGGTACCGCCCGCGGTCCGCCATGTCGTCGAGGGTGAGCAGCATCTGTGCACAGCGCAGGCCGCGGCTGTGAAGCGCCTCGGACCAGTGGTGCATAAGGCGGGGCTGGCCGGCCGCTGCCGCAGCCTGCCGGATTGAGAGGCTGTCTTTGGACCGCGAGACGCCCAGGATCCGCCGGCCCAGGAAGATGGCACCGGAGGTGACGATGATGAACTCGAAATCGCGCCCACTGTCTTCGAGGACCTCTCCATCGACCTCGGGCCCCCGCTCGCGCAGAACGGTCATCTGCTGGGCGACCTGGTCCAAAAAGCGCGCATTCAGAAGGCTGCCGTCCCCGGTGATAAGCCGGGTTCCAACCTTCACAACAATCCGCCGGCAGTCACGGAGGCGCCTGCGACCTGGATGATCTATTTGACTCATGGCCCTATTCCCGGAGGAGGTAATCTCCCGTCGCGATATATTTGTAGGTGGTCAGTTCTCGCACACCCACGGGCCCCCGCGCATGAATGCGGTCGGTGGAGATGCCTATCTCCGCACCCATTCCGAACTGGCCGCCATCGGTAAACCGTGTCGAGGCGTTGTGGTACAGACAGGCGGAATCGATTTCGGCGAAAAATGTCCGCGCCGCCTCCTCGTCATCCGTGAAAATCGCCTCGGAATGATAGGAGG
>JAWODS010000217.1:0-5404 GCA_046483205.1 Armatimonadota bacterium | reverse complement strand
TGCGAAGATGACATTTACAGATGTGGACGTTCCGCCCGGCACAAAGCGTGTTTTCTTCGAGATCTACGATTACGCCGAAAACAGCAACACGATCAGCGTCCAGATTGGAGATGCGTCGGCCACGGTAGAGCTGGAGCCTGCAGGCAAACGGGGCTTTCGGTGGATCTCCACCGAGATCGAGGTCCCGAAGGAAGCCGGGGGCGTGACGATCACGGCCGATGACGTGGGCCAGAAGTACGTGCAATTGCGCAATGTCGTCATCAGCCCTGAAACCACCGTTGAGGCTCCCACCGTCGTCGGCACCAACACCAGCGGCTTCGAGTTCCTCTACGACGTCCAGCGGATGAAACCGGAAGGCGAATGGTCTGCCACATTTACGCATCCGGAGGACAACGTTGCGGTCACGATGCGGATGCCGGACGGGTGCGCGCAGGAGGTCATTACGGCCCTCACCGAGCCGCCGCTGCAGCCGGGCAATCCCGCCACCATCCGCTACGTGCTGGGGCACAATCTGCGCGAACACAACAGCGAGCAGCCGCTTTTCCGCAATTATATCGCCACCGTCGAGCCCCACCACGGCGACGCGCAGATCCAGCACGTCGAGCGTATGACCTCTGATGGGGCGAGCCCGGAAACCGTGGGCCTGATCGTGAAGCGCGACGGTGCCACCGATTACATCCACAACGCGCTTTCGCCGGATGAACGCTGCCGTTGGGAGGGCGCGCCTGAAACGCTGGAGGCCGCCGCCGAGTTCGCCATGGTGACCGTGGACGACCGCGGTGTTCAGAGAGCCTGCGTGATCAACGGGACGCTGCTGCGATACGGTGACTTCGCACTCCGGCCCTCTCCCTCGCCGGCGGGACAGGTGCTGGGGGTTGATCCGAAAGCCAACGAAATCGTCATCGACATGGCGCTGCCTGTCCCGGAAGCGTGCGAGGGCTCCGCTATCATGGTCTCCAATGATCTGCATAAGGAAAGCTACATGATGCGGGAGGTTTCGGTGGAGGGCGACCGCACCCGTATCAGCTTTGGAGATACCCTTTTCACTGTCGGCATGGGTGCCGTGACCGATGTGGACACCGGCGCGGGACGGATTATCGCCGATCGCGAACTGACGGGATACGGCAAAATCGAACACGGCCGCCACAAGGGCCGCTGGCTGTATAATGAGGACGGTTCGAAGGGCTACCTTATTGAGGCCGTTTCGCAAAACAGTTTCACGCTTCGGGTGACCGGTGAGACGCTTCAGAAGGACTTCACAGATGCCGACGGTGACGGCAGGAACCTGTATTGGATCTGTGATTTCGGCCCCGGTGACGAGTACTATATTCCCGGAGTGACCTACTACACGCGCTGAAACAGCCTGGCGCTTTTTGAAGAGGTGTTTGACTGACATGCAGCAGGTACTCGCGAGTACATTGTGTCGTACCCTGTTCGTTGCAGCCGGTATCCTCGCACTATGCGCACTTGCAGCAGCCGAAAATGGAGGTGCAGGAATGGACTATCGCACGATCGAAACCCACTACGGACCGTGGATCCACTTCAACGACTGGCAGCTCACCGATGGCGAGGGCGAGCTTCACTCCCCCGGTGGCACGATACAGATTCTCACCGACGGAACCGCCGATGTCGTCCGCAATGAATACCCCCTTCCGGGCGGCGGAGACCTCGAATTCAATATCTCGTTCAACTTTGAGCGTGCCGACGCAGACAGCTCGGCCATGTTTTATTTCGACAAAAACCGCGACGGTATCGGCTTTCAGGTGAAGATCGGTGCGGACGGAGTTGAAGCTCTGCACAAGGACGAGGTGGTCTATACCGGCAAGCCGCTCTCGATGCAGCGGGATGCTGTCCACGAGATCACCCTGGTGACACTCGGCGAATCGTACGGCATCCACCTTGATGGAGAGTGCATCGCCGAAGGGCACCTCGACCCGCCGTACACCGAAAACGAGGGGCGCCTCGGTGTCATCGTCGAAAATGCCGGCCTGCGGATTATCACCTGTGAGGAAAACTTCATCGTCCATGATGTTGATTATCCGGAATGGGAGCGTGGTGAGCTGCTGTACGAGGAGCAGTTCGGCCAGGAATCGTTCGATAAAAACTGGGTGACAAATGGAGAGGCACCGACGGTTTCCGATGACCAGATTATCTGGAACCCGACGAGTGTCAACATGATGCGACAGCATTTTGAGGGGCCGATCGCCATTGACTGCCGCGTTACGCCGCAGGAAGGGTCGCTCAAGGACAGGGACACCGGGATGGTGACCGATGCCATCTTCATCTGGATGATGGAGCATCCGGAGGCGGACCTGTTTCAGTACATGCAGGAGCTCGAAACCGCCAGCCTGTTCAACTACATCGAGCTTCCTTTCTACTGGGTGGATTTCGGCGGCACCAATAACCAGACCACTCGCTTCCGCCAGAACCCCCACCGGCACATGATCCGGCAGTTTGATTCGCGACCGCGACTGCTCAAGCGCTACCACACATACGATATCACCATGGTGCAGAACGGAAACATCGTTGAGTTCTGGGTTGATGGCGAGCGCTGGATTCAGACTTGGGACCCCACACCACTCACCGAAGGGTATATCGGCTTCCGCGCATACGTCGCGGGCCTGGCGGTACATGATCTGAAAGTCTGGAGGATACACGAATGACGAATATCGCCCTGCTCGGCGCGGGCAGCCACAGCTCCGGAAACCACGGGCCTGCGCTGAAGTATATCAAAGACAACAACCCGGAGGCCGTGCGCCTGGTGGCCGTCTGCGATCTCGATGAGGACAAAGCGCAGACATACGCCGACCGCTTCGGCTTCGAAAAAACATACCAGGACGCCCACACGATGCTCGACGAAGAGGACATTGACGGCCTCGTGCTGGTGACCCCGGTGGAGCTGACCGAGAAGCTTGCCACAGAGCTCCTCCCTGAGGGCATCCCGCTGGTTATCGAGAAGCCGCCGGGGGTGAATTCCGACGCCGCCCGGAGGCTGGTGAGTGTGGCCGAGGAGACGGGGACGCCCCACATGGTGTCCCTCAACCGGCGCTTCAGCCCCGCTCTTGTCAGGGCCCGGGAATGGATTGCAGACAATGCCGCGGACCGACCGCCGCGGGTGTGTATCGCCCGGATGCTGCGCCACAACCGTACCGAGGACACCTTCCGCACCTGGACGGGGATCCACCTGGTGGATGCGGCGCTGTCGGTGATGGGCCGGCCCGAGCACGTCCACGCCACCAACATCCCCACCGAGCACGAAGATGTCTTCTACGCCCAGGCGGAGGTCCACACCGATCTCGGGGCCGTCCACTACTTCCTTTCATCGGTCGTGGGGACAGTCGAAGAAAGCTATGAATTTCACGGAGCCGACTACGACATCCAGGTGGACACGTGGAACTGCGGGCTGAAGATATTTGACGCCAATGAAAATGTCCTCGACTGGCAGGTGGATGAGGATAAGCCCTACGCCTACGTCAACGGCACCGTCGGCGAAATGCAGGCGTTCATTGAGGCCATCGAGGGGCGGCGCGACTTCGGCCCGACGCTGCAGGACGCCCTCATGTCGGTCCTCACCGCCGAGGCCCTCGCCGCCGGGGGTGACACCGATATTGTCGCCTGAAAACCCGCCCGCATTCGCACACATAAAGACGCCCCTCCTGCATGAATTTGGAGGGGCGTTTCATAATTGTGCCGTGTTTGTCCGTCGGGCCTACTGTGGCGCCGTGATTGCGTATGCGTAGCCGTCGGTGCTGCTTGCGATGAGAAGCTCCTGCCCCTCGACGGTGGCGGTCGTCATAGCGAGGATTTCACCACGCGTCTGGAACCGTGCGGCGATCTCTCCATCATCGGCATTGAGCAGGTAGATAGCACCGTCGGAACAACCGACGGCCAGGTAATCGGCATCATCCGAACGCATGAACGTCATGTCCACGATGGGTGTCATCACATCGGTGCGCCAGATGACATTGCCTTCGGCGTCGAGGCAGTAGGCATTGAAGGACAGTGATGTGGCGAGTATCTCAGGTGTATCGTCGCCCTGGACATTTTGGACCGCCACACCTGTCACCTCGTCACCGGTGTTGAAAGCCCACATGAGCTTGCCTTCGGATACCACGTGGACGTTGGCGTCAGCGCCCGCAAAGACCACTTCAGGCGTCCCGTCACCATTGATGTCGCCGGTATCGAGGGCGTTACAGTGCGGACCACTGCCGCTGCGGGAATGGTAGCGCCAGATCCCGCTGCCGTCGCCATCAATACAGTGCCACAGATAGTACTCCGTGGCGGCGATTACTTCATCAGCGTCATCGCCGTCCATGTCCGTGGCGGTTCCGACGGTCGAGGCGTGAATCGTTTCGTACTGCCACAGCTTAGTGCCGTCGCCGTCAAATGCGTAATACCGCCAGCTATCGGCACCGGCGATGACCTCATCTTCCCCGTCTCCGTCAAGGTCCGCCGGGAAGACCGTGCGGATATTGGGCGTGCGCTTGTACTGCGGCAGTTCATATTCCCACAGCTTTTCACCCCCGGGTGTCAGGGTGTACAGTGTCGATTGCAGGCCACCCGCAATTACTGCCGGGGTTCCTTCACCGTCCAGGTTGGCGACGTTGACAGATTCGACGCTCGTGTGGGCGTCGAAGGTCCAGCGCACGGTGCCGTCTTCCAGGCAATAGACCTTCCCACCCTTCGATCCGGCGACAATCTCGTCCGAACCGTCTCCGTCAATGTCGGCGGCGTGCAGGGCCCGGAATGTCTCCACCGCCTGCCCGCCACTCATTGGAACGGCTTCGAGGCCCTCCGCCTCGCCCCATATCATCAGCTCGGCGATATAGATGCCGGTCTCGTCTCTCGGTGTCAGCACCATGCGCAGGGACTTGGCCGTCGCATCGATATTCTCGAACTCGTAATCGTGTGGCGCGTGGCCCGGTGCTCCCCAGTTGCCGTGCATCTCGTTATCATCGAAATCGACGATGGTGCGGATGTCGTCGGCAAATCCATCGCTGCTGGCCAGCACCTTCAGGGTGTCGAGCTGGAAGATCTTCCCCTTGCTGGAGGAGGTCGCGAACCAGGCTTTCAGGATAATATCGCTGATGGTGACGTCCTGGTCGAACTCGATGTTGAGGGTAACTGTTTCATCTTCCGCCCACATGACGGAGTCGCTGGTTGATTCGAAGGTACCGTCATTGATTGCGTCTATGGTGTTCTGGCCCGGCACCTGGGAGAAAACGTTCGCCTCCAGCGGCTGCGGGGCATAGGAGATTTCCATCCCAGCGTCAACCGCCCCAAACAGGGCTAAGGGACAGTGGTCGGAGTCTGCAGCTGCTTCCAACCACGCTCAAGCGACTGCATCTGTGATGCGTCAATAACAAGGAGGCTCGAAGCCATGAAGAAGAGACGGTGGTTCGCC
>JAWODS010000001.1:0-6891 GCA_046483205.1 Armatimonadota bacterium | reverse complement strand
GAGCCGGAGATGCACCTGTACTGGGGAGACCTGCACAGCCAGACGTACTTCTCAGACGGCCTGCGTTGCCCCGAAGAGCTGTACAGCTTCGCCCGCGATGAGGCATTCCTCGATATCTTCGCCCTCGCCGATCATTCAGACGCCCTGGAGGGCGGAATCTGGGATTATATGGTCGGGACAACGAATCTTTTCAACGATCCGGGCCGCTTTGTGACCCTGGTGGGGTTTGAATGGACCGCCAGCGACATCGGCCACCGAAACGTCTATTATCCCGGCGATGACGGCCCAGTTATCAGCCACACCCGGCCTGATGGTGATACACTCGAGAAGCTGTTTAAGCTGGCTCGCACCGAGGGAGCGATTTTGATCCCCCACCACACCTCCAATGTGACCATGGGCGTGAAGTGGGACCTGGGACACGAGCCGACGCACGAGCGGCTGGTGGAGATCTACTCTGTGTGGGGCAACTCCGAGCGACCGGCCGACCAGGGCAATCCCCGGCCGATCCGCACCCTCGGCGGCGAACAGCCCGGCCAGCACGTCATTGATGCGCTCAATGATGGCCGGAAGATGGGCTTCGTCGGTGGCGGCGATATTCACGACGGCCGCCCCGGCGATGAACTTCACAACCTCCAGACACAGCCGGAGCAGTACCACCTGCTGCGCCGCCAGGGGATCATGGGGGTGTGGATGCCCCGACTGACCCGGGGGGCGCTGTGGGAGGCTCTCTGGAACCGGCGGTGCTATGCGACCACCAATAACCGGACGATCCTGCGCTTCTCGGTGGATGACGCCTTCATGGGGCAGACCGTACTCACCAACGGCCCTCGCACCATTCGGGTCGAGGCGACGGCGGAGGTGCCGATCAGCCGCGTGGATATCGTCAAAAACGGCCGCGACTGGAACACCGTGAAGCCGGATAGTCCAACCGTTGAAATTGAAGAAACTGATAACGAAGACGGCTCCGACTACTACTACGCGCGGGTGATCCGCGCGGATGGTGAGATGGCGTGGTCCAGCCCGGTGTGGGTGAATACATGACGGGTGCTGGATCGGATGCTCTCAGCCTCTGTTTTGCAATTTTGCGAAGGTGTTGCTTCTGAAAACAGAAATCAGGACGCAGCGGTCGCGTCGCGTTCTGCGATTCAATCTCAGGAAAGGTGAAAAAACATGGCGCCTGCCAATTTGTTGTTTCTCTTCACCGACCAGCAGCGGCAGGATACGCTGAATGTGTATGGCAACGACCTGATTGATACGCCGAATCTGGATGCGGTGGCGGACGAAAGCGTCGTCTTCAACAACGCTTACGTCACCCAGCCGGTGTGTACGCCCTCGCGATCCAGCATCATGACAGGCCTGTATCCGCACACCAACGTGTGCACCGAAAACAATGTCCCCCTGACCCGGGAATATGCGACCATTGCGGAGATGCTGCCGGAGGAGTATGCGACCGGGTATTTCGGGAAATGGCATCTGGGTGATGAGGTGATCGCCCAGCACGGCTTTGAGAAAAATTGGGTGAGCACCGAGGAGTACCACGCCCACAAGACCCGTGAGCTTTACAAAACCCGTCACAGCAGCTACTACTATTTCCTGAAATCTCACGGCCTGGAGCCTGATGCAGTGGGCGATGACGGGTTTGAGAGCTTCTCCCGGGGGTTCGCGTGTCATTTGCCGAAGGAGCTCACCAAGCCCGCCTTTACCGCCTCGCGCGTCTCTGAGTTCATTGAAAGCAACCAGGATCAGCCCTTTGTTGCATACGTGAATTTCCTGGAGCCCCACCAGCCCTTCCACGGGCCCTTTGATACAATGTATGATCCGGCCAATATCGAGTTTTCGCCGACCTTCCTTCAGCACGGTGATGAGACCACGCCGCTTCGGGTGCGTCTTCTGCAACAGCGGCTGGGGCAGGAGAGCGAAAAGTATTACCGCGACGTGAAGGCCCGGTACTACGGCCTGGTGAGCCTGGTGGATTATTACTGCGGCGAGATCCTCGATACGCTGCGAGAATGTGGGCTGTATGACAATACCATCATCGTTTTCACCAGCGACCACGGTGAGATGATGGGGGACCACGCGATGATGTATAAGACGGTGCTTTACGAGGAGGCGGCGCAGGTGCCGATGTTCATGCGCCTGCCGGAGCGGGGGAGTGAGCAGATGCGCATCGAAAGTCCCGTCAGCCAGATTGACCTCGTGCCCACCCTCATGGAGCTGATGGGCTCACAGCCACCCGAACATCTGCAGGGCCGAAGCCTCGCGCCGTCACTGCGCAACAGCGAAACACCGGTGCCGCGCGATGTCTTCATCGAATGGAACGGCGCCAACGGCTTCAGCACCGTCGAAGGCACGCGGTGGTCTCTGGAGGAACAGGAAAAAGTCGGCGGCGCACCCTCGCGCACGGTGGTTACCCCTGACGGATGGAAGCTGAATCTGCGTGCTGACGACCTGTGCGAGCTCTACAACCTGAACGACGACCCGCATGAAACACAGAACCTCTACGGCCAGCCGGAGGTCAAAGCTATTGTCGAGGACCTCACGGAACGAATACGCCGATGGCAGGAACAGACGGATGACACCGTGTCGGTCACATAAACCTGCACACAGCATCAGAAGGGATGGAATAGTGACATGGTACAAAAGGCACTCATCTGCATCATCTGTATTGGAGGTCTCATCGGAATGACAGCGGCGACCGCGGCGGAGTATCAGTTTGAGAAGATAGGCGTTCCCTGCACCATCAAGGCGCTGCCGATACAGCTTGTGAGCACCGATGCCGACGGCAACCACGTGGCGTGGGGCGATTATGAGTCGCCCACCGAACGGGCGATCATTGGTGTCGATGTCCAGACCGGGGAGACCACCTGGGTGGATGTGGGCATGCACGGCTTCTCGCACATCGCCATGACGCTGGGAGTGGACGGCAACATCTACATTTACACCGGCAGGCCCGCACATTTCCTCCGCTATGATGTCAACTCGGGCGAACTGGAGGACCTCGGGTGTCCCGCAGAGCCCGGGTACTATTTCGGGGGCGGACAGCAGGCGCCCGATGGACGGTTCTTCATTGGCAGCTACCCGGCCACCAGTCTGGTGTCTGTTGACACCCGCACCGGCGAGACGAAACATCATGCGAAAATCGCCGAGGACCCGCTCGAGAAATACCTGTGGCCGAGTCTCGCCGTCAGCGACGACGGAATCGTCTATTGCCCCGTCGGCCTGCATCACAGGGAGCTGTGGAGCTACAACCCCGAGACCGGAGAAAAGCACCAGATCCTCCCCGAGGAACTCACCGAAGACCAGGGCTGTCCGGGGGTATGGCTCGCTGAAGACGGGCAGGTGTATGGCAAAGCCGGATCAACGCGCTTCCTGTGCCAGCCCGACCGGATCGTCACAGACGTGAAGGTCCTCCCTGATTCTGACCTCCGTGACGAACCGCGGATGGCCGGTGACAAAAAGATTCATAAGATCGATGAGCAGGGCCGCCTTACCTACACGGACACCACCAGCGGCGAAACCGGCTACGTCCAGACCGACTACGAGGGCCAGCCGCAGATGATCTATTCGGTTGGCTGCAAGCGCGGGAGCAAGATCTGGGGCGGAGCGGTGTTCCCCTCCAACTCGTGGTATTACGACACCGAAACGGGCGAACTGAAGGACCTCGGCCGCATCGTCCGGGGAGGCTGCCAGATATATGACGTCATGAACCTCCCCGAAGGGCTTCTCATGTCCAGCTATACCGGCGCCTACATGGACCTGTACGATCCGGATGAGCCTCTCAGCGACGACAATCCGCTGCATTTCAAGCGCGTTCCCGGCCAGGAGCGGCCTCCGCAGTACGCGAAGGGGCCGGACGGGCATGTGTACAGCGGCACCGTCCCCGTGAAGGGGCGACTCGGCGGCGCGCTCGTGCGGCTGAACGTCCAGGACGGCACGAGAGAATACTGGACAAACATCATCGAGAATCAGAGCATCACGTACTGCGCACCGGTCCCGGAGACCAACGAGATGTTGTGTGTGACCACCATCAGCGGAGGCTCCAGCGCGATACCGACCGAGGACGAGGCCGTCGTGTTCTTGTGGGATTGCGAAAAAGAGAAAATCAACTTCACCGATAAGCCCATCCCCGGCACCACCAGCTACGGGCGGGTCATCCGGGCGGATACGGGCATCATCTACGGAATCGCGGGGAACAAGTATTACGCATACGATCCGGTGAAGCGCGAGACTGTGTTTGTGGGAGATCGGCTCGAGGGCCGCGCGCACTTCCCGCAGCTCAATGATCACCCGGTCGGGCCTGATGGGCTGATTTACGGTCTCAGCGGCGATTCAGTCATCGCCATCGACCCGTCGGACCACAGCATGAGTGTCGTAACCAGCCACGACTCAATCAGCGGCGCCCATGGCTTTTACGTCACCGACGACCAGGTCCTGTATTACGGCAATGATGAGTACCTGTGGCGGTGCGACCTGAAGGGTGAAGTGGACAGTGGGGAATGAGTGGTTACTCCCGAGCTGCAGCGTGCTGATGCTGCTTCTGTGCGTGTCTGTATCGGCCTTCGCGGAGCCCGTGTTTGAAAATCTCGGCACGCCCGTCACCGACCGGCGCGTTAATCTGCAGCCCCGCTCGGACACATATAGCTTCACCACCGGCGGATCAACTTGCCGTTTTGCCACCCGCGATCCGGATGGCTACTGGCTGGTGTGGGTGGGCTTTGAGGGACACAATACTCGTGCTCTGCTGGGAATTCGCCTGGACAATGGTCACGTCCGCCATGTGGATCTGTCTGAATACGGCAGCGAGGGCCTCAGCGGCCACGTGCAGTACGTCCTCGGGCGCGACGGCAACATCTACATCTACACCGGCAAGCCCGGACATTTCCTCAAATACGACATCACAAAACGCGAGGTCATTGACCTGGGCTGTCCGGCGGAGAATGCCTGGTACGTGGGAGTGGGCGCGCTCGGACCGGATGGGCGCTTTTACATCGGCACCCACCCGGCCACGATCCTCGTAAGTTGCGATACACAGACCGGGGAGATCACCAGCCACGGGCGCATTGCCATGGACCCGAAACAGAAATACATCTGGCACGAGCTCGCCGTCACCAAAGACACCGTGTACTGCCCGGTGGGGCATTATCGCAAGGAGCTGTACGCCTACGACCTGCAGACCGGAGAGACCCGCCAGCTTCTGCCCCCGGATCTCACGAAGCTGCAGGGGTCGCCGGCGATATGGCAGGCCGAAGATGGCCGCGTGTACGGTGAGGCTGGAGATCGCGTTTTTGAGTGCTTCCCCGATCGCGTGGAGTTTCGCGACGAAGTCCCTCCTGATGCGCCGCCCGAAGAGCTGATCGTCGATGGCATGAAGCCGCTGGCAATCGACGCCGAGGGGGTCATGCGGCTGCGCGATCTGGACACTGGAGAGATCATCACGAAACAGACCGATTACGCGGGTCGGGCGCTGCGGCTGTATTCAGTCGCCGACAGTGCCTGGGGCAGGATTTGGGGTGGGGCAATGTTCCCCGCTCGGGTGTTTTCGTACGATCCCGAGACCGACTCTTTCATCGACCATCGCCGCCGCAGCGGAGGACGCATCCAGGTCTATGACATCCTGCCGACCGACGAGGGCCTGCTGATTTCCAGCTATGTGAAGGCACACCTGAGCCTGTATGATCCAAACAGCCCAATTGTGGCGGGAGAGAACCCCTATCACTTCGAGACCTGCCCGGGCCAGGAGCGGCCTATCCAGTGGTGCATGGGTCCGGACGGTCGCGCATATATCGGCACCCGCCCGGTGAAGGCGCGTGTCGGGGGAGCGCTGGCACGGGTGGATTTCGAAAGGCGGCAGGTGAAATGGTGGCCGAATGTGGTCGAGCATCACAGCGTGCTGGGATGTGCGCCGGTGCCTGAAACGGGCGAGATCCTGTGCACTACGTCCAGCTACGGCGGCACAGGTTCAACGCCCATCGCCGAGCAGGGCTGCGTGTTCCTGTGGGACTGTGAGAATGAAGAGATCACCCACATTGACCACCCGGAACCGGGGACCACGAGCTACTGGGGAGCGGTGAAAGCGGAAACCGGCCTCATCTACAGCACCATCGACCGGGAGAAATATTTCGCGTATGACCCCGTCGCCCGGGAGACGGTTTTCATCGGCGACCTGCCGGAGGGCGAGCTGCACTTCCCGCGGCTCTGTGACGGCAGCCTCGGCCCGGACGGCGGAATCTATACGATGATCGGTGACGGAATATACCGCATCGATCCCGATGATCACGGCATCTCCCTGATCGGACGGCATGAAGCGATCAATGATGCGCACGGCTTTTATGTGAGCGAGGATGGTATGATGTACTTTGGCAGTGGCACGGAGTTGTGGCGCTGCCGTTTGAACATAGATACGCCCGAATGACCTGGAGTGAAGGACAGTGAGTGACTGGCGAAACATTGACAACGGCTACGAGATACCAGCCGAGAATTACTGTGACCAGCCCTATGTCATCGTCGCAGATGACGGGGCCTGGGTTTGTACGCTTACAACGGGTACAGGCGCGGAGGGCGGTCAGAAGCAGCATGTCATCGCCGCTCGCAGCACCGATCATGGAGAAGCCTGGAGTGAGCCCGTTGACATCGAACCGGCGGGGCCGCCCGAATCATCATGGGTCATGCCTCTGAAGCTCCCGTCCGGCAGGATTTACGCCTTCTACGTGTATAACAAAGACAACCTCCGGGAGGTCATCGCCGACCAGGGCACCATCAAGCGGGTGGATACCCTGGGCTACTATGCCTTCAGGTACTCCGATGATAACGGCAAAAGCTGGTCTGACGAGCGCTATTACATCCCCGTCCGCGAGACCGACATTGACCGGCGTAATCCCTACGAGGGCGAGG
>JAWODS010000357.1:0-5180 GCA_046483205.1 Armatimonadota bacterium | reverse complement strand
ATATCTCAGCAGTTTTTTTATCAATGCTTTTAATATCTTTAAAGCTATCTTTGCTAAGATCCATGATTTCTTCGATTTTGTGATTTTCACGGTCAAAGTTTTTTAGTTTTTTTACAGGATCTTCTTTTTTTATGGTTTTTTTAGTATATTTTTTTGTTTGCCGCATCTTTTTTAGAAAATCATCAGTGTTTTCAGTATATCTAGCAATAACCTTTGCAACTTCAGTAAAGGTCCTAATATTATTTTCAACCATCCATTCAAGAATTTCAGCTCTCTGACGGATTTCTCTTGTGATTTGTTCTTTGCTCATATCCCAACGTGCGCGGATACCTTCAAGAACATAGCTTTTACCAGTATATCTAAATTTATCCTCAATAGGGTCCCATCTGAATACTTCATTTGTAAGTATTTCTTTAGTAGTGGGATCTATATCAATTATTTCAACGACTTGTTTACATCTTCTTACTCTTTTACCTTTAACTCTAGTAGTTATGTGAATTGAGATTATATCAAGTGACTGAAGCATTATACGCGGGATCTCAATTGGTTTTCCTTCTAATCTGTGAATAAGTGATTTAGCTGAATCAGCATGAACTGTACTATAGGTTGCATGCCCTGTAGCCATTGCCTGGAACAATACATATGCTTCTTTACCACGTATCTCACCTACTAAAATATACTCAGGCCTCTGACGAAGAGCCGCCTTCATAAGATCATACATATCAATTTGACCAACAGTTTTATTTGACACACCCTCACCAAAACCAGAACGCGCTACACCAGGTATCCAATTTGGATGAGGTAAATTAATTTCACGAGTTTCTTCGATACTAACAATCTTTGATTCAGGTGGAATAAAAAGTGAAAGAGCATTTAAAGTAGAAGTTTTACCACTAGCAGTACCACCAGAAAACAGCATACTAACACCGTTCTCTACAGCAAGCCACATATATGCAATCATCTCTGAACTCATAGTGTTAAACTCAACTAGATCAGGTGGTGAAAATGGATCTGAACGGAATTTACGGATTGTAAAGGTACTTCCATGGCGTTTATGGTCCAGGTGGTCCTTCGCCGGGGGGCATTCCTTCACCGGGAGGCATGCCTTCGCCCGGTGGCATCCCTTCGCCCGGTGGCATCATATCCGGCGGCATCATTTCGCCCTCAGGTCCCTGGCCTCCTTCAGCAGCACCTCCGCCACCCGGGGCAGCCACCGAAGGCGTCTCGATGAGAAAGTACATCGTCATCGGCACATTGCAGGTCAGGTCGTTCCCCTCACCGGACAGGTCAAGCCCCCCGATCGTTGCAATCCGGGGGTATTCGTCAAGTGAACTGTAAAATGTCTGGATTTCATCCAGGGTTCCGCTTATCGAAAGATTGATATTCTGCGGAACTTCCATAAAGCCGCTGGACGGCACATTCGGCGGATCCATCGGTGGCGTGGGAAGCGTCACCGAGCTGTTGAGGCTCACGCCGGTGCTGTCAATCCAGTCTTCGGTCACGACACGCAGATCGTGGCGGTATTCGTACCACATTGCAATCATTGCACCGACCGGCTGATACATCGAAATCGCAAAGCTTTTTTCGTCTTTGAGTTTCTGCAGCTCTGCCTGCGCCTGCTTCCATTCCTCGGTGACCTCCGCCAGTCGCTGTTCAGCGCTCTCCCGCTCGGCGGCCACCTGCTTTTCGTCCTCAAGCTGGCCTTTAAGTTCCGCAAGCGCGTCTTCCTGCGGCTTGATCTTCCAGAATTTGAAGCCGACAATGATAGCAGCAATAAGCACTATCGGTACAATGATAAGGACGATTGTCGGAATTCCGCCTAGAAATCTTCGCATATTCTTTGTTTGCTCCAGCCGGCCTCAAAACGACTGAATAGTTGCTGTTGCTGCCTGTGCGGGCCTCACATGTCCGGTTGCGATTACGCCGGCGGCGGCTCCTCCATCGGCATCTCTTCGCCGGGTGGTGGCATTTCTCCGGGCCCGAATTCTCCCGGCATACCCATGCCGCCACCACGTCCACCGCGACCCTCGCCTTCGCCGCCGCCTCCTGGTGGCGTGGGGATCGACACGGAATCGGTAAGCTGCGCCTGGACGCTGAACGTGATCTGCTCTGTGTCCGGGTCCTGGCTGACACTGATGTCCGAACCGGTGGGTTCGATCGACGGCCCACCCGTCATGCCGGATATTTCGATGCCCTGCAAATGCGGACAGCGAATCAGATTCAGCACAAACCGTCCCGCTTCACTGGTACCGTTGACATTGACAGTGAACGAAACATTGTTGGGCGGCGAGATGCTGAAGTCCGTCATCTGCGCACGTGCGTAGATGTATTCGTTAATGGCCTCAAACCGGTCGAAAAACTGCTCGCCGCTTTCACCGGCCTCTTTCACAAAATCGACCTTCGCCTGGATCGGATCAAGCTCCGCCTGCTTGTTCTGCGCTTCCGTCTTCAGCGCGCGGACAGCATCTGCCTTCTCCTTCACCTCTGCCAGTTCCTGCTCCGTCCTGGCGATGTCGGCATTGACCTGTCCCAGCCACAAAAATACCAGGATAAGTGCAGCTACGATACCGGCAACGCCAATGAAGGCCAGCTTGACATTACGCCGTCCTCGAGCTATTGATCGCGGCAGCAGATCTATGCGGAGCACTGATTTTCCCCCTGCATCACGACCGTCAATACTGCGTTATTCGATCATGTCTCGCATCGCAAGTCCCACGGCAATACTGGCTATGGGTCCGATGTCACGCAAATACGCTTCAGTAACCTCGGCCGGATCATATTCAACATGCTTGAAAGGGTCGGCCACTTCGGCCGGCAGACCGATCTCTGCACCGACAAACTGGGCTATCCCGGGAATCATCGCGCTGCCGCCGGAAAGCAGCACGGTGCTGATTTGTTCATCCCGGTGCTGTCGCTGGTAATGGTCCACCGAACGCCGCACCTCGGTGGCAATTTCTGCCAGGACATCAATAATGGCCTCCGACACTTGCTGCTGTGCCCATCCAACGTCTTCAGAGACAGGTTCCGGCGCGGCTTCAACGGGCTGTTCAGCGCCGGCCTCTGCGCCCTCTTCAGCTTCCTGTTCGGGCGGCAGCTCATGGGCCGCGGAGGCGTCAATATCCACCTGGGTGGCCATCTCATCTGTCGAGCTTGCTGCTTCAGCCGGAATATCCTCTTCTGAAGCCGACAACTCAAAAACTGAATCTTCCTCCTCGCCCATGAACTCGTCACCTTCGAACTCTTCTTCATAGGCGTATATATCTGTCATATCGACGAACTGCCGTTTCGCTCGCTCGGCATCAGCTTCCGAAAGGCTGATTTGCTGGCGGATTGCGGTTGTAATCGCCTCACCGGCGGTCGGGACCGCGCGGATGAATACCGGCACTCCCTCGCAAAACAGGCAGATCAGCGTCGAGGAGTATCCGATATGCACCACGACGACCGTTGACTGCCGCAGAGCATCATCGCCCATTTCAATGAGCGCCCGGCACAGCGCCAGCGGCTCGACATCGATGGCCACGGGGTTGAGCCTGGCCCCGAGAATGGTCTCGGCGTGGCTGTCAACCATGTCCTCCTGCGCAACCGCCAGGAAAACTTCCATGTTCTCGCTGTCTGCCGGTATGCCGGGATGTTCGATAGCCTCGAAGTCGTAAATCACCTGATCGACCGGGAACGGCGTCTGGCGATCCAGCTCCCATTGGACGGCTTCGTCCAACTCGCCGGGCTCGACGCGCGGCAGCTCGGCAATCCGCACAACGACGTCGCTGTCACCACCCACGGAGGCGACGACACTTTTGACACCAAACGAGTATTCGCGAACCGCGTCCGCTATTGCCTCGCTGACAGCCTCTTCATCAACGACCCGCCCGCCAACAACGCTGTTTTCGGGCGTTTCGATGACGGCAGGCAGCGATTCAAGCGCGATGGTTTCTCCGCGAAGACGCAGTTCCACCGCCTTGATCGTTTCTGACCCAATATCAAGGCCCAACACGTGAGTTGCGCCCCGAGCCATAGACAAATCTCCCTGTACGCTGAATGACGATGATTGCTGCAACGACTCTCCAAGGTGAGTTTAGCCGCTGTGCGACTGTTTGTCAAGCACAGCTCAGCCCCTGAGAGAGCCGGTGCAAGTCGTTTCTGAGCGGTCTCATCGCCCTTTGCAGCTCTTATCTCCTTCGACAATCGGCGACCGGCCGAGTTTTTATCGTTTTTGTAGTTATTTGAATGTCCTGCTTTAGGTCGGGTCGAAAGACACCACCGGAGAGACCCGCTCCCGCATGGTCGGCCCGAATTCCGGCGCGATGACAGTTGTGAACACATCCGCTGATTGCAGGAATATGGGTTCCGGGGCCGTGCCGCCCGGGCGAGCCGCCGCATTCGGGGTCGTATCCGGCGCCACCTCGTTCAAAAGCCGCATGTCGTACACCGTGCCCAGCGACGTCCAGAACAGCCAGTAGCGCACCACGTCGGTGCTGGCACTGGCGCCGTCGGGAAGCTGGTAGGTGGTATTGTACACCTCGGGCTTGACCACCAGGCGGCCCTCCGCCCCGCTGGTGCGTACCGGCACGGGCTTCTCGCGCGTCCATCCCGGTATCTCGTGTGTCTCGACATGCGTGGCGCCGTCCACCTGGCTGGTATAGGTCACGTTGACGGCCCGCCCGATGTCCCCGGGGCCATACAGGAGCACGCCACTGGCCGTATCAGCGGCCAGGTATGGGCGGCTAACTGAGGAGGGCTCGCCATCCATCGGTGGCCTGGCAACCTGCACGGCCGTGGTCAGGCTCTTGTACATAAAGCCGCTGCGCCCATAGTGTGGCGGCTGGCTGGACGGATAGCTGCGGCGCCAGAAGACCGTGAGCCGACCCGCGCTGGACAGGCCGTAAAACGCCGACGGGCAGTCATCCGCCGCCCCGTTGCGGGTGACGCGGTAGATATACGGCGAGTAGGCGCCGTACACCGCCACATCCGTCAGGTTGTATGCATTGCCGCCGACGGTCGTCGTCAGATTGTCGTTAAAGACAGCCAGGCGGTCGTTGGGCCGGTCAACATTAAACAGCGGCGAGCTAAACGCAACACTCCCCATCGCCGGGTTGACCTCCATGGTGATCGCCCGGCCATCGCGCGAGGGATCCACCAGCACATACCCGTCGCCGTCAGGGGTGGCGTACGCAGCGGGCAGC
>JAWODS010000311.1:0-13098 GCA_046483205.1 Armatimonadota bacterium | reverse complement strand
CGCAGCGCCGTCAATACCGGCTTTCTCGGTGCGCCCGACGGTCTGCTTGGAGATCGGCTGCGACTTACTGGGATCTATTCGCATCGGAATACCTCCTCTCCCGGTTACTACCGCGAGGTGGTTTCCTCCCTTCAAAGGTCCTTATCGGCAGTATCGCCTGAAACTTTAGGCCTATTCAGGTGATAAAGTGTCGATAATGTATTCTCCGGGCGACACATCAATTCCTGCCCTGAGTTCGTTTTGTCCATTCTTCGATGATTCGCTGCTTCGCCCGAGCCACCCCGAGTGCGTCATCGGGAATATCGCCCGTGATGGTGGAGCCGGCGCCCGTCCAGCTATTTTTCCCCAGTGTCACCGGGGCGACGAGTATCGTGTCGCTGCCGATAAACGACCCATCGCCGATGACCGTTTCGTGCTTCGTATATCCGTCATAGTTGCAGGTGATGGTTCCGGCGCCGATATTGACACCCTCCCCGATGCGGGAGTCGCCGAGGTAGCTGAAATGCCGGGATTTGCTGTGAGCGCCGATCGTGGATCTAACGACCTCGCAGTACGAGCCGACTGCGGCGCCAGGGCCGATCTCCGAATCTGCCCGGATGTTGCTGAAGGGTCCGATTTCTGCGCCCTCGTCAATCCGGCTCCCGGCGATCTGAGAGCCGTGCCGGAGGGTGCAGCCGTCACCGATGGTGCAGTCAGTGATGAGCACGTGGCCGCCGATGGTGCAGTCCTCGCCGATGGTGGTGGTGCCCAGAATATGCGTTCCCGGCCATACAACGGTATCTTTGCCGATGGAGACTTCCGCGTCAATGAAAGTGCTGTCGGGGTCAATCAACGTAACACCCTCCAGCATGAGCCGGCGCCGCACCCGGTCGCGCATGACACTTTCGGCCCGGGCGAGCTGAACCCGGTTGTTGATCCCCATCACCTCTTCGGGGTCGTCGGCGATGACAGCTGCCACGCGACGCCCGGCGCTTTTCAGGTAGCGGAGCGTGTCCGGCAGATAGTATTGCCCCTGGGCGTTGTCATTGGTGATATGCCCGAGAGCCTCCCGGAGGTCGGCAGACCGGAAGCACAGCACCCCGGTGTTGATTTCATTGATGCGGCGCGTCTGTGCGTCGGCATCCCGCTCTTCGACAACAGCCTGGACCATGTCTGATTCATCACGCACCACCCGGCCATAGCCTGCCGGGTTCTCGAAAACGGCGGTGAGCATGGTCGCAGCAGCGTCGCTCTGGCGGTGGTGTTCGATGAGCATTTGGTACGTTTCGCCGCGTATCAGTGGCACGTCCACGAGTGTGACGAGCACATCGCCGTCGAAGTCAGAGAGCGTATCATCCGCCGCCATCACCGCATGCCCGGTGCCGAGCTGCTCTTCCTGCACCGCCGTGGTCACCTCGAAATCGTCAATGGCCGCGGCAACCTCCTGGCGGCCGACGCCGAGAACCACCACACAGCGGTCGGGCTGCAGCTCAAGGACGCTGTCGAGGACATGGTCAATAAGGGGCCGCCCGGCAACCTCGTGAAGCGGCTTGGGTATCTTCGACTTCATGCGCGAGCCCTCGCCCGCCGCCAGAACGATGCATGCCAGATTCATATTGCGTCCTCCTCCACAGGGTGCAGGTGCCGCTTGTGGGTGTGAAGGTTATTCGCTCTCATCGCCGGTGCCCCCGATGTGCCAGACCTTCGTTTCCGGGTGTGCTGCGTGCCAGGCGAACCAGAACATGCGCATCTGCAGCGGCCGCCAGTTGCCGGGAAGCTCAGCGTGAATGCGCCCGGCCGACGGATCCACCGTTACGACCAGATCTCCCCAGCTCGTCGCGTGCGTGAAGACGGCGGCTTCCTCTCCGGCCGCTGCAAGCGCCTCTTCGACAGGGACGGCAACCGACCCTTTCGGCAGGCGAATGCCGAGAATCTCCGTCTTGTCATCAATATCCTCGCGGGCGGTGGAAAGCTCCGGGGGCGCAAGCAGCAGGTCGCTGTGGTAATAGTCAATAGTGTCACCGTCGGCGCCGAACTGGACGTGGGTGTACGGATCCTGGCCGTAGTCATACCCCTGTCCTGTTTCACGGCTGAGGACCGTGGTGTCCGGCCATATTTCTTTCCAGGCTCCCCACGTCATCCATTCAGCGTGGATCGGCTTCAGGGTCGTGGTTTCTGCTGCAAGCGGCCCGGTGATAGCGCGGCCCGTCAGCGGATACCAGAGGCTCTGGGTCGCCCGGTCATACGGCAGTCCGGCTCCCCCGTAGCCGATTCCCGAAACACCAAAGGTGAGGGGCTGGTTGTTGTAAGTGGGGCTTGTGAAGGCCATCGCGGCACCGCTCGGGGGGTCGAAATACACGAGAACGGGCTGTCCTGCGATGCGGTCATTGATGAGACAGTGGCGTGCGAGAATCGTCCGGGGATACGCCCGCCGCCGGTCGTACAGCGTCACCGCCAGCACCATATCCTCATCCTCCAGCCAGCCGGCCTCACCGGCACGAAGCACCGGAGGGTCCTCCAGGGCGCTGATGGCATCCCGCGCGGGCGGCAGATCGTACAGCTCGCTCGGCGGCACCGTGATTGCATCCGCTGGAAAGCCGGCATCCGATTCGGAACGCGGTGACAGCAGATGCCCATCCCGGTAACCCACCGGCACGATTTCATAGGCATCAACCGCCGGACTCTCTGCAGTTTCTGCACTCCGGGTGGGAAGCGCCTCGATGCGCTGGGGGTAATAGGCCGCACACCACAGTGCACCGATGACCGCCAGGGCCGACAGCATGTATGAAATCACTGAACCGACGGGCAGGGAATGTTTGTCCACAGGCTTCATCTCCACAGGTGATGATATGCAGAGAACGTTTCTCGCCCGGTGGCGGTTCTTCCTTTGTGAGGTTGCTCATTTCGTGAGCGTGACACAAGCATGAACGGCGCATGAGGAAGTGTCATTTGACGTCAGGGCTGCGTGGAGCATGGCAACGGTGGCGTCAAGCTTTGCGAGCTACGGAATTTCTTCAAAGGCTGAATATCGGGGGATATTCTGCAGCAGGATGGTCATATCAAGTGGGGAGGCACGTCCGACGACAACCCGCCACAGATCCTCGGAGTTATCCACAAGAACCGTACCCCATTCGGTCTGGAGGAGATGGTAGCGGTGGCCGTTGACACGAATTGTGCCCATTTCTTCGAGAGAAATGGAATTGCCGGTGGTAAACATCACCGACACGGGTTGTCCGTTCAGGCGGTAATTCCAGCAGAGTGCCGGTGAGCCCTGCAGATCGATCATCTGCGGGCCGCGGAACGTGTCTGAACTCTGCATCCCGACCGTGGCGGTCGAACCGCCGACGGAAGCCGGAGTGGCGGGCAGAGATGCCGTTGCGCGGGCGTGCATCGTGACAAGCTCATTGGGCTTGATGGGAGAGATAGAGCCGACGAAGAGGTGCTGGACCAAAACGGCGATGAGAATAAGGGCGGCCCCTGCGGCGATCAGACTCGGCAGCAGGCGCCGGGATCGGGATTGTTCAACGCTCGTGGCCTCCACAAGGCGGTCAACTTCATCGAGGCGTTCCCGCAATCGAGGCCAGAAATCCGGAGACAGCTCGGGATATGATTCCGACAGATCCGGAAGGCCGATGACCGTTTCAACGGCGGTTACACGCCCGAGTGTGCGGGCGCACAAATCGCACGAGAGAATATGATTGGCGATACTGCGGGCATCTTCGAGCGGCATTGCGCCCTCGATGAACTCGCCAAGCTCGTCCTGAGAAATAGGGCAATCCACTTCGTTCATAGCCATCGTCGCCTGCGGGCGACGTCCTTCAGGGCCTCCCGCAACCGCTTTCTGCCGCGAAAGATACGCGAACGGACCGTTCCCAGGGGAATATCGAGCTTCTCTGCGATTTCCTCGTAGGAATACTGGTGGATGTCCGAGAGAACGACTGCAGTCCGGAACTCCTCTGAGAGCTCGTCGAGTGCCGGGATGATGTCCTCTTCCGGCACACGGCTGAGAACCTGATCATCGGGCCCCGGCCGCCTGGATTCCTCCAGCTCGCCCGCGTAATCGCTCCCGTCTTTGGCCAGGTCGTCCCAGCCGATTGTGTCCACGGTCCGCTGATCTCTGCGGTAGCGGTTGATATGTGTGTTTCTCAATATCCGAAACATCCAGGCGCGGAAATTAGTTCCCAGCTCGAACTTGTGGAAACCCAGGTAGGCGTTGACAACGGCTTCCTGCATGAGGTCCTCCGCCTCGGGCTGTGAGCCTGTCAGCCGCATGGCGCCGCCGAATATCTGGCGTTCATGCTTCTTGAGCAGGCGCTCAAATTCGCGCCGGCGAAGGTCCTGGTCCATGTTTTGCGGGGGTTTGTTCATCATTGGTCGCTTCGACAATCCTCACACTATGATCCGTCAGTCAACCTGAGAAACACCATTCGTGTGACGTGTATCAGGCGGCTCTTGTTCCATGGAAGCCAGCTTCTTCGCCGGAGTCCGCACCAGTTCACGGAGGGCCCGGAAGACGTTTTCGGCCAGGCTGCGGTGATGCATAAAAGCTTTTTCCTCATCAGTGAGCATATCCCGGCGGCGGCATGTCTTCAGCTTGTATATCCCCCTGATGTCATCATCATACAGATGCGGCAGGGCCACGGCCGCCAGCGGATTCGAGCCGGTCAAAATGGCGGATGTATAATCAACAATCACCGGATGGCTGGCTTCATCTATCAGGATGTTATACAGGTTGTGCAGGTCGCCATGAGCCAGGCCACGGCTGTGGAGTTGCCCGACGAGATGTTTCAGACGGCCAAAGAAGTGTTCATCAAGGCGCTCCGGGTTCACCGCGGCGGCCGGTGGCGCATCCACAAATTCTATCACCAGTGTCCAGTTGTCCAGGCATTTGTAGCATCGAGGGACACCATGAATATTATCCAGACGCCTGTAGGCCTGGTATTCGCGCTTTATGAGATACTGCCCCATCGCGCGCTTGAACGCATTCGCCTTCCGGTAGTAGTCCTTGATGACCACCATGCCCAGGGGTGCACGTATTACGCGCACATCCGGCCGCATGCGCCAGGCAGGCCGCAGCACCTTTACTGTCAGTTCCTCTATCTGGTCCCGTGTGAAACCGGCGTCAACCATTCCGTTGTTACTCATTGGTCATCTCCTGGGGGTTCGTCACCGGGTTCAGGAGCCCATATTGGACGTGACTGTATGGCCCCGTACGGGCATTTCTGACACTCCAGGCAGCCGATACACGCGTGGCTGTTAACCTCCCTGCGGGGGTCAATATCTGCCGGACAGGCCTCCACACACCACATGCAGTCAACGCACTTGTCCTCATCGTAATCGATCCGCCAGAGACTGTAGCGGTGAAACAGCGAGAATATGGCTCCCAGAGGGCACACGGTGGCACAGAAGGGCCGCTTGAAAAGCAGCATCAGCACCAGAAAGCCCACGAGAATGCCCTGCTTGACAAACCACCACGTTCCAATCGCGCTGCGGATACTTTCGTCCACCAGTGGGACCAGAAGGCCGCCCTGCAGCGCTCCCTGCGGGCAGAGCTTGGAGAACCACGCCACTCCCGTGTAATAGGGGACAATGAAAACCAGCACAACGAGCACGACGTAGCGCAGATACCCCAAAACACGCGGTATGTGAAACTTCCTGTTCAGCCCAAGGGCGCTGAGCCGGTCCTGCAGCCAGCCGAACGGGCAAATCCACCCGCACATCATCCGCCCGAAGATCGCCGCGAAAACCACCAGGATGCCAAGGGTGTAAATCGGAAGCACCGCATACCACGGCATTCCTCCCCGCAGACCGGCCGGAGCACCGGCGGCGGAATATTCCAGGGCGCCGATCGGGCACCCGAAGATCGCGCCGGGACATGACCAGCAGTTCAGGGCAGGCACACAGAAGCCCTTCGCCCATGAGAAAAAATAAGAGTTCATCAGCACAAGGGCCGCAAGCTGCACCCGGTGACGCCAGTAAAGCCACCGCGGTCCCCTGAGTTTGTCGCGCTCCTGAGCCATGCTATCCGCCCAGCCCCACGCACGATGCGCACAGCGACTGGCCCCATCCGTACACGACCGCCCAGCGCCCCTGGGAAAGACCAACAATGATCCCGGCGAGTCCGACCGCCAGGGCCGCCAGCCATATATATCGCTTCATCGTCTGCACCCTCTGGCGCAAAAACTGCGCAGCCTGCAGAAATTCTTCGTCTGAACAAACACGTTCAGCCCATATATTACAACAAAAAAGACCGGCCTGCCAGATGACGCAAACCGGTCTGAAGCTCCGTGTGATGGTGTATAATGCGTCAGCTTAAGTCCAGCGGCTGCTGTGCTTCGGCGGATTCGTGGATGGCCACGACGGTCTCGGTGTTGCGCAGGCCGTCTTCGGCGGTCATAACCGGCTCGATGTCCTCCCGCACGACCTTTGCGAAATGCCGGATGCTGTCGATGGCGAAGCCGCGCTTCTCGCCGTGGATATCCAGGCGGCTGACCGTGGCTGGAAGATCCACGCCGCCTTCATCTTCGTACACCTCAACCATGCGGTTGGCGAGGACATTCCACAGGCACGTGCCGCCGGAACAGACCATCTCGCCGCGGAAATCCGCCACCGTGGGCATCTCCTCGGACATGATCCAGCAGTTTTCGATATGCGCCACTGCGCCGTTTTCGTATTCGAGGATCGAATGGAAGAAGTCAGGGGTGTCCAGGCCCTGTTGCTTCAGAAGCCGGGACCGTGAGACTGAATACACGCGCCTGACCTCGGACTCAAAGAACCAGCGGGCGAGATCGGCGGCGTGTGAGGCCAAAAACCACGCGACGGTTGATTCGCCGCCCCAGCTCAGCATCTGTGTCGGCACGAAAATTGTGTCATTCAGCCGCAGCGTGATCATCTGCGGCTCGCCCAGGACACCGGCATCGAGCTTCTGCTTCACCTGGGTGAACGCGGGATTGAAGCGGTTGTGGAAATCGACCATCAGCGTGATACCGGCCCGGTCGGCGGCCTTTATCATCTCTTCGCATTCCGAGACGGTGGTGGCCATCGGTTTTTCGACCAGCACGTCTTTCCCGGCATCAGCGGCCGCCAGCACGATGTCTTTGTGCAGAAAATCCGGCGTCACCACCGAAACCGCGTCAATGTCATCCCGCTCCAGAAGCTCCATGTAATCGGTCACAGCATTGGCGACACCGTATTCTTCCTGGCGTTTCTGGAGCAGTTCCTCGTCTTTATCACAGATGCACACCAGATCGACGCCGGGATCGTATGTGTAGGCCATGAGGTGTGTTTCACCCCACACGCCTGTCCCGATGATGCCGCAGCGAACTTTGTCCTGGGCCATGTGCCACCCTCCTCAGTCTATTCAACGCAAATGCCCGGAGGCATACCTGCTTCAATCCGTCATCAGACACCCTCGATTATAAGCCACGCAGGTCTCTGCGTCAACGGATTCGCCGGCCGGCCGACGGGCTGTCGGACCCATGCAGGCTACAACTGCCGGGCCTGGAGTGTGTAGCGGCCGGGGGGGACGGAGAGAGTCATCAAACCGTCTTCATCATCGTAGCTGACATCCACCGGATCTTCGAGGCCGATGACGCGGATCAGCGTGAGGTCTTCAGGGGCCTGGATGGTCACTGACGCCTCCTGTGATGCCTCGATAACCGCCCGGAAAAGCCCTCCACGGAGCCTGGCGCCCACGGTGACGGGAGCCGTGGCGGTCACCAGCGCCCGGTCTTTGCAGGTAAGCCTCGTTCCCTGGCACAGTGCATATCGCGTGAGGGCCTCCGCCGGGACCATCGCCATCTCTCCGTCTGACTGTATCGAGCCCTGCTCACCGGGGCCGATGAGGAAAATGTCTTTCCCCCCGGGAGCGTTCACCTCGATGCTGTGGCCCTCTTCAGTGGCCTCGATGTAGCCGGTTATATCTTTCAGCTCCCGTCCGGGAGGGCCCGCCTGCAGCGCCATGCAGTTGATGAATTCCTCGTGCTTCTCTCCCGTTGACAGCGAGACATAGTGGCCGTACTGGGCTGAGTCAGGCCATATTTTGTGCGCCATCTGCAGCGTCTGCGGTCCCAGCATATCCACATGAACCTGGGCACGGTCGCGGCGGATGTCGAAGCTGGCTGCATTCACACTCGTGTCCTCTGCAAGCTCGGTGCCATCGACAAAGAAGGTCCCGTCAGGTGAGGTGTGCAGCAGGATGTCAACAGAGCGCGGCGCATCCTTCGCGACCACCTCGTCGAAGATAAGATAATATTCGTCCGGCACCGAGATAACGTGGCGTAAAAAGCGGCTCAGGCGGTCGTCGTAGCATGCCGTGGCATCACCGGTGATGTAGCCCATTGCAGGGGTGGAATACAGCTGACCGACCTCGCCCGGATTTTTCACCTGGCCGGTACCGTCCACGAGAATGGAGTTGTGGCCCTCGGTGCCGAAGGTGTACTGGTGGCGGTTTCTGATGACCTCCATGCTCATATTGCGTTCCTCGGGATAGGGGCGGTTATAGATTTGATAGCCCGGGTCGTTGATCACCCACTGCGTGCCCCACCCGAGGATGAAGTGGTTCTGGTCGAGGTGGTTATGATTTTTGACAAAGCCCGACTTAAAGGCCACAAGAGCGTCATGGGGCCCCCATCCGCTCCGCAGCGCCGCCCACCGAATACTGCGGAATTTGCGCGCCAGCGGGAGGGTCTCGGGCACCTCCGCCAGCGTCTCGGTCTCGCTGTCGGCGTCACCGGCCTTTACCAGGTACCATGCGGCGAGCCTGCTGCCGCGCACCTGCACCAGCGCCCGGGCGAGATTTGTGAGTGTGGGACGGCACCCGGTCGGCCCGCCGTTGTCGCCGAAGTTCGCCACCGAACCACCGCCCGGCAGCACAAAATACGCCGGGAAATAGATCGCCTGCTCCAGGTACGGATGAGTCAGCAGATCCACACCGGTCACGGCGTTGGCTGTCTCGATGAGGTACATGAAGTTGTCGATGGCCACGCTGCCATATCCGAAGCCTTCAATGAGGCCGCCGTCCTTGCCGCCCTGCTGGTCGAAGTAGTCGTTCATTTTTTCGACGGCGGTGCTCAGGTACTTCTCGACACCCTCCACATCGCCCATGACCGCCAGCGCTCCGACGCCCATGCCGGTGTGGACCACCGCATAGCCGTTGGGCCAGGAGTTGGGCTGTGACACCCAGATGCCCTCCTTACTGGCGTACGGATACACCCGCTCACAGCCCTTTTGGACAATCGCTTCGGCCACTCGCTGCCGGTCGGCCTCGGAAAGATCGCTGTAAAGAAAGTCGTATGCAGTGGTCACGCCCCGGATGAGTGAATGGGTGTCCAGGCAGGGAAACTCGCCGTTGCTGTAATCCGGGTCCGTCCACTGCGGCCAGTCACACACCGACATCATGGCCGTATAGCACGGGTCAAAAAACCGCTGCTCGCCGGTGACCGCGTACGCGTAGCTCAGCCGCTCCAGGTATCTGCGCACATGCCCCGTCAGACCCGTCCAGTAAGGCCACGTATCGCCCGCATGTGATTCGGGGAACGGAGCTTCGGGCAGGGGGATCCAGTAGTCTTCATATCCGCCCGTTTTTTCCCGGGACAGCTCGGCCGCCCCGAGCCTGCGCGCCTCTTCCACCTCAGCTTCGTCTGCGCGCATGGCCTGCAGCTCATCCGGAGTGGTTTTCAGGCGCGGGTGAAAGGGGCGGCGGAGCTCAAATTCGGCGGCAGACCCCTCCAGCATCGTGGACAGCATAAACATCAGGCACAGCACGCCTGGCAGAAGACATCGAATGTCCATGCGGGTTCATTCCCTGTGCAGTCGGTTGGTCTGAAGCCGGAGCGGAAAGTGCCCCGCCTCAGATCCCGGATAGTACACGAACGTCTCAATATCGAACCGCAGCAGCACGTAGTCAGGATCCTTCGGGCCCTCGGGCCAGTATTCGAAGAGGGTGTCGCGGAAGTATTTCTCCCGCAGCCGACTGTCGCTCACAGCCCGGCAGTCGCCGCTGGCATAGACGTACTCCCGCGCGTCGGGAAGAAAGTAATAGAGACCGGCTCTGTGGCTTGATTGGAGGTGTTTGATCTTCTGCGTGCGGGCGGAGGTCTGCAGCCACAGGACGTTTTCGGAGCCCTCGTCTTGTGGCCAGATATTGTGGTCGGACATCTGCCTCGCCCACGGCCTGCCGCTGGAATCGACAGTCACCAGCGTGGAGGTGTGACACGCTTCGATGATGCGGCTGATTGCCCTGCGAACCTTCTCAGTATCCATAACCTGTGGAAGTATTCTCAGGGAAGCCGCTCAATCCTCTTTTTGCTCCTGCTCAATTTCATCCGCAGATGCAATTCGGCGGGCAATCTCAAGGGCCTGGTCTTTCGTATCGATCTCATTTGAGATATGGGCGTCCTTGACGGCCTCCAGTATCTCCGAGAATATGGGACCGGGTTCGTATCCCGCCTTAATGAGGTCCTGGCCGGTCAGCAGTGGCTGGTAGCGCTGCTTTCGCCTGTATTCGTAGTACCGGTACACCATGTCATCAAGGATCAGTTCCACCTCGAGTTGATATTGCGCAGAGACCGCCGGTCCCCTGCAGGCCCTGGAATCAGCCAGCGCCAGCATCACCAGCCCGAGCTCGTGTGGCGCAACCTCCCGGAACATCCGCCGGATTGCGCTCATGGTGATGAACGCTTCGGTGTGTTCATCCTCCACCTCGCCGTCCTGCCCGCGGCCCGCGAGGTCAAATGGCCGCATGTGCTGTTCGGCGAAGCTCACAACCGGCTGCCGGACCTCCGTGGGCCAGGCGAAGCGGGTGAGGATCTCCTGGGCCATCTGCGCGCTCTGGCTGTGGTGTTCATAGAAGTGTATCCGGCCGTCCTCACCCCGGCTGAAGGTCCGCGGCTTGCCGATGTCGTGCATCAGCGCCGCCATTATCAACATCGGTGGAATCTCGTCGCCCATCAGATACTCCTCCAGCCGCCTGTAGGAGGCCGGCAGAGCGTCGGTGGGGTCCAGGATGAGACGCTCCATCTGCCGCGCAGTCTCCAGGATATGGTCGCGAACGTTGAGGTGGTGAAACGACGGCTGGGGCATATCCCGGCCTTCCTCGATTTCCGGCAGAACGTGTGCCAGAACGCCGTCCTCGTCCATCAGTTCAAGCGTCTCGGCGACCCGGGGTGGGTACATAAGCCCGTACAGTTCGCTGCCGATGCGCTGCCCGGCCATATCCTGCAGTCGTGGTGCCACACCGCGGATCCACTGGCGGCTCTGTGGATCGATCTCAAAGCCGATCTGTGAGTGAAACCGGTACGCCCGCAGGCAGCGCAGCGGGTCCGCCTGCAGGTTCTCGTGATTGACCGCCCTGATGAGGTTGTCGCGGATGTCCTGGATGCCGCCCAGTGGATCAATCAGCGCAGGATCGCGCAGGTCGTAGGCGATGGCATTGATGGTGAAATCGCGCTTCCGCAGATCGTCTTCGAGTGCGTCACCACGCAGCTCGCAGAAATCGTACAGCTCGTATTCGTCATCTCCGACGTGAACGGGCACTCTCGCGGTGGGCTGGTCCTCGTGAAGCGTCACCACCCGGGCGTCATTGTTCTCGGCAAACTTCGCGGCGACGTCCATCGCACCGGGGCCCGCAAAGTCCCAGTCTGCCACCGGGTGGCCGAGGAGCAAATCGCGCACCGCACCGCCCACGATATACAGCGGCTCATCGAGCGAGCGCGCCAGTTGTGCCACCGCGATACACAGCGGGTTGTGGCTCAACGTGCTCAAAACTCTCCTGACGTCATCCATGACTTCACGCTCTGACGGGAATGATAAATGCGTACATGATCAGGCAGCATGCGCCCTGGGCCGCAGCGAGAGCAGGCAGATACCACCACCGGTGGCGTTTGGGCATCTGGATCACGGGCACACCCGCGAAGGCACTCAACAGCGGCATCAAAAACAGCCATATCCGCCCGACCTCCCCGCGCGTGGTCCCGGAGATGACCAGAAACACAAGGGCGGCCACCAGGCCCCACCCCAAAAAACGCGCCTCCGGCCGCAGGGGGCGCCGCAGGGCGGTGATTAAACCGGTCACGGACACCACGAACAGGGCGGGGCCGAAAAAGAGGACAAACTCGTAGATGTTCATGAATGTCCACGGCAGCCGGTCCCGGGCGCTGCGCGACATGATATACGCCTGGCTGCGAAATATCTCCTGCAGGTTGACAAATGGCCGGTAGTCGCAGAACACCAAAAGCGCCACAAAAAACAGCACAAACACGCCGAGCGCCGAGCCGGACATCAGCAGCCCCGATCGCCGCCTGTCCTTTCGGAGTACGTCGGCGATGACGGCGATGACCGCAGGGAAGGCCACGAGCAGCAGTCCGACACTCCAGAACCCCGCCGCCGCCCACAGCAGTCCCGCAAGCGCGGCGAGAGCGGGCCGATCCAGGCGCCGCGCCCACATGAAGGCGGCCAGTGCCGATATGGCCATAAGCGCTCCGGCGCCGTCAATGCTGGGCACAAAAAGCACCAGGGAGGGGATCGATGCACTCATAACCGCTCCCCCCAGTGCAATGCGGCTGTCCCACACCGCCCACGCAAGCAAAAACACCGCCGCCGGAAGCAGCGCTCCGAGGAGACTGAGAAAAACAGATGCCAGTGTCCCGGCGATGACATCATCTTCGGTCAGAGGGACGATAGTGTACTGCCTGGCAAACTTCAGCGCCGAATCCGGGGAGATGCCCTCATTGGCCAGCAGCCTTTCACCCAGCGCCAGGAGGGCCGGCTGTGAAAGAACAAAGCGCCGGGCGTACAGGTAATACACCACCGGGCCGGGAGGGTGTGTGCGCAGACGGTCGGGCCGGGTCGAGGGGCCCTCCGAATATCCGTAACGGCCAAACAATCGCGGCAGAGTCCCCGCCTGAACGGCTTCACCGTAATAGGGGAGGGCGGCGATCGAGGCCGTTGCGGTGGCGGTGCGCAGGAGTGGAACATCCTGTGACGCAAAAAGCCCGCCGAGGAGTACACCGGCGCAGATACAGCACAACAGGACGGCAATGAAATATTGATCGGACCGGGGTGAACGGCTGTTGATGAGAAAGACGACATACACCGCCGCCACAACAAGCAACACAAATC
>JAWODS010000209.1:0-55378 GCA_046483205.1 Armatimonadota bacterium | reverse complement strand
CCCACCCGAAGACAATGGGGGCTGCAGCAATGGGTACCGTGAAACCACTGCCAAAACCAATATATGAAGGTAGCTTGCGACGTGGCGCGATGTCGATCAGGTAGTTCGTGTATGCGGGGAAAAGCTGTGACATGAATACGCCACTGCCCACGAAACACGCCATCATGACCAGCAGGCGCCAGGTTATAAGATGTCCCAACACCATCACACCACCGGGAGGCGTTACGTAGGTCCCAACCGCGGCAAACACGGATGTAAAGAACAGTGTGATACCGGAGACGACAAGGAGCTTGCGATTCCCCAGTCGGTCCGATATCCACCCGGACAGAAACGACCCGCCCATCTGTGACAGTATCTGCACCGTAATGAAGGTGGCTGCAATCGCGTCTCTAAAGCCCCACACATCGACGGCAAATGCGATGAAGAAGGGAACGATTGCCCCGGCGGCGCTCAGACATATTCGCACCCGCATGAGTCGGCGGTAATTGGCGTCTTCGGTGACAAACCGCATGCCGCGGGCAAGGTGCTGCTTCATCGTCAGGGTGTGCTTTGCCGGTTTCCCCTCGGGCTCACGAACCATTGCAAAGACGAACCAGCCAATCCCGGTGATGATGCCGGAGACGAGGATCAATACAGCGTAATTCGCGGGAAACTCGTACGGCGCATCATCCCCCAGCATGTACCGCACGGCGGGTGCTGAAAAGAGCAGTACGAGAAACAACCCGCCCACCATCCGCCATTTCCAGAGGCTGCCACGCTTCGTTGTGGGAACCGAGCGGGCCACGATATCGGACCACGCGAGGCTTGAAACACCCTGTGCAAGCGTCCGGAGGGCGAAGAAGCTCAAAAGCAGCACCAGCGCCACAGTGTAACCGACCCTCGATGCATACAGCACCGAAACGCCCATGGCCATGATCGTCAGAAAACGGATGAGAGCACACCAGATGAAGATGGGGCGCTTGCGTTCCGCGGTGTCAACCCATCGCGAGGCAACAACCTGGGGTATCGCACGGGCGATGAAAATGATGGAATGTCCGGCGCCGACGAGCCACCTCAGACCCGACAGCCGGAATAGCAGCAGCGGCACCACGGTGGTGATGTCGGCGAGGCGTCTGCCGGCATAAAAAATAATCCCGTTGGCTATTGCCAAAAAATAGTTCCGCCTGTTGAGCGGAACGAGTAGCTCGCTTCTTTTCTTTTCGTCCGATTGCGGCATTGTCGTAACGACTCCTGCCGATTCTTACCCGGGAGCAACCACGTATGACCTCAAGCGCTCCACCATTTCCGGCTTCATTTCGACATCTGCCGCCACATATTCATCCTCGTAACGCGTTTCCAGCACCCGGCCGTTGTTGCGGCACATCTGCAGCACCTGCATACTGTCGTATGGGATCTGCAATGTCAGAGGAACAAGCATTGAGAAAGCCACCTGTGCGATGCGGTTCCGCAGTTCGTCGAGTCCCGCACGTTCCTGAGCCGAAATCGGCAGTGCATCGGGCATCCGCTCTTTCAGATATTCAGCCCGTTCAGTGCCTGCCACCTGGTCCCACTTGTTGAGCACAACAATCGTGGGACGGTCCGCCACACCGATCTTCTCCAGCATGTCGTCGCTGGCCTCTCGTTCGGTCTCTACCCACTGCTGACTGGCGTCGAGCACATGCAAAATTACATCAGCCTCTTCGAGCTGCTCAAGAGTCGCCATGAACGCCGACAGAAGCGCCCTCGGAAGCTTGTGAATGAAGCCGACGGTGTCGCTGATGAGAATTTCGGCCCCCTCGATCTCCATCTTGCGGATGGTCGTATCAAGGGTCTCAAAGAGCCTGTTGTTAGCCCGCACTTCATCTGATCCTACCAGAGCGTTCAGAAGCGTTGATTTTCCGGCGTTTGTGTATCCCACGAGCGATACCATGGCCAGACCGCCCCGCTGGCGGCCCTGTTTTTCAACCTCCCGGTGTCTCCGAACCTCTTCGAGTTCCTCCTTGAGCTTCGCGATCCGCCTGCGCAAACGCCTGCGCTGGGTCTCCAGCCGGGTCTCGCCGGGCCCTCTGACGCCCACGCCACCGACCTGTCCGCCACCCGCACCGATTCGGTCCATCATGCGGCCTTTTCCGACAAGGCGCGGGAGAAGATACGAAAGCTGGGCCAATTCAACCTGCAACTGCCCCTCGCGGCTGGTGGCGTGCTGGGCGAAAATGTCGAGGATCAGCTCGCTTCGATCGAGGACCTTGCACTCAAGTTCGTCCACCAGGTTGCTGACCTGCACCGGCGTCAACTCGTCGTCGAAAAGCACGATCTCGGCATCGAGAGACAGCTGGAGGGCTTTCAGCTCCTCCAGCTTTCCAGTGCCGATATATGTTGCGGGCCTGGGCGAACGCCGGGGCTGTATAAGCACATCAACCGGTCGAGCCCCCGCGGAAATGGCCAGATTCGCCAGCTCTCGCATTGATCGCAGCCCTTCACCTCTCAGCTTCTTCAGGCCGACAAGTACTGCGTCTTCCGCCTGCGGAAGCTCAAGGCGTTCAAGGCCAACTTCTATGATTTCCTGCACAATTTATCACCAGGTGTTCCGGGACAGCGTCCTTTCACCACTCCAGCGAAAGATTGGTGTCGATTCGTTCGACGGCCTCTTCGATCTGGCCGATTTTCTCATCTCCCTTGATTGTCAGGGAGAATCGCACAAAGCCCTCACCATACACGCCATACACAGCCCCCGGAATACACAGAACGCCACACTCCGTGAGCAGATCTCTGGAGAAGTCGGCGGCTGTTTCGTAGTTTTTGGGGATGGGCACCCATACGTAAAACGTTGCATCCGGCGCCTTTATGGGACAGCCGAGCCACTGCAGTCCCTTCACCAGCGCGTCACGGCGCCGCGTGTATTCCGCCATAAGTTCGCCGATGAACTCGTCATACCCCTCCAGCGCTGCAATTGCGGCTCGCTGGACTGCCATGAAGGTACCTGAATCGACGTTGCTCTTCGCCGTAGAGAGCGCATCCACAAACTGCTCGCCCCCACAGCTCCAGGCGACCCGCCAGCCCGTCATGTTGAAAGTCTTGGAGAAAGAGTGCATCTCGATTGCGCACTCCTTTGCGCCCTCCACTTCGAGGATGGAGTGGGTCTCGTAATCATCATACCGGACCTCGGAATATGCGCAGTCATTGACCAGCAGAATGTCATATTCCCTGGCGAACTCGACGACATCCTGCAGGAATCCCAGGTCGGCGACCGCCCCGGTGGGGTTATTCGGGTAATTCAGAAACATCATCTTTGCTTCTTTTCGGGTCGGCTCCGGGATTGCCTCCAGGTCGGGAAGGAAGTTGTTTTCGGGCAAAAGCGGCATCGGGAACGGAGCGCCACCGCACCACGTCGTCTGGACCTTATACACCGAGTACGCGGGATCCGGCACCAGGACGATGTCGCTGGGATCAATGTATGCCCAGATGATGTGTGCCAGTGATTCCTTGCAACCGATGGTGCACTGGACTTCCCCATCGGGGTCCACCCTCACACCGAAACGTTTATCCATAAAATCGGACACAGCCTGTTTGAATTCGGGCAGGCCGTAGCCGCTCTCGTCATAGGGGTGTGTCGCCGGGTCGTGAGCCGCTTCACACAGCGCCTCGATAACGTACTCAGGCGTCGGCATGTCCGGGTCTCCGATACCGAAATCTATCGGCTCATTGCCCTCTTTGATCATTTTCGCCTTGATCTGAGCAATCTCCCGGAAGGGGTACGGTGGGATGCGCTGTAGTCGCTGGGCAAGATCGAGATCCACGTCTTTTCCTCCTCGGTAGTGACAACATCTGTATGAAATGTTTGCGGCAATTCAGTCTTCCGAGCGGGCCTTTTGCAAAAGTGATGGATGGACCTGGCCGCTGAAGACTTCGGTGGCGGGCCCTGTCAGAAACACGCTTTCACCCTCCTGCCACTCGATCGACAGATAGCCTCCGCGCAGCCGCATCACCACATGATCGCTGCAGTGGCCGTTAAGTATGGCCGCGACCGCACTCGCCGACGCCCCGGTACCACACGCCATCGTCTCTCCCGCGCCCCGCTCCCACACGCGCATTTGAGCGGCGTGTGTGTCCACGATCTGGACGAATTCGACGTTCGTGCGGGCCGGGAACGCCGGATGCACCTCGATCTGTGGTCCATAGGTATAAACTAGCATGTCGGTAATCGCCGGGACAAAAATAACGCAGTGGGGATTACCCATGGATACACAGGTAATCTCGAAATCACGATCATCCACAGTGAGCATTTCGCCGATGACCGGCTCATCCTGTGGCTCTCCTGCCATTGGGATGTCTTCGCGCTTCAGTCTCGGAGGCCCCATATCCACCCGGACGTGGGTCACCTCTCCGTCTTCCACCGTCATCTCGGGGCGGATGATCCCGGCAAGCGTCTCCACTTCCAGCTCGGTCTTGGTGGTCTTATGGTGTTCGTAGAGGTATTTTGCAAAAGCCCGTATGCCATTGCCACACATCTCGGCCTCGCTGCCATCGGCGTTAAAGATGCGCATGCTGAAATCGACCTCATCAGCCTCATCAATAAGGATAACGCCGTCGCCGCCGATACCGAAATGACGGTCGGAAAGGACCGCCGTCAGGCGTGAGAGGTCGTAGTCGTCCAGATCGTTTTCCATTGCGTCAATGTAGATATAGTCATTGCCGAGACCATGCAGCTTGGTAAATTGCATGTGCAGCACCACATTCCCGATACAGCGGTCTTATAAAAAAGCACGACAGGCGTGAAGCCCATCGTGTTTTCGACGACGCGCACTGATTGACGTATGCGCCGCCTATTGCGCACCCATTTTTGCGGGGCCTATTACTGCGATTGCGCTCTTGTATATTAGCACATCCGCCCCTCCAGGATCGACGGTCAAAATCAGGGTGAAGGCGTCATACGCTTTGACGACCCCGGTCAGCTTTTTTCCGTCGAGGAGTACGACGCGAATACGGGTAGATTTTTTCCGCATCCGTTCGAGATACGCGTCCTGGACATTCCCCTTCTTGTTAGCCAATTCACTCACCCAAAGCCCTGTCACGCAATTGGTGTCCAGTACGTTTCAATACTTCAACTGCATTTTCAAACTCTGCAGGCGTACCCCACTCAAGCCACTCATAGTCTCCGGAGCGGAACCATGTCAACTGGCGCTTGGCAAACCTGCGTGTATCTCGCTTGATATCTTCAATGGTGCTGTCCCAGTCGGCTTTACCATCCAGATATGCAAGCAGGTGCCGGTAGCCTATGGCTTTCATGGACTGGTCCTCGCGCGTCAGACCCATTTCCCGAAGCTCTTTCACTTCCGCCAGCCAGCCGGCTTCCAGCATCCGATCCACCCGCGTTTCGATACCTTCGTACAAAAGCTCTCGCGGGCGGGTTACAACATATTGCCTTAAATTATAGACCACGTCAGGACTGTCGTCAACGGACTGCTGTGCTGAAAAAAGCTGTCCCGTGCTTGCGATGACCTCCAGCGCCCTGATGATACGCCTGGTATCCTGCGGCTCGATTTTGGCGGCCGCCTCCGGGTCGATGTCCGCCAGCTCCACATGAAGTGCGGCACTGCCCACTTCCTCCGCACGGCGGTGGAGGCGCTTCCGAATGGCCTTTTCCTCATCAGAAAGCTCGGGCGGAAAGTCCATGTGCTGAATAATCGATTTTATATAAAGTCCCGTCCCACCGCACAGGATCGGCAGACGGCCCCTGTGCGCGATATCCTGGATATGTGCTTCCGCCCGCTGCTGAAAATCGACAACCGTGAAGCCCTCTCGCGGATCGACAAAATCAACCAGATGAATGGGGGCCCTCGATCGCTCCCGGGGGGTCGGCTTGGCCGTGCCGATGTCCATATATTTGTAAATCTGCATTGAGTCGGCCGAGACGATCTCGCCGGATACCTCTTCGGCCACACACAGCGCCGCCTCGGTCTTGCCGGCTGCGGTCGGGCCCGCGATAACGAGCAGTGGCACAGTGACGGCCCCATCGTCGGTTTGTGGCTGTTGGCTGATTTGCTGACACCTCACTGCTGTTCTCGGACGCTCACAGTTTCCGCCCCGCTGCCCTGGCAAACGGGCGGAGATCCTGCATCATCTGCCTGAATTGCTGCGCGTCCAGAGACTGGTCACCATCCACCAGCGCATCCGTCGGATCTGCATGCGTCTCCACCAGCAGGCCATCGGCTCCGGCGGATATGGCGGCCTTGCAGAGAGCCGGGACGAGGTCCGGCCGACCTGCCGCGTGGCTTGGATCGACGATCACAGGCAGGTGGCTCATGGATTTCAGAGCAGGGACTGCGGAGATATCCAGGGTGTTGCGGTACTGTGTTTCAAAGGTGCGGATACCCCGCTCACAAAGGATCACATCATCGTTATCTTCGACGAGGACGTATTCGGCGGCTTTCAGCAGGTCTTCCAGAGTGGCACTCATGCCCCGCTTGATGACGACAGGTTTTTGTGATTTGCCACATTCAGTGAGCAGGCTGAAGTTCTGCATGTTTCGGGTGCCGATCTGGAAAATGTCCACGACGTCGTACATGAGCTCGACGTCGCGCGGATCAAGGACCTCCGACACCATGGGCAGGCCGATCTCCTCACGCACCTGCCGCATAATGGGAATACCGTCTTCCCGCAGGCCCTGAAAATCGTGCGGCGATGTCCGCGGCTTGTAAATGCCACCACGCAGCACTTTCCCGCCCGAATCCTTCACATACCGGCCGATGGCGAGGTACTGCTCGAGGCTCTCGATGGCGCACGGGCCCGCCATCATGATAATCTCATCGCCGCCTACCACCGTATCATCGGACACTCTCACCGTTGTCCCGGTGGGCTGCACCTCCCGGGCCGCGAGCTTGAAGGGCTGCAGGATCGGTACGATACGCTCCACACCCTGCATGGTCTTCAGAGTATCGATCTTGTCCTGCGTCTTTTCTCCGATAACCGCAACGACTGTTTTCTCCACGCCATAGATTGGGTGTGGCGTGAACCCCAGTTCCGACACCTTGTTGATGACGGCCTGAACCGTGTCTTCTTCGGCGCCGGTCTTCATTACAATAACCATAGTTATCTCAACCTGCCTGCGCTGGCGTTACGTTACGTGCTCGCCTGCTGTTGTGAACGACTGTAATCACCGATCAGCCGCTCCGCACATTCTTCGGCGTGGGCGATGATTTTTTCGGCGTCAAGCTGCGGATACTCGCCATTTCGGTAAAGAACTTCTCCATCCACCACCGTGCACCATACGTCCCGGGCATTGGCTGCATAGATGATTTGTGAGCAGATATTGTGCAGTGGGCGGTTGTGGGGGGCCTCAAGCGACAGGAGTATGAAATCAGCCCGCTTCCCGACTTCCAGGGAGCCCACGAGGTGGTCGATATGCAGCGCGCGCGCCCCTCCGACAGTCGCCATAGTCAGCGTCTGTTCGGCCGAGAGCGCCGTGGAATCATCCAGGTATCCCTTGTGAATGAGAGCCGCCAGGCTTGCCTCCCGCTGGATGTCCAGGCGGTTGTTGGAGGCTGCCCCATCAGTTCCCAGCCCGATGTTTGCATCGGCACGTACAAACTCGCGCACCGGCGCAAACCCCGATGCCAGCTTCATATTGCTGGTGGGGCAATGCACGACACCGCTGTCAGTTTCTACGAGCCTTTCAATCTCATGGTCACTCAGATGCACGCAGTGAACGCCGATGAGCCTGGTGTCAAGTATGCCGACCGTATCGAGATACTCTACCGGGCGCATACCCGTTTCATCCAGAATATCGGAGACTTCCTGTGCGGTCTCGGAGATATGAATATGCACGGGAAGATCATGTTCCCGGGCAACAGAGGCGACTTTCTTCAGCATCTCGTCAGTGCACGAGTAAGCTGCATGCGGTCCCAGAACCGGCATAATGCGGTCCGGGCTTTCTGTTTTCATCGCGATGGTGAATTCGAAGGCCTCCTGCATGAGGGCCTCCGGATCATCAGAAAACTGCAGCAGCACTCCCGAGGGCCGGACTCTCATGCCGCTGTCGATGGCCGCCCGGGTGCCCGCCTGAAAGTAGTGATACATGTCGCAATAGCAGGTGATACCCGCAGCAAGCATCTCCACAGCCCCGAGCATGGTCCCCCAGTACACATCATCCTCGACAAGGTTCTCCTCGATCGGCCAGATGCGATCCTGCAGCCACGTCTGCAGCGGCAGATCATCAGCAAATCCCCGCAAAAGCGTCATTGCAGCGTGAGTGTGGGCGTTGACAAATCCCGGCAGCATGCAGTCACCAGCGGCATCAATGATCTCGTCAGCCTCCTGCGGCATATCTCGCCGCGGGCCTACGTAAACAATCTCGCCGTCCTCGGCCACCAGCTCGCCGTCGGTAATGACGTCGCTGCCGCCGGCAAGTGGAAGTATCGTTGCATTGATCACACGAAGCGTGGACATACAGGCCTCCAACAAGCGCAGGGGTGAGTAATATCATCCGGCAGTGGGTATATTATACAGTGAGTGGGGTTGTGAGGCAATTGAGCGAAATTGTTGCAGATTTTTTGAAATCGACCGAACAAATGTTTTTAATATACCGTCTGTATAGTGAGAACGGAGAGGGCGAAAACCACAAGACGGAAGGTCACCCTCCCTCCTTCCAGTCGCGCCCGGATACGCCCTCTCCGCCTCACCCTTCGTACGCCGGCGGCGGGACGTAGCTGCAGGCGATATTTTTTTGTCGCGATACAGGATGCGGCATGAGTGACGTCGCCGCTGTGGCTTTATCTGCTGGCACCAGACAACTGAATGCAGTAGCGCAGGCGAAGGTCGTGTATGACGGCCTGATTAGCGGTTCATCACACAAACCGCATCGATACCCGTTCCCGAACACGTCTGGCGGATGAAAATCACTGCCACCGGTGGGGCCCAAACGAGACGACTCCACCATCCGTTCGCAACGGTTCCCCCGGGTCACCGATTTCGTCCGTTTTGACACATATTTAACAATCCATCATGTCTCAATCCCGGATTACCAGACATGCCACATACCGTCATACCTTGTGCAACGCCTGCTCAGGGGACGATTTCCCGCATCGTCCCCGTTTCTTATTGGCCCCCTGCACCTGGTGACGACCTGAAGAAGGTTCGCGTCTCTTCGACGGGAAATGTTCGTCTGAAAGATATCAATGATTTCTCGCACTTCCAATTACACAGCCGGGGTTGAAAGCATCGAACACGGAGTCTGATACATGAGCATCCCCACAGTCCAGCAGGCGCAGGATCTCTGCGAAGCAATTATCGAAAACGTTGAGCGCGTCATTGTCGGCAAACGTTCGGTGATTGAAGATACCCTGGTGTGTCTTCTTGCCGGGGGCCACATTCTTCTCGAAGACGTTCCGGGGGTCGCCAAGACGATGCTGGCGAAGGCACTTGCAGCGAGTGTGAACGGAAAGTTCTCGCGGCTGCAGTTTACCCCCGATCTCCTCCCCTCGGATGTCATGGGCGTGAATATCTACAACCAGAAGACCTCCGAGTTCACCTTCCGCAGGGGTCCGGTGTTTACCAATATACTGCTGGCTGACGAAATCAATCGTGCCAGTCCGCGCACGCAGTCTGCGCTGCTTGAATCGATGGAGGAGCGCCAGGTGACCGTTGACGGTGTCACCTACCCTCTGCCCGATCCCTTCCTGGTCATCGCCACGGAGAATCCGATCGAGCATGAGGGGGTTTACGCGCTCCCCGAATCACAGCTCGACCGGTTCATGATGAAGCTCAATATCGGCTATCCCACCCGCGAGCAGGAAAAGGAAATCGTCCAGTCTCAACTACGGCAGCATCCGATTGAGCAACTTGGACATGTCACCACGATTGAGGAGATACAAAACCTGCAGGCCGTGGCCTCCGAATGTGACGTGGATGATGAAATCTACGACTACGTGATGGATATCGTCGAGCTCACGCGGCGGTCGGATGAGCTTATACTGGGTGCCAGTCCGCGCGGCACGCTGGCGATGGTCCGGTGTTCGCAGGCGCTGGCGACGCTGCAGGGACGCGATTACGTTATACCCGATGATATTAAACGCCTCGTCACCTCGACGCTCGCTCATCGCATTCAACTCGCCCCGCAGGCTCGAATGGGCGACATGACGGCCAGTGCCGTTCTCGGGCAGATTATCGAACAGATCCCTGTGCCTGTCTGAGGTTGCTATTCATGTCCCGCAACTACAAGCTTTTCATGAGCGCCGCAGTGCTGTTTTATCTCGCCGGCCTGATGAACGAAGCTCCGGCACTCTACGTCATGGCCGGAGTGTGTCTCGCCAGCGTTCTGGGCTGCTACATGATATCCCGTATGGCGATTGCCGGACTCGACCTGTCCGTCACAGCCGCAACCGACCGCGTGTGGTCAAACAGCGACATTACGGTGGACATAAAGCTTTCGAATATCGGCATTATTGCGCGTCCGCCCGTCGCTGTGAAAATCCCTCTCAAAAACGCCACGCTGCAGATCGACGAAGCGTCCTATCTGTTTTCTCTCCCCGGTCTCAGTCGCTCGCAGACAGTCTCCGCCGAGGCGCCGGTGAGCATCCTCCACCGGGGCAGATATGTTGTCCAAGAGCCGAGACTGGTCGGAGGCGACCCGCTGGGCATGTTTCAGCGGCCCGGGCCACCGGCGGAATCAACATCCTTTATCGCCCTGCCCCGCCCCTTATCTCTGCCTCCGCAGGATCTGACAGCGATGCTCTCAGAGCGCACACGCCTGGAAATGGCCAGCCGGCGCCAGCGAACCGGTGACTTCGTTGGCACTCGCCTGTATGAGCCCGGAGACGAGTTGCGGGACGTACACTGGAAGGTTACAGCGCACACGGGAGAGATGGTCGTCAAAGAGTATGCGGGGGGCACTCAACACCAGTCCGCCGTCTGGCTCGATGCGTCCTCCGATTCGGTGATCGGCAGCGGCGCTGACAGCAGCTTTGAAGTCGCGGTGATCGCTGCCGCCACGCTCCTGCAGGGCCTTGCGGAGATCAACATCAATACAGCGCTTTTCGGCGATACACTCCCTGAGGAACTCCGCTCTCCCGAGGTGAGCAGCGCGGTGTACCGCCACGCCATTGAGGCCCTCGCGACCGTCACACCGTCCGGAAGGCAGGCATTTTCCCGGCACATGCGTGACTGGGCGCAGCACACCAATGCCGGTATGACAGTCTTTGTCATCACCCCGGGTCTGGGCGGTGGCGTTATCCAGCAGCTCACCCGGATTGCGGCCACCGGTGTCGCGCTACGTGTGGTCCTTGTCGGCTCCCCCGAGGCGGACGGGGATATCCAGAGCCGCCAGAAGTGGCTTCGGAGCCACCTGCAGGCTCACCATATCCCTGCTGCAGTGGCGGATGACACAGCGCAGGTGCAATCGGCGTTCGCCCGGCTGGGCGCGGGGGCCGGCACAACGGTGACGAAAGTGCGGGCCGAAACATGACCTTCTGGCAGCGAGCCATAAAGCGCATGAGACACCTCCTCGGCTTTGATATGCCACGCTGGAACCCGGTGGAGCATATCAAAGAGGAAGGGTCCGGCACGTGGTTTGTCGCCTGCATCTACACGTGGGTGACGATGATCGCGGCGCTGCTTTCGGTCTCAGCGTTCATGGCAAATCCGCTGTATGTGGGGATCATCGGCGTGTTGATCGTCGCAGCATTTCCGGTCGCCTATTACCTGCACTATACCCGTATCTCGCGCCTGACGGTCAACTGGACTGTGTTTATCGCCGCGGTGGTTCTCGGTGTCGTGCAGTTTACTCCGGCTGTGCGCGCATATCTTTTCGAGCAGCCCGACAGCGTATTCACGGCGCTGCGGAGCATGGTGGCTGTCTTTTTGTGGATCACGGCGTTCCGCGCATTTTCACTGCGCTCGATCACCGAACTCGTCCAGACAATACTGCCGACGACATCCATAGTGCTCCTGAGCCTCGTGGCCCATCCACACTGGTCGGCGCTGGCAGCTCTGGGGCTGCTGATTCTCGGGGCGCTGGGTCTCTTATCAATCGAAAACTCCCTCCAAACCGATTCGCGGCTTTCCAAAGTCAGCGGAATGGAATTCAGCGAGACCACAACCTCGTCGGCGAAAGCCTATTCATGGCCCACAATCTACGTACTGGCGATCGCCGTGGCCATCGCCATCGGGTTCTGGACGGCACGCGTCGAGCTTTCCAGCCGTGTGACCAATCGCGTGCAGCTGTACCTGGCCCGGCGGCTGGCGATGCATTTGATCAGGGGCGAAATTGATCATGCCCCCGGTGCCTCGATCTGGCTGCCGAGGACGTACCCTCCTACGGGCCGCGCTATCGTCATGGAGGTGAAATGCGAGCGTCCCACCAACTGGCGCACCGGCGTCTATCACGGCTACACAGGCCAGGCGTGGACCATGCAACTCGCCCTCAACCGCGCACCTGCCACCGGTGCCAACGAGTGGAAAATTCCCGAGCAGACAGCCGGCCTCAGCAACGAAGCAGTGCTTGTTGAGCAGGAAATCACCCCATACGTTCCCTTTGGCGCCGCAATACCGTGCGCATATCGCCCCGTGCGTATCCGTGCAGATGTTCCTTCGGTGACATACGGTTGGGACGGCGTCATCGCTCCAGTGAGCCAGCGACTGCCAAAAAAGCCATTTTACGTGCTGTCAAAGGTGCCACCGACACTTCCGGAAACGTCCGGGGTGGAAAATCCTCCGACCAGGGAGGACATCCAGCGCGACCTGGAGCTTCCAGAGGATTATTCCCCCAGGGTGCGCGCGCTCGCCGAGAATATCACCAGCGACGCCACCACAGAGTTCGAGAGCGTCCGGGCGATTGAGACCTACCTGATGAACAACTACACGTATGACCTGCATCCCTCCCGGACATGGCCAGATGATTTCGTCGAAGCATTCCTTTTCAAGACACAAAGCGGCTACTGCTACCATTTCGCGTCTGCCATGGTCGTCATGTGCAGGACTCTGGATATCCCCGCACGCATGGCTGTGGGCTTCATGCGCGGTGAGACCAGCACGGATGACGATGATCTGTACATCGTCCGCAGCGAGGATGCCCACGCGTGGCCGGAAGTCTATCTGCAGGGCATGGGCTGGATGGTGTTCGAGCCGACGCCGGGAGCGCGCGAGGAGGCTGAAGAGAGGACATTCGGCGACGTATGGCGCGATGCAGGCGCTTCGCTCAAAGACAGAGCCATTTTTCTGACCGGACGTCTCGTCGCGTACTGGCAGGTCGGGCTTGTTGTGGTGGTGTTTATAGTTCTTGCTGCGTTCTCCACGCGATACTATCTTGTGTGGGTCTCGCACCACCCTCCACGCTACGCCGGAAAAACTGAAACAGCGCAGTGGGCCTATCGCCAGATGCGGCATCTCCTCGACAACCAGGGCGCGAAAGATCTCCCGCATCTGTCGGCCTACGAATTTCTGGAGACGATCCCGCCGGATTTGACGGCTTCCATGAATGTCGCCTGCCAGATTGTGGAGGATTACCTTGTTGTGCGCTTCCGCCCGTCAGAGCCCGACGACGAGATTGTTGACCGCCTCGTCAGACACGTTTCGACGCTGCAGAGCACCATCAAAGAAGAACTTCGGGCCCGGGCGGAAAGTGCATGATGAACTCAACTATTTCGCGTAATTTCCGGGAGTGATACCGTGTCCACCGATATCTCAGGCATTTACGCCGCGACACTCACACCCCTGCATGACGATGAAACGCCGGACACCAAGGCTATACCGACACTGGTCGAGCATCTTCTCCGTGCTGGCATTCACGGTCTGTTTGCGGTCGGCACGCACGGTGAGGCATACGCACTGAATCCCGAAGAACGTGGCCGTGTGACGCATGCGTTCGTCCGTGCTGCAGCGGGGCGAGTGCCCGTCATGGCCGGTATTGGGGCACCGACCACCCGACAGGCACTTGAAAATCTGCGGCTGGTGGAAGCGGCCGGGGCCGACGCCGTTTCTGTTGTCACACCCTATTACGTGGCCCCCTCGCAGAAGGAAATCTACGAGCATTTCCGCGCCATTGCCGAGGCCTCCAGCCTCCCGGTTGTGCTTTACAACCTCCCGGGCAGAACTCATGTAGCAATTGAGCCACCCACAATGGCACGCCTGGCGAAGATCGACCAGATTGTCGGAGTGAAGGATTCGAGCGGCGACCTTAACAACACCATTGATTTTATCCGGCTCACTCCGTACGATTTCTCCGTGATGAACGGCAACGACGGGCTGATCTTCTCCACTCTCATGGCCAATGGCGCCGGTGCTGTCTCTGCGGGCGCCAACATTATTCCCGCAATCATGGTGGGGATTTACGAAAACATCAAAAATGACGATATCGAAGAGGCACGAGCCCTTCAGATGAAGGCGATTGCACTGCGTCGCTGCTTTTCCCTCAGCACCGTGCCCGACCCCATCAAGGAAGCTGCACGTCTCATCGGTCTGCCTGTGGGCCCGACCGCACGCCCCTGCGGCCCGATCTCTCCGGAGGCTCGTGAAACTCTCATCGCTGTCCTGCAGAAGCTGGGACTGGACATGACGAGTTGACATGAGTGCAGCATCACTCGATGCCTCAAAACCTTCATAAGCGCAACGTCCTGTGATCTCATTTGACTAAATAGGTACTGAAGCACATTGCGACTCGCGCATTTGCGTGATCGAAGGAGCTTTTGACTGAATGCCCATGCGATACAAGGCATTATTTGCCGTTATATTCGCCGCATCCATGACGGTCGCCACTCTTTCATCCGCCACAGCCCAGCAGCTTCCCGGTGACCTTCTGCAGCGGGGCAACGAGGCCCGGCAGCAGGGCGAATGGGAGAAGGCGCTGCAGAGCTACCGGCAGTTTTTGCAGCAAAACCCGGAGCATGAGGCGGCCGTGCTCGCCCATTTCGCGGCAGGGGAATGTCTGTACAAGCTGAAGCGCTATGAGCAGGCCGAACAGCAGTACCGTACCGTCTTTGAGAATTACCCGGATTGGTCGGATGTTCCAGCCGCCTATCTCCGAGCGGGGACATCCCTGTTTTACCTCGGGCAATATGAGCGGGCCGCCGACACCCTGCAGACGGCTCTTGAAAAATTCGGCTCATCATCAATTGCAGGTACTATCGCGTACTGGCTTGGTGAGGCACTGTACCAGCAGGGCGACAGGCAGGCCGCTATCGAGGCCTATGAGCGCAGCCTGCACCTTGCCCCTGAAGGAGACCTCGCACCGTACGCCCTCTATTCTATAGCGACCACGTACTCTGACACGGATCCACAAAAGGCTGTAAAGGCCTTTGCAGAGCTCCACGCACGCTTTCCCGAAAGCGAACTGCAGGCGGAGGCGCTGTACCGCACAGGCAGCCTTCACGAACGGCAGGAGAACTACGGTGACGCCAGCGAATCCTATGAGGCGGTGATCGAGCAGTTTCCGGACTCACAATACGCGCCCCGGGCGATGCTGGGAATCGCCTCTGTTTACTACCGGCGCGGCGAATTTGCGAGGGCGGCGGCTGAGTTTGAAAAGGTGTCTGAGCAGTATGCAGGGTCCGACATCGCCATCCAGGCTTCCGTCCGAGCCGCCGACGCCAGATATGCTGCGGGAGACTACGAGGCCGCTGCTGAAGCCTACACGGCCGTCGCAGGGTCTGGTTCCAGCGAGTTCGCCTCTTCAGCCGCCTACTGGGGAGCCGTCAGCTATCAGCTCGCAGGTAAAACCTCCGAGGCGATCGAGGCGTTTGAAAACCTGCTGAATACATATCCTGACCACCCCGAGATCGCAGACGCCTGCATCCGCCTCGGTGGTCTGTATCTGGATCGCGGCGATTTTACCAGGGCACAGGCGGCATATAAACAGGCCGCTGAAAAGGCCACTGACGAGGCTGAGAAGCTCAAAGCACAGTTTGGAGAATTGTGGACACAGCACCAAAAAACGGGCTCTGCAGAAACGCTCGATGCCCTGGCGTCCTTCCTGCTGCAGCACCCGCAAAGCAGTGTCGCACGCAACAACGCCCTCTTTGCTGCGAACCTGGAAATGGGCGCGGGAAACTCTCAGATGGCTTTGCACCTCTCGCAGCTCATACTCGAGTATCACCCGGAGTATCCCGGCATCGCCGAGGCCCTGACCATCGCCGGGCAGGCCCACCGCAAGATGAACACCCCCGGGGCAGCACGGGATGCGTTCAACCGGGTCTTGCAGGAATATGCCGACACCTCCAGCGCGGATGTCGCCCGTTCCGAACTGGCCTTCATGCACCTGCAGGACGGAAATGTGCAGGAGGGGGCTGCGCTCATCGATGCAATCAGTCCCGATGGTGCGGCGCACGATACTCTCCCCCGCCTCTACTACCGCCTTGGCGAGAAATACGCTGCATCGGACAACTGGGAGGACGCCGTCGCAGCCTACCAGCGGGCGTACGAGGTGGCAAGTGAAGGCGAGTGGGCGGAAACAGCACTTATGGCGACCGCCGACGCGCAGGTTGCCGACAATCAGCTTGTGGCCGCCCTGGACACCTACACGCAATTCATCCAGCAATTCCCCGAATCGCCCGATATCGGCCGGGCTCATGTGCAGCGTGGCAAAACGCTTGTTCGTCTTAACCGCCACAGGGAGGCGGTGACGTATTACACCAGTGTACTGCAGGCTCATAATGATGCGGCATGGGCACCGGAGGTTGCCTTTGCGCTGGGCGAAGTGTATGTCGATCACACGCAAATCGTGCGGGCCGTTGAAGCCTTTGTGGACCTCGCCGACACCTATCCGGAAAGCGAGCTTGCGCCGGATGCCCTGTTCACCGCGGCCGAGTTACGGTATGAGCAGTCAAATTTCTCTGCCTCTTCCAGGCTCTACGAACGGCTCATCGAGGAACATCCTCAATGCGATTTGACAGATGAAGCTCACTACAAGCTTGGCTGGTCACTTCTGAAAATGCAGGAGCGTACCGCCGCACTTGAGCATTTCCTGGCGGCTGTCGAGAGGTCTGACAATCCTGCGGTCGCAGCGGACGCACGCCTGCAGGCCGGGTATATCTACATGCATAATGAGCAATTTGACAACGCCATAGAAATGTTAAAGCCCGGCATACAAAACGAGTCTGACCAGCAGCTTCCCTCCATGCTTCATCTCCTCGCAGAGGCGTACGCATCAGTCGATCAATCCGCGGAGGCCGTTACTGTTATGGAGCGGCTGACGACGGATTTCCCGGAGTACGCCTACATCCAGCAGAGCCGCCTTCGGCTCGCGCAGATGTATGCTGATATTGAGGAATACGAGAAGGCTGCGGCAATCCTGAATGACCTCCGAAAGGCCGAAGACCGGCAGCTATCCCACAAGGCGACCATGGAGCTGGCGGAGATCAAGCGCGCCAGTCAGCAGTTCGAGGATGCGGCGGAGCTTTATCTGACGGTGGCCGACGGAACACACGATGATGAATTGGCGGCCCGAGCGCTCTATAGGGCGGGGACCACCTATCAGCGTATGGGAGACGCGGAGCAGGCGGTCGAGCTCTACCGGCGGCTGCTGCGAGATTATCCCGAGCAAAGTCCCTGGGCGCCCCGGGCGGAGACACGCCTCGAACGCCTCACGCAGGACGATGAATAAGGCGAGTGGGGGCTGCGCTCAGTCATCAGCGATAGGACAGGGTGCACGTTTGCCGTACCGGGGCTCCTCAGCTTTCCAGCGGTTCATCACCCGGAAAAACGCTGCCGCCACAGGTGTCATAGGCGACGATTGCGGGGAAATCTTTTACCTCGAGACGACGGATCGCTTCAGGTCCCAGCTCCGGGTACGCCACAACTTCGGCGCGGGTGATTGTTCGTGATAAGAGGGCGCCCGCTCCGCCGACCGCCACGAGATAGACCTTTTGAAACTCCCTGCAAGCTTCCCGGACTTCCTGGCCGCGATTCCCTTTGCCGATGGTGGCCGCCAGTCCCAGCCGGTACAGGTCCGGGGCAAATGGATCCATGCGGTAGGATGTTGTCGGCCCGGCGGAACCGAGCGCAGAGCCCGGAGGAGCCGGAGCCGGCCCACAGTAGTATATCACCTGGCCCTCAATCTCTATAGGCAGTGGCTCTCCGGCTTCTATGAGTTCCATGAGGCGGGCGTGAGCGGCGTCACGTCCCGTATAGATCGTCCCGCTGATGTGGACTTCATCTCCGGCCCTTAACTTCGCGAGAGCCTCGTCACTGATTGGTGTCTGAAGTGTGTGCAGCGTCGGAGCCATGCTCTTCCCCCGGTCTGCGGCAGGTATGTCAGATAACGGCATGCTTGTGGCGAGCGGAATGGCACTGCAGGTTGATGGCCACGGGCAGGCTTGCAATGTGACAGGGATGCTCCTCGACGTGGACGGCCAGGGCGGTCGTCTTTCCTCCAAGCCCCATCGGGCCCACGCCGGTTTCATTGACCGCCTGGAGGATGTCGGCTTCAAGCCGGGCCACCTGTGCATCCGGGCTGGGTTCCCCGAGCGGCCGCATGAGCGACCATTTCGACAGCAGGGCCGCTTTCTCCATCGTGCCACCGAGGCCGATCCCTACGATCAGCGGCGGACACGGCTTGCCTCCGGCCTGCGCGACGTGTGTGGCGATGTGCTCGATAACACCATCACGCCCCGCGGCCGGCACCAGCATGTCAACGGTGCTCATGTTCTCGGAACCGCCACCCTTGGGAGCCAGGTGCAGCTCGATATTTTCGCCGGCGACGAGTTCCACGTGCACGACGGCGGGCGTGTTGTCGCCGCTGTTGCTGTCGCGCTGAAGCGGCTTTTCAAGCACCGATTTGCGCAGGTACCCGTCACTGTATGCCGCCGCGACGCCGCGGTCTATGGCTTCGTAAAGGTCACCCGCGATGTGGCAGTCGCGCCCCACGCGTGCAAAGATGACGACCAATCCACAATCCTGGCAGAGGGCGATTCGCTGTTCGCGGGCGATCTGCGCGTTTTCCACCAGCGTCTCCAAAACCGTCCGGGCGGGACCTGTTTCCTGTTGGAGCGCGTTTTGCAGGGCCGCCAGCACATCCTCGGGCAGCTCAAAAGCCGCCTCCATCGCCAGCCCATACACCGTCTCTGTAATCTCATCCGGCTTGATTTCCCGCATCTTTACGCCAGTCCTCACCTATTGAAGCGCTTCATACACATCGATCGTTTCACGGACGTGGTCGGCGGATTCGTGAAGGGCCTCCAGCTCGTCGTCGTCCAGGTCCATCTCGATAACGTCTTCCACTCCCTCACTGCCGAGAACCGCCGGCACTCCGACGAACACATCGTCCAGGCCGTATTCGCCCACCAGGCGCACGGAGGCGGGCAGAATGCGCTTTTCATCCCGCAAAATTGCCGCACACATCTGTGCCACGGCCGCCGATGGTGCGTAAAAGGCGCTGCCATCCTTCAGATAGCTGACAATTTCGCCCCCGCCTTTTCGAGTCCGATCGATGATCTCGGCAAGGCGCTCGGGTTCGATGAGCTGTGTGACAGGTATCCCCGACACCGTGCTGTAGCGCGGGAGTGGCACCATTGAATCGCCGTGGCCGCCAAGCACCATCGCAGTCACGTCCGCCGGACAGCAGCCCAGCTCCATGGCGATAAAGGCCCTGAAGCGCGCCGTATCCAGCACTCCCGCCATGCCAAAGACGCGTTCGCGGGACAAACCGGACACCTGCTGGGCAACGTAGGTGGTGACATCCAGCGGATTGGAGACCATCAGGATGATTGCTTCAGGCGCCACCCTGGTAACCTCTTCGACGACCGAACGGACGATGCTGCCGTTTGTGGCCAGCAGGTCGTCGCGAGACATTCCGGGCGTTCGCGCCTTCCCGGCGGTAATGACCATGATATCAGATCCAGCCGCCGGCCCGTATTCGACGCCGCCCTCAATCGAGCAACCGTGTCCGATAATTGGCGCGGCCTCTGCCAGATCGAGGGCTTTGCCCCTCGCGAGGCCATCAACAATATCTATCAGATACACATCGGCGATGTTGCCTTCGACAATTCGCTGTGCGCACGTCGCGCCGACGTTGCCGCCTCCGACGATCGTAACCTTCATCAAATCGCTCCTGTCTGGTCTCTTATTCGTGGTTGGGTGTCACGTCATTTGCTGCTATAATTGCGGTGTTATGATTTCTCATCCAATCTTCTCGTACCTACCCGCTTTGTTCCTGCAGGCAGTTGTGCTGATGTTCACATCCCGGCTGCTTTTTCGGGGGATGGTGTCGGCGTTCGGCACCGGCGGGAGCCGTGGCCCACTCGCCTTTCTTCGTCTCCCCGGGAATATTCTGCACGAGACGAGTCATGCGGTCGGTTACCTGCTTTTCGGCTATCGCGTCCGACATATCGTACCCTGCATATTCGATCCAGAGGGTCGAGGTGCCTGCGTGCGTGGGAAGCCCTGGTCACCCGTGCGATTTCCGTGGCTCGCCGACGGTTTTGCAGCACTCATGCCGCTGATCGCAGGCACCGTTGCACTGGTCTATATCGGACACCAGTTCGGAATTATTGTTCCGGCCCCTTCATCACATCTCGCAGGAGTCACGCTTGCGCAGCATGTGCTTCACCACTGCTCCGAGCTGCTTTCCAACCTCGACTGGCAGGACTGGCAGACCTACCTCTTTTTGTATCTGTCGTTGACGATCGGAGCCGAGATTTCCCCCAGCGCAACCGACCTGCGGTATGCGATGCCCACACTGCTGGGGCTTTTTGCGGGTGTCATGCTTGCGCTCTACAGCGCTCAACATGCCGAGGGGCTGCGTGCCCTCCTCGGCTCTCTCGCAGACCGTCTCGTCCCGATCATGCAGGGACTCTTCGCCACCTGGACGGTCGCAACCGTCCTGCTGCTGTTGACGGCGGCGGTGGCCATTCCTGTGACCTTCGTCATCCACCTGCTCCGCCCCGACCGGCGCTGATCAGCCGATCTCCGTTACGCGCCCACTTTCAATACTCTCATACACGGCCGCCATGGTCTGGATCGCCGCTTCGGCCTCCTCGAGCGTGACCGGGGGCTCGCTCTCGCATTCCAGGGCCTCCACGATCTTCCAGATCATCTGCTTTGTGGCGTGGCGCCGGATCATGGGGGGATTGTGGACGCGAACGGGCTGGAACATGCCACCCTCCATCACAATAAGTGGTAGCTCATCCTCAGAATCGTCGCGCACGAGGATCACGCCGTTTTCTGTGACCAGCCGCCGCTCCTCCGTCCACCCATCGCCACTCGGCTCGTAGCCGGCACTGATCTGCGCCAGTGCGCCGCTGGCACTCCCCAGGCTCACTCCGCAGCCCGTCATGCTCTCTATCCCTCCCGGCGAAAAGGCCGAGACCGATGTCATGTTGCCCAGCCACCGCTGCAGCACTGCGATCGCATCATGAACGACGTCGGTGATGATGGCTGGTACCGTCTGTGTCCTCTCCGGCCATCCCTCCGAAAGCTCCATCCGGTCAGTCCCGTCTCCGAAAGCCGCAATGGTGGCGAGGCTTATCCGGCCGGTTTCCTCGCTGTCGATAAACTCCTGCACCCGCATATTTGCCGGTATCATCAGATGCGGGATACAAACCAGCAGTCGGCGCTCGGCCCGGGCTGCTGCGGTGGCAAGTGCTCTGAAATCGTCCGCATTCATCGCCGCCGGGCCCTCGCAGATCACATGCTTGCCCGCATTCAGCGCCTCGGTGGCAATTTTTGACCTGCAGTGTGCAGGCGCGCATATATCCACGATATCAACCGTATCATCAGCCAGCAGCAGCGAATAATCAGCCACATCCTGCTTGATGATCCCCCACGGCTCGACGAGATCTGCGCGCCGCTGATCGTCCGGCTCGGCCAGCAGCACATCACGCACGGCGTCACAGTCAACATATGCCGCAAGGTGCCACGGCGTTCTCCGCTCGGCTCCTACGACCGCCACCGTCTGCACTATCGCTTCACTCCCTCGGCATCGGCGCTTCCGTGTTCGGATGCGGTGTTTCCGGAGGAGGCGGCCCTTCGGGTTCACCGGCGGGTGCTGTCTGGCGTTGCGTTCCTGGAACCTGCCCGATATTCGTGTAATACGGAAGCAGCACGATTAGCGCCACGACCACCAGCAAAATAGCCACCGTGAGTATCATGACGCCCCTGCTTACCCTGCTTTTCTCAATAATCCCGCGGTCATCCATCCCGTGTGAGCCTCAAAGCCGCCCGTATCTCCCCCACGGTATCGTTGTGAGCGTTCGTCACCGCCGGTTTTGCGAATTCGCTCAGTTCCTCCAGGTCGTCGGCTTCAATCATGTTGAGAGTATCAAGCATCGAAAGCAGCGCCGGTGGGAGCCCCCGCCCGGAGCCGTCGGAGGCTTTGACGGCGATGCCTCTGTCGCCGCCCCTGATGCCGAGACAGTAGAGCCCCTCGGCCCCGCCCTTGACGATCAGGGACTGCCCACAGACCTCCAGAAGACGCGTGTTGAAGCTTCCCTGCCCGGAGACCATCACGGGAAATTGCGCCATGGCGCCTGCCAGCCTGCGCGCTCCCTCCTGGTACTTCTCCGGCAGCGTCTCCGGGGTCGTGAAGCGCGCATAACCTGTCGCCGCATTGTGCAGCGGCATCCCGAAGGTGACGACCCCACAGCCGTCAACGCCCTGGTCAATGTCGCCGGGTGCCATGTCGCACACATCGGCGACGATCTGCAGTGCAGCCTGTTGAATGATATGATTGGGCTGTGAATACCCGTCCGGATCGATGTCCATGGCTCGGGCGGCTGAGAGCATGCCCGCGTGTTTCCCGGAGCAGTTGTTATGTATTGGCCCCGGCTCCTGGCCGGAGCGGATCAGCCTCTTGCGCTCGTCTGCATCGCCCGGCATGTGGGCACCGCATTCCAACGCATCTTCACTCATGCCGATTTTGTCGAGGATGCCGCGCACGGTCTGCAGGTGTTCTGCCGAACCAGAATGCGACGCACAGCAGATTGCCAGCTCTTTATCCGTCAGGGCGAAGTTGGCCGCGGCCTGCGATGTGATCACCACAAGCGCCTGCAGGGGCTTGGCGGAGGAGCGGAGATAGCATTTCTTCTGCGGATCGCCGACATGGGCAACGAGCCGCCCGCTGCTGTCGGTTACCGCCCCATCGCCGTAATGGGTGCTCTCCACCATTCCTGAGCGTGTCACGACCGCCAGAGGGACGGGTTGGTCAGGCATATTCGTTCTCTCCTCAGTTAGCTCTTGCGCACATAATTCAACTGGAGTGTCGATACCAGCGATTCCAGCTCGCGTTTTTCGTCGTCCTCCAGCTCATTTTCCATTTTCTTCTGGATGAACTGCAGTGTATCAATGGCGACCCGCGCTTCGTCAAGCTTCATCTCCGCCTCTTCTTTGCCCGGCGCCACGCGCAATCCAAGATTGATCCAGGCCTGCTCGGCGACCATCCCGATCATCATCCGCAGGATGGTGTAGATGTCCATATCCGCCATCATCTGTTCGGCTGCCTGCTGCTGGTCAAAATCACCCTCGGGCGGAACATCGGCTTCGGCTTCTGCTTCAGTCTCATTTTCCGGCTGCGCGCCGGCGGTCTGTTCATCGTCGCTTTCGGCGCTCTCCTGCACCGCCTCGGCCTCATCATTGTCGGCTGGCTCCTGCGCTTCTTTGTGCGCGGTGCGTTCGTCAACTGTCTTATACTCAAATTCCATTTCGTCGTCATTGTTTTTGTCGGCGGACATTCCTATCACCTCAAAAGCTGAGTTTTTGACGCCTGCGCCGCTGCCAACAAATCACACGTGGCACAGGCCCATGCCATACACAGTCACCGTCCCGTAGTCGTGAAACGACACGGGGACATCGAGAAGTTGTTGGGCCACGGCCGCATTGGTCTTGAGGTGGGAGGTCACCTCGTGGGTCTGGATGACGCTCTCACCACAGCCAAGAGCCATGTATAATAGAAGCTGGTCGGCCAGATGAGAATCGACGGCCGCCTGTGAGTGAATGAAACCCAGTGCTTTGTGCGCCGCTTCTTTTCCCACCTCTTCGGCAGGTTTCCCTCTCTCCCCCAGGGCCGCAAAACCGCCGTATCCGTTTTTGTAAACAATGCTGACCACACATGTGGTTCCGGGTGAGGTGGAATCGGGGTAGTATTCTTCGCAGGAGGCCTTCAGGCCTTCGTCTCCCAGCACCCGTGCGGCTGCTTTGTTCTGACGGTGGAGGATGTGGTCCGGCAACCCCTGCGCCACCGTGCTGCTGACGGTGACCGATTCAACGTCACCGCGCTCAACCATCCACATCGGCTTCAACCCTTCCGCCGCCGGCTGGATTTCAGCGGTAAGCAGTCCCTCGCCGACGGGGTAGAAGCCCGCACGTGGACGACTCAATGTCACGCGTAATCCACATTCTTCCAGCGCCGGGACGAAGGTATTGGCGAGGTAGCTATACGGAGGACTCCATTTGACATCTGTCCCCCCGTGGATCGCCACCGTTGATGCTTTCGGCGCCAATGCCAGCACTGGCATTACGCTCTGCAGTACCAGGGAGGTCGAGCCTGCGCTGGGTCGTACGGCGGCCACGTCGAACTCGTAGCTGCCCCCGGTAATCGTGCCCGGATGCAAAACGACTTCGCCCGAGCGCATTTCGGCTCCTTCGATACGACCGTTGCAGACCTCTGCGACCGCCCGGCAGCACGTGACGTGCTGGGCGGAAAGTCCCGGCTGCGATCGCCCCGCCCGGATGTTGAAGATGCGAACCGCTTCCCCCGTCAGCGCCCCCAGCGAGAGCGCGGTCCGGAGTATCTGTCCGCCGCCCTCGCCCTGCGAGCCATCAATTTGTAGCATGCTCTCTCCCCCGCTGACATCTGCCGCAACCCACGCTTCTCATAGTACGCGCGCAAAAGGAAAGGCGGCAAGTGTCAGCGAATAGTACCCGTACATACCACCCGTGCTTCGGAGTTGATGATATGCGTAATCTGTATCTGCTGATTGTCTGTGCCACCCTTATTATGACGGCTGCAGCCGCTTATGCCAAATCCGGTCGCACGCTGTACACCCCGGACAAAATCGCCACCATGCGCGAAAACATCGAGAAATACGACTGGGCGAAAGCGATTCGCGACTCCGCGGTCGCCGCGGCAGAAGATATCGTCAACAAACCGCACGAGGAGCTTGCCTCATGGGTGCCCGACCCCCGCATACCCCGCTCTATTTATGTCCATGAGACCGGGTGTCCCAATTGCGGTCTGCAGATGCGCAAGCACGGCAACTATTCATGGATCATCGACCCTGACAAACCGTACAAAGTCAAGTGTCCGAACTGCGGCAAAGTCTATCCGAGCAATGACTACCAGGCATTCATCGATTCCGGCTTTGAGGACCGTTCGCTTTTGACCGGAGATCACCCTGACGACGGCTGGGGCTGGCAGTCTCCGGAGTACCCCGATCAGAAGTACTGGTTTGTCGCCTGGTACAACCACTGGATGACCCGGCGGCGCCTCCTCCCGGCAATTGACAAGCTTTACCGGGCCTATCTGTTCACCGATGATCCGAAATATGCTTCCAAATGCGGAGTGCTGTTGTGGCAGATTGCCGAGTATTATCCCGATTACGACTATGTCAACCAGTCGCGGATTGGTACTGAGATCAAGCGTAACTACCATGGCAAGCTTTTTTATCATACGTGGGAGACCAGCACCGTCCATTCATGCGCCCGGGCGTACGATGCGATATATCCGGCGCTGGCGGAGGGATGTGCAGAGCTGGAAGCATACACGGGCAAGAGCTCCGAAGATATCCGCCATCTCATCGAGGAGCAGCTACTTCGCGACATGGCCCGTCATATCGTCGAGGAAACCAGGCATATAGCGGGCAACTACGGCTCTCATCAGTCGGGTCTTTTAGAGATTGCGGCAACACTGAAAGACACGCCGGGCGAGCCTTCCAGCGAGGCGATGATCGACTGGCTGCTGAACAACGAGGAATACGACGTTTACACGATGATGCCGCTGTACGACGCGCTGTACAACCTCGTCTATTGTGACGGCACTCCTTTTGAATCCCCGGGCTACAATCTCGGGTGGGTGCGAAATCTGACACAGATAGCGGAGCTTTTGTTGGTCAATGGCGTGGATGTGTTCGACAATCCCCGCTTTCGGAAGCTGTACGACTGGCCGATAGACATGGTTATCGCCGGCGAGTTCACCCCGTCGCTTGGCGATTCGGGGAATATCTCCAACCGGGGCCGCATGTGGAGAGAGAACATTTATGACACGGCCTACCGGACGTACCAAGATCCCCGATATGCGGCCGTCCTGTCCGAGATGTCCAGCACGCCCGGCCGGGATATTTTCAAAGAGCCGATAACAGAGCAGGTCTCAGCGGATGCGGCCAGCCTCAACACCCCTCTCGGGTTTTCCGACCGGCATCTTCCCGGCTACGGCCTGGCGATTTTTCAGACTGGTGACACATCCGACACGATTGCAGCATCTTTGTTCTACGGTAAATTCCTTGGTCACTCGCACCGGGATAAAATGCACCTGGATATTTTCGCCGAAAATTGCTCCATGATGCCCGATTTCGGCTATCCCGAGACCGCCAACTCCACCGATCCCCGGCGTGCCGGGTTCTTCGCCCACACCATCTCTCACAATACGGTGATGGTGGATAAGAGCTCGCAGGCCAACGGCCGCGGGAGGTGTCTTGCGTATGATCCCGGGCCGGTATGCAAGTATGTCGAGACTGAAAATAACGCCGTATATGAGCAGTGCGAGACCTACCGGCGGTCGGTGGCCATGGTAACAGCCGCACAAAGCCCGTATATTCTTGATGTCTTTCGCATCCGCGGCGGGTCACAGCACGACTGGCTGGTCCACGGCACCAATGCAGAGGTAACCTCCAATCTCGACTTCTCTCCACCGCGTGAAGAGGGGACGCTGGCGGGGCCGGGCGTCGAATACGGCTATTTCTACGATGACCCGAAGCTCGCGGACGCTCCCTACGGTTCGGTCAACTACTTCACCTACCGCGGCAGCAGCTTTCAGTTTCTCTTCAACGTGCAGAACACAACGCTGCAGCCGGATGGATGGGTGCAGTGGGATGTTATTACCGGGGGGCCGCAGGCTGCGGGACTGGTCAGGGCGAACGATGGGGCGTTCCTTCGCGCTCACCTGGTCGGTGAGAACGAGAATGTTTTCCTGTGTGACGGCATCCCTCAAAAGAACCGCCAGGGGACGCCGGAAGCTGTCAAATTCTGCGTTCGCCGCCGGGCTGGAGAGGATCTGGACAGCACCTTCGTGACCCTGTTCGAGCCGGGTGCAGGCGAACCGTCCGTTCGCAGCGTGCACCGTGTTGAGACGCCCGATCCTGACCTCGTCGCCCTGAAAATCACTCTCGAGTCCGGGGCGACCCACTACTACTTCAATGCGGCCGAGCCGGTGGCTGAATGCGAGATCGAAGACGGCATCCGTTTTGCCGGCCGGGTTGGCCTGCTGTGCCTGGATGCCGCAGGAGCGGTGGACAGGGCGTATCTTCATGACGCGACACTGCTGGCGAGGGGGGACTGGCGGCTGGAGGGCCCGTCAACGCTGAACACTACCGTGAGCGACTGCGACTATACAGCAAACACCGTGACGCTGGCCGACCCGGTCACCACCGACCGAATCGTTGATGGACACACCGCCGTCATACTCCGTGGTGCGTACGGTGCGACCTTCACCATCAACGACGTTATGGGTGACCGGACGCTCGCGTTTGGCGACCAGCTCCCCATCAAGGGCCGGGCTTACGTGAAAGAGCTGAAGCCCGACGAAGGGAAGATCGTGACACCGACGAGCCTGCCATTCGTGGTGCCCGGCATGTCTGTGGTCAATGAGAAGATGGAGCCGGTGGGCCGGGTGGCCGATGCTTCCGGCGGGGCACTCACGCTGGATGAACCATTTCAGAACAGCGACTTCACCGATGCGGACGGAGACGGCACCGTGCGGGCGTATGTGATGGACTATGGGCCGGGAGACACCGTCAATATGCCGTCATCGGTCCGCTATGAGCGCAAGTAGTCGCCTTTGAGCATGTGAAGTGCAATATTGGCCATCAGGGCAGCACCGATGGGCAGTACGTGCTCGTCATCAAAATCGAACGTGGTGCTGTGGAGCGCTCCGGTGAAGCCTTTTTCTTCATCCAGGGTTCCCAGGCGGCACATGGCGGCCGGGATATTGCCCTCGGTGGCATAGAATGCGAAATCTTCGGCTCCCAGCACCGGCTGCGGCACATCCACGACAGGGTCATCTCCATAAAGATCGCGGGCGGCGGCATCCATCGTATTGACCACGTTTTCGTCATTGTGCAGGGGTGGGTAGCCTTCGTCGATATGTACCTCCAGCTCCGCTCCCATTGCTTCGGCGATGGTCGGCAGACGGTTCTGAATGAAATCGAGCACCGCCTCCCGCCCGCGCGGCTCCAGCGTACGAATGGTGCCTTCGAGCGCAACGCTTCCTGCCAGGATATTCCGCCGGGTTCCTCCCTGTATGCTTCCGAAGGTGACCAGCTTGCGGTCCAGCGCGCTGGTGTGACGACCGATGAACTCCTGGATGGTTTGCAGTAGCTGGGCCGTGACAGCCACCGAATCCACGCCCTGGTCCGGCCGCGAGGCGTGCCCCGTCTGGCCGTGGACAGTCATATCGATGCTGTCGCTCTGGGCCGTCCAGTATCCGTGCCGTATCCCCACGTAACCGCTGGGGACTTCGTTGGTCAGATGTAGGCCGGCGATTGCGCCGACGTCCGGATCGCGCAGGCAACCGTCACGAATCATTTTTCGGGCCCCGGCACGGCCCTCTTCGCCCGGCTGAAAAATCAGCTTTACGTTCCCCGGCAGGGAGCCGTGATTGGCGAGTATCGCCGCAGCCCCCAGAAGACACGTCGTGTGACCGTCATGTCCGCAGGCGTGCATGACACCTGGATTCTCAGAGGCGTACGGCACGTCGTTCTCCTCCGGCAGCTCCAGGGCATCCATATCGGCTCGCAGCGCAACGGTCGCGTCTCCCTCGCCCCTGATGAGGCCGACGACACCGGTTTCACCCACGCCGGTCTGCACCTCAGAAAGACCGAACTCCCTGAGATGCTCTGCGACGTAGGCGGCGGTCTCGTGCTCCTGCATGCTGGGTTCAGGATTGCGGTGGATATGCCGCCGCCACTGCACGAGCTCTTCTTTGATGTTCAAAGCTGCGTCATAAATGGGATGTGAAATTGAGTCCGACACGTGGTATCTCTCCATTTTTGCGGTTATTTTGCAGCGGTTGCCGAGCGCCGGATCGGGCAGGAATACAGGCTCTGTGGAGTTTGCCTCAGGGTCTCTGCGATCTTCGTATGGTACGAAAAGTCTCCGAATTCACTGAGACGGTGACTGTCGGTGCCTGCAGCAAGCGGAACTCCTGCCTCCAGCGCCAATGTCGCCATTCGAATATCCGTATCCCTCAACTGCTTATGCGAGTTGATCTCCAGCGCCACGTCGTGCTCGGAGGCAGTTTGTACCACCCATGCTATCAGGTCGTCGCTGATGACGTAGCCGGAGTCGGCCAGTATGCGGAAGGGGTGGGCGAGAACGTGAATCCCCCATCTCATCAGCCGCTCGACGAATTGGCGATAATCCGAAATGACCTCCGAGGCGGGAGCATCGTTCCGAACGCCGGGGTATGTATGCACCGCGCCGAGCAGCACATCAAACTCATCGAGCTGGTTTTCATCAAGCACCGGAGTCCCGTCGAGGAACATATCGAGCTCAATGCCCAGAAGCATCCCGCCGGTTTGGGCGGCACGGATATCGGCGATATATTCCGCGATCCGCCGCCGACCGCTCTCGCGGCATCCCTCGAATATCTCCCGCGCATCATCACTCCAGAATCCCCACGGATTGTCATCCGGGTAGAACATCTGGGCACTGTGGTCGGTGATGGCGAATACTGCGTCAGGGTTTTCGGTTGCAAAATCCACATACCAGTCAAGTGTTACATCTTCAGCACACGCGGATCGCTCCGTGTGGCAGTGAATATCGCATGGTACCGTGTTCATTCAATCCCTCATCGTAAAGTGCGTATGTTCGTTGGTTGTCACTTTTGATAGGTATGATAACAGTGGCTCATAAAAGTCTTCGGGGTTCATCCGGGCATTTTTTAAGCCTATTGGTTTCTATAAGGTACTGTTGATAGGCATAATAAACCACGGCCAAAGACAGCGCAACAAACGGGCTTTGATCCATCTTCGGGCAGTGATTATCCCGCGGGAATGCGGGTCGCGTCGCCTACCTCTTGTGAGCGACATCTGCAACAACTTACATTCCTGTAATCGGCGAGAATCGTATGGGGCTGCCGGGCTGGAGGTTCCACAGGGCCACCAGCGCCATGACGCCGAGGCAAACGAAGATCACCCACATCACCGTCCTCCAGTATCGTTTCCGCTGTTCGCGCGGCCCCGGCAGCATCTGCCACCAGCCGGCGACGAAAACCCCCGCGATCGGCCCTATCGCCACAAACAGGTACCGCGCCTGGGCCTGGAAAAAGCTCATATTAAACCGCAGGAGCACAAACCCTGCCAGAAGCACCGTCACTGCTGAAAGCACCCAGGGAGCCGAAAGCGTCGTATCCTCCTGTTTTCGCCCCTGCCACCATACTTTCAGCAGGCCTACAAACATGGGCAGCCACAGCGCGAAGCCGATGAGGTAATACCACGCAGGCATATACACGATGGCCTGGCCGAAGACTCCCCAGTAGCTGAAGATCGTCGAGACAACCACCAGCATCAAATAGCCGGACGGAGCCAGGCCCCGGTCGAAAAACCATTGTGGTGTGGCGCGATCCTGGCTGAACAGCTCTACAAACGCTTTTTGCACCAGCGGATCGCCGTACAGAAGCTGGTTCCGCAGAAGCCACCACCCACAGACAAGTATCGCGATGCCACATACCGTACCCAGCAGCTTCGCCATTGTCCACAGCTTCTCACGTCCGTCATCCTCAATTTTCGCCATCCCGATGGCGAACACAGCCACCGCAAACATGATGACCATGGTGGACTTCACCAGCACGCCGACGCCGATCAGGAGGCCCAGGGTGATGGCCTTGCGTGCCGTGGGCTTTTGTGAAAGGCTGCAGGCGGCTATGAGCGCCACCGTCGCCATCAGCTCGCACAGCCCGTCATTGGTGACACCGGCCACATTCACCCAGTGCATTGGAAGGAGTGCCGCAAAAGCGGCGGCGGCAAGGGCCAGGCGGTGGCTTTTCGGAAAAAGATACAGTCCCAGCAGATAGACTGCGTATATCACCCCCGCGCCGATCAGCACGCACCACAGACGCACAAAGAATACGGCGGACATTAGCGTCTCGGAGGGTGTTACCAACTCTCCCACCGCACGCCCGGCCAGAAAGGCAGGGATACAGGAGAGATAAAAAACCGGGGGTTGATGGGCCTCGTAGTTTGCGTCAGGATCCTCGAACACGGGCAATCTGCGGTGGTCAATAAGATACTGGATATATCCAATATGGGCCTCTTCGTCCGGGGGAATAAACTTCTGACGCGTTTGTTCGGGCCACCGCGGGTCATTATGTGTCAGAGGCATCATCCACGCCGCCGCACCTGCCAGGAGCAGATACGCAACGATTATCGCCCAAAGCCACCGCACTCCGGGGCCCGGCAGGGAACCATTTTCGTTCTCCCTTTGCAGCTCCGGTGTCTCAGTCACCGTCTTGCCCGCCTGTATTCTCCTCGTTGATCTCCTTTAAATACGCGTCAAGGACGTCATCGGTCTTCCCATCGCGACGAATGCGGCCGTTTTCGAGCCAGATAACACGTTCACAATGTTCCCTGACTTTGTCGAGCTCGTGTGAGACCAGCACGACAGCGGCGCCCTTCTGCTGATAGCTTGCCAGCTTGCGGTATGCGGTTCTCTGAAACGCCTCATCTGCCGCGGCCAGGACCTCATCCACCAGCAGTATCTGGGGTTCGAAGGACATGGCGATACCAAAACCGAGCCGGAAGCGCATTCCGGATGAATACAGCTTCACGGGGATCTCCAGGAACTCCTCCAGCTCCGACATTGCTTCGACTTCCGGCATCGCCTGCTCGATTTCCCGCCCGCTGTAGCCCATCAGGGATCCGCTCAGAAACACGTTCTCATATCCGGTCAACTGGGGATTGAAGCCGGTTTCCAGCTCGAAGAGGCTGCTGACCGGGGCGTGAATGTTGACGGAGCCCTCTGTCGGAACATAAATGCCGCCGATGATCCGCAGAAGTGTGCTCTTCCCGGACCCGTTGACGCCGACAACGCCGATGAGCTCACCGGCCTTTATGGTCACTGAGACGCCCTTCAGTGCCCAGAATGCCTCGTGCGGATACGGCCGGAAGAGCCGCAGCAGTGACCGTTTCAGCGACGTCCACTTTTCGTGGCGGACGTTGAAGCGCTTTTTCAGATTGTCCACTTCTACAAGTGTGTTCGCAGGCATTACAGAAGCTCCGGAAACTGCCAGCTGTGCCGCCGCCATATCAGCAGCCCTATTACCAGGATAAGTATCGACAGCTCCGCCGACACCCCGACATACTGCCAGAACTGCTCCATCGGCCACTGCCCGCCCTCCAGCAGAGCCTTGCGGTAGCCGATCATGAGCGGCGTCAGGGGGTTTGCCATGATGTACAGCTTTTTCAAAAACGGCGCGATTTGCGACGCACCGAGCACATGCTCGATATCGTATGCAATCGGCGTAAGATAGAACCACAGCCGCAGGAGCGCCTCAAGGATGAAGCGGATGTCATCATAATACATCCGCAAAACCGAGAATATCAGCACCAGCCCGAGCATGAATATCATCTGGATGACGAAAAAGACGGGAACGAGTGCAAACGAGGGATGCACAACAATGTCGAGATAAATGAATATCGCAATCAGAACCACATAGCCGAAGAGCATGTGCACGAAGTTCGACAGCATCTTTGATATGGGCAGTATTATGCGGGGGAAGGCGAATTTTTTGATGAGTGCGGCATCCTGCGCCACGCAATCTGCCCCATCACCCAGGGTCTGCATGAAAAACATCCACGGCAGGAAAACAACGAAGAGCTGCACAGAATAATTGGGCATGTCGATCTGGATGATGTAGCGGAAGGCAACGGTCATGACGATGATCTGGGTGAGGGGATTCAAAAACGACCAGAAAAAACCAAGTGCGGAGTTTTTGTACCGCACTTTCAGATCGCGTTTGACCAGATATGATACAGCCTGGCGCCAGCGCCAGAGCCTTGTGAAGCTTTTCACGAATAATGACTGTCCTTTGTCAACGTATGCTCCTCGCCCGGGCTCTCAACTCTATATATGGCCCCCGGGGTATCTCACCGATGATTTGAACGCCGCCAGAGGGCAAAAGGTTTCCAGCGGCTACCGAACGAGCGTCTCAAGCTCGCGCAGGTCCTCAAAAATCGTGCCCGAATCAATGGCGGACAGGTATTGTTCCGGCAAAAGCGAGCGCGAGGTGCAGGCGGTAACGGCCAGAAGCTCCATGTAGCGTATTTCATCACGCCGTGACGCGGTCGGGGTGATGTAGTCCTCGACGGCGAACTCCAGGTCTTGCAGCCCTACCTCCCTGCGTCCATCGAAGGCCGCCTGGCGCTGGGCCACTTTACACAGCTCCTTGAGGTCGGCGCCGGAGTATCCCTGCGTCTTTTCTGGAATCCCGGCCAGGTCCAGCCCCTCGTGCTCGATTCCCAGCGTCTTCATGCTGACGTGCAATATCGCGCTCCGGGCCTCTTCACCGGGCAGCAAAAACGGCAGCTTCATGTCAAAGCGCCCGGCCCGCATGGTGGAGGGATCGATCAGATCGGGCCTGTTGGTTGCCGCGCCGAACAGAATCCGCCCCTGGTGGCTTTCATCGGCCAGAAACGAGTTGAACATCCCAAAAACACGCCTGGTGACCCCGCTGTCCGTGTCACTGGTGACGCGCCTGCCGTACGACTGGTCGAACTCGTCAATGAACACGAATACGGGCGCCAGGGCGTTCAGGTAGTGAAATACGCGCTCGAGATTGCTCTCCGTTGAGCCCACGTACTTGCTGAAGATATTGCGGAGCTGCACAAACGGGATACCTGCGTCATGGGCGAAACACTCCATGGTGAAGGTCTTTCCACATCCCGGTGGCCCCACCAGCAGAATGCCCTTCGGAACGATATCCTTTCGTCCCTCCCGCAAGGCTTCGGCAGTCTGCACCAGCAGCCGCTTTTGCCGTTCGACGCCTGCCACGGCGTCCAGCCCCAGCTCCGGCTGCATGAAGGCCACGAGGTCACCAATTTCGGACTGTATGACCTCCCGCTTGTACTCCGAGGTGTGGCGGAGGCTGAGGGTTTCGCCGTCACCCACCGCCCGCTGGATAAGCCGGCCGATCTGCACCCGGGTGAGGCCGTCGGTATTCGTCGCCAGGGCCTCCCGTGAGATGTCGAGGTGACAGTCGCCACCGAGGTCCTCGCTTTCAACGGCGAAGTTGATGAACTCCAGCCGCTCGTCATAATCCGGCAGGGGCAGGCTGACGACCTTCGTTCCACCCGTCCCGTTATACAGGTCCTCGTGGACTTCGGTGAGGGCTTCGGCGATCATGAAGACGAAATTGTTGCGCCGCACCAGCCGAGGATCGCTTCCCCAGCGCTGCAGCGTCGTGACCAACCGGCGCTGGCTGAAGCTCATGAACCGCTCCTCTTCGCGCGGCGCCAGTTTCTCGACATAATCAATAATCACTCCCGCGCCATCGCGGGTGGTGAGAAATGACTCCAGCAGCGGAATGGCAATCTCCGGACGGTAGCTTTCCCTCAGGTCCACAGCCACCCCGCTGCGCCTGCTGTACACATCCACAAACCGCCTGAATTCCTTTTCATCCTCCGGTGACGGGAAGCTTATGCCCCGTGCAACATCGTAATACACGGTGGTTTTGTCCCCGCAGAAGGCGTAATTGAGGAAATCACTGAGCGGCACGAAACGGCCGCGAAAGGAGATACTGTCGCGGACGCCGTGCAGCAGAAACACCGAGGCGGCCCCGGAGAGGTAGCTGCGCCTGATATTCAGGGCCCACTCGGGCCATTTTTCGAGGGTATCGCTATCGTGCCTCCCGCTCATGGTGGCTTACCCTTCTTCGGTGGTTATTTCCGTCTCAGGCGGCTCCTGTTGTTCGCTGTCGGTCTCCACCGGCTCCATCGTCCGGTCGGTGGGCTCTTCGTCTTCGACAAGGCCAAGTTGTCGCTGGTATTCGCGGTACATCTGTTCGGCCTCGGTCTCCACCGCGGCGGCCTCGATGTCCATCATCTGCACATCCACCGTGCTTTGGGCGACCTCCGTGCGCGCCTCGCCTCGCGCCATTTTTTCATCAATGCGCTCGGTCATCCGGTCGAGGACGTCACTTTCGTCGCCGATTTCAAAGGATGCCAGCAGTGAGGACATTTCTTCCTGGATTTCGGCGCGTTTCGCCCGGGAGATCTGGCGCATCGCTTCCTGGATGTCACGCTTGATCTTCCGCTCATAGGCGTCGCGCATCTTCATCGTCTGTCCGGAGTTCTTTTTCGCCTGCTCAAGCTGCGCCTCTGTCTCCTCGAGGTCCTGGCGGGCGGTTTGAAGAGCGGCGATGAGCGTCTTGGCGGCCTCCTTGTGATTCTCACCCATTTTAACCGCCTCAGTGACCTGCCTGTCCAGGTCCTCTACCTTCTTCTGCAGCCGGTCGCGCTGCATCTCCAACATCTTCTCCAGCTTTATCACCTCGGCAACCTGCCTGTTGAGTTCAGGCAGCCGGTCGCGGAGGTCCTCCATGTGCTGCCGCAGGATCATTTCGGGGTTTTCCGCTCCCCGTATCATCCAGCCGAACATGGACCGAAAGATCATCTTTATACGCCGCCACATGGCAAACGCCTCCCTGATAGTCGTGCTTCGATGTTGTTTTCAGCGCTACTGGCCGGTCAAACGCCGCCTGTCACCAACACGGAATGCTGCATTGTCCGCCCTCACTGGATTCCCTGCATCACACAAAACAGGCCTACAGCTTCAGACTGTCTGCGACATTTCGCTGCCAATGACCTCCTGCAGGGCGGCGACGGAGCCGCGCACCTCGTCGAGCTCCTGCATCGGTCCCCGCTCTGCGGGCACTCCCGACATGTTATTGGATGAGAGCTGGATGACGTGTGCGTGAACGGTGCCGAGCGATGCATCAATGTTGCTGAGGGCTGCTTCGGTCCGTTGCTGGAGTGCCCGGATGCGCTCCCGGGTCTCAATCTGCTCGTCGAGCTCCTGCAGCGTCTCCTGCAGTTGGTCGCGTGTACCCTGATCGTCGGCCTGCTTCAGTCGCTCTCGCAACCGGCGGCGCTGCTCCTGAAGCGCCTCCGGGGGATGCTCCTGCAGATATTCGTGCATGTGCCGGGCGGAGCCTAGTAAATCCCGCGAGCTGTCGGCGAGCTCACGAACCTCGGTCTGCAGATTCACCATCATGTAGCGTACGTCATCATCAGAGGTGTCGATAGTCTCATGGATCCGTTCGACGGTCCGCTCAATACGCCTCGCCATCTCCTGAAGCTCCGGTGGCAGGGCCGCTATCTGGCGGTCGCGTTCGATACTCTGTTGCGCGCGGTCCTTGAGCTCGCCAAAAATGGTTGCGACAACGGCCAGCCCCCAGGCCGGTACGCCCACCACCAGCACCCAGGGTGACAGCAAAAGGGCCCCGCCGACGGTGACCGCGGCGACAATCATGGGGGCCGGTGCGACCAGGCTGCCAATTATGCCGCTGTGCTTTGGTGGCTCGTCTCTGGCCACTGGCATCACCTCCCCTGTCTTCAAGCCTTCCTCTCTTATCTTCAACAGCAGCAGGCCCGGTACCTTCCACACCTGTCCGCAGGCTACTGCGCGGTCTCCGCAGTGTCTTTTTCACCTTTGCCCGAGGGCAGCCAAAAGCCGACTGCTGCGCCGATGAAAGGGAGCAGAGTCGTCCATGCCAGCGCGTACTGGAGGTCTCCGGTGGCGTCCGAAACCCATCCCACGCACGGGCTGATGACGCCTGCAATACCCCACGACAACCCCATGCCGATGGATGACGCCATGGAGATACCTTCGGGGACGAGGTCCTGCGTCTGTGCGATGTTGATCGGCTCGGCGGCCCGGAGAATGAAGCCGCCAATGAACAGTAAAACCAGCGCGGGCCAGTATGAGACATACAGCGCTGCGTACAGCACAGGAGGGCTGAGGAGCATTGTGACGATGGTGACAAACCGCCGCCCCCACAGCTCGCTCAAACGCGCCCCGATAATGCCCCCAAAGGCACCCCCGAATACAAACGCAAAAAGTGTCCCACCCTGGTGCATGACCGACAGCCCCCGATCGCCGATCACCACCTGGTAGAAGCTCGCAAACGCCACCACCGTCATCGCCCGCAGAACCATGACGCCCAGTATGGGAGTGATGGAGCGCCAGTAAGGCAGCAGGTGCTCGCGCAGATGAAACTGTATGTCCGGCGCGGGAACCGTGTTTCTCTCTGAATATACGTGAAGCACATACGCGGAGGCCAGTCCCACCGGCAGCACGAAGACAAACCCCTGCAGAGGCCCCATCCCGATCGACAGGCCGAGATTGTGAAGCGCCGGAGACACCAGCGCACCAAGGGCATAACCGATCGCACCGCCAAGACCGAAAATTGACATTCCGAACGCACGACGGTGTCCCGCGGCATGGGCGGCGGCCCCTCCACCCTGCGGATGAAAAAGCGCCGTACCGATCCCACTCAAAAGCAGCACCAGCACAAACACCCAGAGAGTGCCGATAAAGCCCAAAAAGCAGGTCGTCACAACGCTGAGGAGGATGCCGAGGCCGATGACGTTTTTCCAGCGGAGGCGGTCGGTGAGGTAGCCGAAAATCGGCTGGCCGAAATTCGTGACCCCGGAAAACAGCATCATGATAACGCCGAGGCCGCTGTCGCTCAGGGAGAAAATGGTTCGAACAACATACCACAGGGGTGGGACAAAGTTGACCAGGCCATCGCTGACAGCGTGGCCGAGGGCAGAGATTCCCAGGCGCTTGTGCTGCACGTCGCCGCCTTCAACAGACACTTTTGGGCCGATCTTCGGTCCCTCCGCTTACGGGCAATTGCCGTGGGTTCGGTGCGTCGTTGTTAGAAGGTGTATTCGGTCTCCAGGTTTTCGAGGAAAACTGTATCGCCCTCGGTGGCCCCGGCACTGTTCAGACGCTTGATAACCCCAAGCCTCGACAGCCGTTCGTGCAGCCAGTCGGCACTTTCAGGCGATTCGGTATCAAGCCGCGAAATCAGCTTTTCTATGGCGGTGCCGCGTACCACGTAAATATCCTCGGCGACCTTCAGGACCTCCGTTGGGCGCTCGAGGGCTTCAGGGATTTCAAACTCCCTGGGCTCACGGTCGGTTTCAGGACTTTTGAACCCCTCCTGCTGTGACAGCACCGACCACACTTTTTCAAGAAGCTGGCTGCAGCCTTCACCAGTTGCTGCAGAGGTCAGCACAACGCTTTGGGCTTCACCTTCCAGCTCCTGTGCATACATCGGGGCGTAGTCGCGGCCGTCGGGCAGATCAATCTTATTCAGAGCCACGACCTGTGGCAGTGATGCGAGGCGCTCATTGTGCAGAGCCAGCTCGCGGTTGATCTTTTCAAAATCCTGCAGCGGATCTCGCCCCTCGACGCCCGCCGCATCCAGCATGTGAATCAGCACATGCGTGCGCTCAACGTGGCGGAGGAACCTGTGCCCCAGGCCGGTGCCTTCATGGGCTCCCTCGATGAGCCCCGGCATGTCGGCAATGACCATTCTTCGCCCGCCCGAGAGTTCGACCACGCCGAGGTTTGGCTCAAGCGTGGTGAAGGGATAGCTGGCGATCTTCGGCTTCGCTGCGCTGACGTGGGCGATAAATGTTGACTTGCCAACATTCGGAAAGCCGACGATCCCCACATCGGCGAGAATCTTCAGTTCCAGTCGAAGCTGTCGGGTCTCTCCCGGCTCGCCTTTTTCGGCAAATCGCGGCGCCTGCCGGGTGGAGGACTTGAAGGCGGTGTTGCCCCGTCCGCCCGCACCGCCGCGTGCTGCAAGGAGCCTGTCTCCTGCGACCAGCAGATCGGCCACCTTTTCTCCGGTGTCCATATCATACACCACGGTGCCTGGCGGGACACCGATTTCGATATCTTCACCGCCGGCTCCGGTCTTTTCCCGGCCTTCTCCGGGTGCGCCATCGGCGGCTGAATAGGTGTTTTTGTACTCGAAGTCCAGCAGTGTCCGCATCATCGGCTCGGCAACCAGGTAAACGCTTCCTCCCCGTCCACCCGAACCGCCGTCAGGACCGCCGCGAGGCACATGCGCCTCACGCCGAAAGCTGACACATCCATTTCCACCCGAACCTGAATGTACGGTGACTGTCGCTTCATCAACAAACACAGCTATTTCCTCCACATGCGACAATGCATACCTGAGCCAATCACTGCGGCCCTCAAAAAAATAAGGGGCCAGCGCAAGGAAGGCGCCGACCCCATTTTCGTTCTCATTATCCCTGGCCTATAGCCCAACGAGATGCAGCCCGGCTTTAGCTGGAGGCGATGACATTGACCACACGCCGTCCTCCGGAGGCGCCACTGTACTCAACAACGCCGTCTGCGAGGGCGAACAGAGTGTCGTCACCACCACGACCGACATTGCGACCGGGTTTAATCTTCGTGCCGCGCTGGCGTACGAGAATGTGGCCGGTTTTGACCTGCTCGCCGCCATACTCCTTGACACCCAGATATTTGGGATTGCTGTCTCGTCCGTTTTGCGTACTGCCCTGACCGGTCTTATGTGCCATTGTTATCACCCCAGTACCTGAAAATCTCAGGTTGAAATTTCATCAACTCGGATCGCCGTAAAGTGCTGACGGTGACCCTTCTTGCGCTTTGTGTGCTTCTTCTGTTTGTACGTGAATACCGTGATTTTCTTCTCTCTGCCCTGTTCGAGGACGGTTGCTTTGATGGTCGCGCCATCCACGTACGGCTGACCTATATGTTTCTGCTCCTCATCGTCGAGGGCGAGGACCTTGTCAAACTCAACCACGTCGCCCTCCTCAGCATCCATCCTGTCGATTCTGAGGACCTGTTCGGGCTCCGCCCAAAACTGTCTGCCACCGGCTTCAAAAATAGCGTACATAGCGGTTTTACCTTTCTGCAAAAACCTCACACGTGTATAAGAAAGCAGCAGCCGACCGTAACGGTCGGCTCCTGCCGCTTCAAGCGAGTGTATTATAAAGTGCGGAGCGCCTCGTGTCAACCGTCTGGCCGGCATTGGGCGCCCGTAGCATTACTCACTCTTCTTGCGGAAATAGGCGTTTCCTCGCGGAGCGCCTTCGCCGTCACCGCCGGACTTACCTTTGGGACGGCGACCCTTTTTGCCGGACTTGTTGCTGTTGTTCGAACTGCCTTTGCTGCCGCGCGATTTCGATTTGTTCGAAGACCTGTCGCCGCCCTCTGGCTTCTTGCTTCCATCCCGCTCCAGCATCGCCTTGCGGGACAGGCGGATTTTGCCTTCGTCATCAACATTGGTGCACTTGACCGTAACTTCGTCGCCAACGTTCAGGACGTCGGTCGTCTTGTTGACGTGGCTCCAGTCGAGGTCAGAGATGTGTACCAGACCGTCACGGCCCGGCATGACTTCGACGAATGCGCCAAAGTCGGTCGTGTTGACGACCTTGCCGGTGAAGACTTCTCCCGGCTCGATGTCCCGGGTCATGTCGCGGATCTGCTGGGCAGCCGCTTCCACCTTCTCCGGATCCTCGCCAAAGACGAGGGCGAGGCCTTCGTCATCAACATCGATCGTGCATTCGTAATCTTCCTGCATCTTCCGAATGGTCTTGCCACCCGGCCCGATTACGAGACCGATCTTCGCCTGCGGGATCTGCACCGGAATCATTCGCGGTGCGTGCTCCGACAGTGTCTCTCGCGGTTCCGAGATGACGCTGTCCATGATATCCAGGATCTGCAGGCGTCCTGCACGGCCGCGTGCGAGACCCTCCTTGATGACATCGAGGGGCAGACCGTGTGTCTTGGTATCGAGCTGAATCACGTTGATACCGTCACGGGTTCCGCCGATCTTGAAGTCCATGTAGCCCATGAAGTCTTCGAGCCCCTGCATGTCGCTGAGGATGCGGTAATCGTTACCGCGCCTGATAAGGCCCATCGCGACACCGGCAACCGGCTTCTTAATCGGCACGCCCGCGTCCATCAGCGCCAGCGAGCAGCCGCACACAGCGGCCATTGACGTTGATGCATTCGCGGCCAGCACCTCGGAAACCAGGCGGATGGTGTACGGGAATTCCTCTTCTGGAGGAAGAACCCGCTCGATGGCCGTGAGCCCAATTCCGCCATGCCCGATCTCGCGGCGCGACGCGCTGCGCATCGGCTTCACTTCGCCGGTGGAGAAGGGCGGGAAGTTGTAATGGTGCATAAACCTGGAGTATTCCTCTTCCTCCAGTGTGCGGACGAGCTTCTGGTCTTTGTAGGCGCCGAGAGTCGCCACGGTGAGGACCTGGGTCTCTCCACGGTTGAACAGACCCGAGCCATGAGCCCTGGGCAGAAGCCCGACCTCACAACTCACGTCGCGGACCTCGTCGAGTTCGCGGCCGTCAATACGGCGGCCTTCATCAAACGCCAGGTCCTGCAGGCGCTCCTTGGTGATGTCTTCGAAAACCTCGTGGACATCCGCCCCGGGGTCTTCGATGCCCTGCTCGGTCAGCGCTTCGCGCGCTTCCTGTTTCAGGGTTTCAAGAGCGCTGTTGACGGCTTCCTTGTCCGGCTGGCCGAGTGCATCGTGGATCTGCTCGGTCATGTTGTTGGTGATGTACTCGACGGCCTCTTCACGCGGGCGCCATAGATCGAATTCGCCCTTGGGCTTGCCGGCTTTCTCACGAAGCTCATTGATCAGTTCGATGATCGGCTGGCAGGCCTCAGTGGCCATCTCGATGGCGTCATAGACGATGTCATCGTCTGCATCGTCACCGGAGAGCTCAATCTGCACGACGCCCTCTGCGGTCGCCGCGACCAGCAGGTCCATGTCGCATTCCTGCACGTCGTCGTAGTCCGGGTTGAGCTGCAGCTCGCCGTCGATGAGCCCCACACGCACGGCTCCAAAGGGACCGGCGAAGGGGATTCTCGACAGGTGCATCGCTGCTGAAGCACCAATCATTGATGCCACGTCAACGGAGCTGTCAGCCTCGACAGAAAGCGGCAGGATGAGAACCTGCATCTCGTTGCGCATGCCGCTGTCGAGCAGAGGTCGAATCGGGCGGTCGATTTTCCGGCACGTGCGGGTGGCCTCTTCCGAGGGTTTCCCTTCGCGCTTGAAAAAACCGCCGGGTACGCGCCCTACGGCGTACATCTTTTCTTCGAAGTCAACTCGAAGGGGAAGGAATGGGAGGTCGGACTTTTCGTCTTCGACACATGCAGTCGCCAGTATGACGGTATCGCCATAGGTCACGACTACTGATGCGTCAGCCTGTTGCGCCAGTCGTCCGGTCTCGAGCTTCAGCGGACGTCCGGCGAGTTCCATTGATACTTCTTGTTTCATGTGGTCTTGTCCTTTCGGCAATCCGCCGAAAGCCAAGCCCGTCAAGATAGGGAGCCAGAGAAAGCAGGAGGGGCACAACTGCCATCCCCTGTTTTGTCTGATCCCCTGTCTTTGGGCCGAAGGCCGGTTACGATTCGGCTAAGTTCGGCCCGGGGCTCGTTTCAGCTGATTGCACGGTTTGTTGTTTGTGTGTGCGCTGGGCGCACATGTGTATGACAATGGCCAGACAAACAGTGTCTGCCGTTGTCTTCGGTTAATCCCTGCCCGAGTCTCTTAACGTCTCAACCCGAGATCGGCAATTAATTCTCTATATCCAATGACGTCTTTATTGCGCAGATAGTTCAGCAGGCGCCGCCGCTGTCCAACGAGCTTCAGCAGGCCTCGCCGGGAGTGATGGTCCTTGGGATGATCCTGCAAATGTGTTGTCAAATACTGGATCCGTCCGGTCAAAAGCGCAACCTGCACCTCGGGTGATCCAGTGTCATTCTCGTGGCGAGCGTATTTGTCAATAATTTCCTGCTTGTCTTCGATGCTCAGTGGCATTGCTATCGTCCTTTTCCTTTTTGTTCAGCAGCCGCCTGCGACCGCTGGCCACGCCATGCTGTATTAACACTTCGGTCGTGTCCTTGCCCTGCAACTCAGCGACCGCTGGAAGGGCGCGTCGCCGGGTCGGGGAAACGTGACTAAAAACAGTATAACAGTTCGCGGGCTCAATGTAAAGCCACCCGGGGTGTTGTGGGTCCTGAATGTCAAAATGCTGCGCCGGGAAGGGAAATGCAAAGCGGAAGAGGAACAGTACACCGTAGCCATATTATTTCAGCGTGACTGCAGATAAACGCTGATCTTTAGAGGTGAGTACTGTGGCAGATGTCGCGTGTCTGGGCATTCTCGTGGCAGATGTGTGGGCACTCCCGATCGATGAATGGCCTCAACGCGGACGATTGAGCCTTGTTGACGAACTGGGCATGGGCCTGGGTGGATGTGCCGCCAATACCGGCCTCGCTCTTGATAAACTTGGAGTGGACACTGCCGTCATGGGGAAAGTCGGTGATGACGGTTTCGGCCATTTCGTAACCAACACTCTCCAGGAGGGAGGCGCCAGCATTGACGGCGTGGCCGTCGATCCCGACAGCGCCACCTCGGCGACGATGATTATGATCGATTCTGAGGGTGAGCGGACCTTCCTGCACTACCCCGGGGCGAACGGCACCCTCCGGCCGGAGGAGGTTGACATGGATCTTGCCGGTAGCTCCCGGGTGCTGCATTTCGCCGGGGCGCTGGTCATGGGGGATTTCGACGGAGAGCCCATGGCCCGGGTGATGCGCGAGGCCGCAGAACGTGGGGCCACGATTTCGCTTGACACTGTCTGGGACGACAGCGGCGGCTGGATGGACACGCTGGAACCGTGCCTGGAGCACACGCAACTCTTCCTGCCCTCACTCTCAGAAGCGCAGCAATTGACCGGCAAAAGCAAGCCGGAGGACGTCGCCGACGATCTGCTGGAATATGGGATCGAAATTGTGGCACTCAAGGACGGGCCGAACGGCTCGTTTGTCGCCTCAACGGATACCCGCCTGCATGTGCCGGCGTACGAGGTCACAGCCGTGGATGGCACTGGTGCGGGCGATGCGTATGTCGCCGGGTTTCTCCGGGGATACCTCGACGGCTGGGACCTGGAGCGGACGGCCAAATTCGCCAACGCCATCGGTGCGCTCTGCACCACCGCCGTCGGTACACTGGCCGGAGTGCGCTCATACGACGAAGGGATTGAGTTCCTCAAGCAGCGGGAGCCGGATTACTGGGACGAGTTCTGAACACTCCGCCGCGCCAGCCGTCATGGGGATTGGCCCGGCAGGGCACGTGTTGTAAAATAGCAGTATCAATGTACGTCCGAAAAACAGGCAAGGAGTTTACATACGATGACGACAGAAGAACAGGGAATGAGCACAGAACAACAGGTGAAGGAAGCGCTCGAGGAAGTCCGTCCGATGCTGCAGCGAGACGGTGGCGATGTGGAGTTTGTTGATGTCGATGATGACGGCCAGGTCAGCGTTCGGCTTCAGGGACATTGCAAGGGCTGTCCGATGGCACAGATGACGCTTACAAATGTAATCGAGCGCATCCTCAAAGACCGCGTTGATACTGTCCAGGGTGTTATTGCCGTCGATTAACCGCACCAGAGAAAGCTGGGCAACATGTTCACACAACCCTCTGTCATTGAAGCCCAAAAGGCGATTGTTGTCTCCGACGTACATGTTGATGAATGGTCCGAGGAAGTCCCGGACAATCACAGGGCCAAGCGCCGCGCTTTTCTCGATTTCCTCACCTGGGTACGTGATGAATCGGGCGTTGATCTCGTCGTTGTCAATGGGGATATGGTCGATATACCGCAAAAGGACGATACCCCTTTCCTGCCAACGTACTTTGATATTGTCGATATTTTCTTCGACATGTACCGCTCGGGAATTGGCATTGCGTACCTGGTCGGCAATCATGATGCCGGGATTCCTTCCATTTGCCTGGGTAAGGGGGCGTATCCGATTACTCCTCCCTACCCGTTTTTGATCATCAAATCCGGGGACGCCTCAATCGTGGCGGAACACGGTCATCTCGTGGACGCCTGGCTGTGGGCGTACGTGCGCGAGCGGGTGAGTCTTATGACACCTCCACCCGCCGGGGAAGCGATGGAGCATTTTACCACCCCCGCCCTGGAGCCTTCCGACCGCTACCAGCCACGGTGGTCGAGTGTTGGCAGACACGTCTTTCACAGCCTTCAGTGGGAGCCAAACGGGCTGCAGTTCACTGACGAGGAAATCCGCATTGGCCTCAGCCTCATGGCCCACGATCTGGAGGACGACTTTGCGGACGTCCGGGCCGATGGCGAGCCGTTCCCCGAACAGGATCGTGCGCTGCAGGTGCTGGATGAGGCCGGTGTTGAAGTGGCCACTCTCCGACATCCCGATACAGTTCCTGATGCCGCCCTTCAGCACTTCACAGAGATTGGTGACGTGTACTATTCGCGCTTCCCGTGGCGCCGCGCCGCGCGCAACCGGCTACGACAGATCCGCCATGTCTTCGATCACGACCCGAACGCGATCGTGTTCGGACACATCCACAAGGTGGACCACAACACCTGGGAAGAAGATGGCACTCCCCGGCACTATTACAACGACGGTTCGTGGAAAAACAACAATGGAAATTTTCTGTACATAGAGGACGGAGAAGTCCAGGTATTTGATCGCGCCTGGGACGATCCGCTGCCGCTGTAAGTCCTATCAACCGCATATCCTGTGATGGAAGGATGAACAATACGAATGAAATTTTTCGTTGATACGGCCAATATCGAGGAGATAAAAGAAGCCGACAGCTGGGGCGTGGTGGATGGCGTGACAACCAATCCAACCCTCGTATCCCGTGAGGGGAACGATTTTGAGACACAGATCCGAAAGATCTGCGAGATTATGGGGGATCGTCCTGTCAGTGCCGAGGTCGTCAGTCTGGACACCGAGGGCATGCTGGAGGAAGCGCGCAACCTTGCCATGTGGGCCGATAATATCGTTGTGAAGATTCCGATGACAAAAGAGGGCATGGCGGCGGTCAAAATTCTTTCCCAGGAGGGCATCGACACCAACATCACTCTCGTTTTCACCACCGCCCAGGCGCTCATCGCCGCAAAGGCCGGGGGAAGTTACTGCTCACCATTTCTCGGCCGCATCGAAGACATGTGCATGAGCCAGGCGGCTCTGCCGATCATCGAGGAAATTGCTGACATCTACCGGGCCTACGACTACGATACGGAGATCATCGTCGCCAGTGTGCGCCGGCCCGAACACGTGCAGCAGTCCGCCGTCTGGGGGGCACACATCGCCACAGTGCCCTTTGATGTGATGGACAAGATGTTCAATCACCCGCTGACCGACCGCGGCCTCGAAGGCTTTCTGGCTGACTGGGAAAAGCTGCAGAAGGAAACGTCCGGACAGGAGTAACACGTCTATCAGCGTTGCGAGGAGCGTCGGTGGGTTTTACCCCGCCGGCGCTATTTCTATGGTGTTGCGGTCAATCTCCGCTTTGAAGCTCAATCCCTCCGGCGTGGCTGTGACCCGGAAGCTGTCAGTGTGACCCCGCCTGCGCGTGATTGTCACAGTGTGCGTCGAGCCGTTCGTGACAGGATACCTCTCACTGTCGCTGATGGTGACGCGCACCGTGACCGACGCATCCGCCCTCGTCAACTCCGGCCGCCCCCCTCTGCCCTGCCGCACCTGCGACCCCGGCCCTCCGACCGACAGTTTCAGCCCTGACGGATTCAGCCTTTCAATGAGGCTCTTCACACTGCCGGTGTATGGCTGCACCTGTATATTAGTCAGCGGGAAATAGATCACTCGCTGACCGGGGACAGAAACGACCGCCAATTGCCGGCCGCGATCCTCCCGGACCTCTGCGAAAGTTTCGTTCAAAGCGGCATTCAACAGCCTGTCGTGCATCCCATACAGCGCCAGGGGGTAGCTCTGCGGCCGGAGACCGGGATTTAACAGCCGCACACCGTCTCCCTGCCAGCTCATCTCGACGTTATCGGGCAGAAATGCCGCATCGACAAGCTCACATGGCGCCCGGCGTGCCATCAGATCATAGTGCAGGGCCGTGTTCACAGCATCCGAAAGCGGCCAGTACGGATAGATGTGATGTGTGGCGAAGATACTCACACCGCTGCCGTAGCGGTTATGCAGCAGCCCGCAGAACAGGCCCGGCTTACTGCGCATCTCTACACCCTGCTCTTGAAGTGACGGAGGCAGTTGCACATCCTCCGTATCCTTATCCGGACGCGCCTCCATCACCGCCAGTGCCCTGGCCCCCCCGGATGTGGATGCGAAGGCGGAGGGCGAACTCACCGCATACTCCCCGGCCCGAGTGGTGACCGTATCGTTCGATCTCGCCACCTGGATTTCAAACGTTCCCTCGCTCTCCATCCCCACTCGCAAATCAGGAAAGCTCGGTAAACGCGCCGATACGCGCAGGTTACCCGCCCGGGCAGCGGGATCCACCAGCTTCTGGACCCCCAGTACCTGCTGCAGGTCTGGCGGGATGGACAAAAAGGAAGCCGACAGCGCCATCCCCGCTCCGATGTCGGTGATCAGTGCGCCACCTTTCCTGACGTACTGCGACAGGATGATGCACTGCTGACGCGTTAGCCCCACAGCCGTGGGTGCGATCAGGACGCTGTAACGCTGAAGATCTACCGCATCCAGGTCTGAAGGGGCCAGGACGTCAATTATGCCGAAACAGGTTCCGAGACGCAGGTCCTCAATCGGGCTCGTTGGCTGCCCGGTCGCAAATCCCCTGAGGTAGCCATATACCGGCACATCCAGGACGCTGTAGCCCTCGGCGTATGGCGAATGGATGACTGCTGCACACGGCTGAGGGCTGCTCTGCAGGGAGCTGTATTCCCACTGCTCGTTCAGAACCCGCTTCAGCACCCGCATGAGATGACGGTTTTCGGACAGCCGCTCCCAGTTTTCCAGGCCGATACCCGAGGCTCCATGCAGGTCCGCTTCTCTCACCCACTCCGCGATGCGGTCGATATCCGAAAGAGGCAGTCGCAGGGTGGTGACGACATCAAACCGCCCCCCGCGCCGCGCCATATCCGCAGCGTGAACGTTGTGAGTGCCGGCGTCGGGGACATCTCCGGGGGTCATAATCTCCGGGGGCATGGTCACGGCGATAACGTTGTAGCTGTCCGGCACCGAGGGAATGGAGCGATAGAGGCTGATCAGCCCCGTCATCAACGGCCGGTTGGGATCGTGTTTACGGATTTCTGCGGCCCACAGGTCAAGAAGCTCGCGGTACGCTGCCTCCCTGTAATCGGCGACATCAATGGCGGCTTTCCCGATAAAGACATCATCTTCATTCAGGCCCAGAGCATCCTCCTGGTTTATCGCCCTCCATCTCTGGTAATCGGATCCCCACGCCTCATTCAGGGTCGTAATCGTGCCATAGCGCTTTTGCAGGAATTGCCGGAAGTCGCCGTCGGTGTAGCTAATATGTTTCTCCAGATAATGCCCTGTCGCCCAGGCGCTCAAGCCCGGTTCGTCCGAAAGCGCCGAGACGGTGCGGGCAAGCATGTCGGACACTGCCGCACGGTAATCGCTGGAATACGGTGACAGAGGCCTGCGGGTGAAGGTGGTCGTGGGGAGGCCGACGATGACCTCAAAGCCCCAGCCGGCGGCGTGATGGACAAGGCGGCGCACCGATGACAGATCATCCAAATCGCCGGCCTTCAGATCAATGTAGATCGTATTCAGCCCCAGTTCCACTGAATCGCTCAGGACCTGGTCTGCCGCGGCCATATCCATCCCGTAAAGGAAGGTGTATGGCCCATGGGAGGCGGCAAAGGCTGTGGAGGAAAGAAGCGCGAGGACAATTGCGGCGAGAACAGTTTTGTGTGATCGTTCGGAGCTCATCGCCACCCACCACATACGGTTCTCAGGATACTCGGATGAAGTCTCATCCGCCCTGCAGCGCATCGGGAAGCCATTCATCCCGGGTTTGAAGGGCATTCAGGGCGGCGGATTGTTCGGCCTGCTGCTTGCTGGGACCCTCTCCGATGCCGATTTGTTTTCCACTCAGCACCGCTTCCATGACAAAAGTTCGATCATGATCGGGCCCGCTAACCTGCAGCGGCCTGTACACCGGGGGCCTGTACCCAACCGCCTGGAGGAACTCCTGCAGTCTGCTCTTGTGATCGAAGACCAGCTCCCCCGCCGTATTTCTTTCCAGAAGCGCGTCGAAGGCATCGAGAACGAAATCTCTCGCAGCGTTCCAGCCACAGGACAGGTAAATGGCGCCAATCAGGGCCTCGGTGCAGTCGGCAAGTATGGACGGCTTCTGCCGTCCCCCGCCTTCTTCTTCGCCATGACCGAGTAGTAGAAAGCGGTTCAGGCCCCGGTCTCTGGCCACCGTTTCCAGCGCCTCGGCACGCACGAGCATTGACTTCATTTTTGTAAGCTCACCCTCGGCGACATCCGGGTGCTGTTCATACAGCTTCATCGCAAGCGCCAGGTCCAGCACCGCATCTCCGAGAAACTCCAGTCGCTGGTTGGACTCCACCGGGTCACGGTCGCTCTCCCGCACGAACGACCCGTGTGAGAATGCGCGCCTGAGAAGTGTGAGGTCCATCTCTGAGGGCAGATTCAATTTGTCACGAACCTCCGCCCAGTCCGGCTCCTGCGTCATGACAATGCTCCTGCACAATCTTTGCTGAAACGCAGCGACCCCTGCCTGAACACCACAGGGGCCGCAGCAGCAGTCTGAAAAGTGAACCGTATCACGGTTCAGTAACCGGCCGTTGTGGCGATCAGGACCGCGTTGTGGCCACCGAAGCCAAACGAGTTGCTCATGATGGTCGCGATATCGACTTCGCGCCCCTGCCCCCTGACGATGTCAAACGTCATAAAATCATCAGGGTTTTCGCAGTTGAGCGTCGGCGGGATATACCCTTCGTGCGCCATGGTCAATGAAAGAATGAGCTCCGTGGCGCCGGTTGCGCCGAGCTGATGGCCGTGATTGCCCTTGGTGGAACTGACGGGTGGCGTGTCTTCGCCAAACAGGTCCAGCAGGGCGTGCCCCTCCATCGCGTCACCGGGTGGTGTTCCTGGCGCATGGGCGTTGATGTAGTCGATGTCGTCAGTGGTGAGTCCGGCGTCCTTCAGCGCCGCTTCCATCGCCAGCACAGCGCCAGTCCCTTCGGGCTCCGGAGCGGTGATATGATACGCGTCGCCGCTCATGCCGAAGCCGATGAGCTCTCCATAAATATCTGCACCGCGTGCCTTCGCATGCTCGAGCTCTTCCAGGATCACAATAGTGCAGCCTTCACCGATGACGAACCCGTCGCGGTCCCGGTCCATCGGGCGGCACGCATCTTTGGGGGCGTCATTGCGCGTTGAAAGTGCGCGTGCGGAGCAGAAGCCCGACAGCGCCGTCTTTGTGACTGCCGCCTCGCTTCCGCCGGTCACCATGATCTCGCTGCGTCCGTGACGGATCATATCGAAGGCGAGGCCCGTCGAGTGAGTGGCACTCGCGCAGGCGGTCACAGCGGCGAGATTGGGGCCGCGTGCTCCGATCATGATCGAAACAAGCCCCGACGCCATATCGCTGATGAGCATGGGCACCAAAAATGGGCTGACCCGTCCGGGGCCCCTGTTGAGGAGGCGCTCGTACTGCTCCTCCCATGTCTCCATGCCACCGATACCGGAGCCGATCAAAACCCCGATATCATCACGGGGCTCCTCCGTCCGCTCAATTCCGGCCATGTCCAGCGCTTCCTGGCTGGCCTGAAGCGCAAACTGGGTAAACCGGTCCGCCCGTTTGCTGAGCTTCGGGTCAACTCGTTCGTCCATCTCAAAATCCGGAACCTGTGCGGCGATCTGGGAATCATACTCAGTCACATCAAAACGGGTGATGTGATCGATACCGCACGCCTCATCGCACACGGCCTCCCAGATAGCGTCATGGCCGATCCCGAAACATGACAGCATTCCATATCCTGTGATTACTACGCGTCGCGCCATGTATCATTCACCATTACCATATTACCTGAAGAGCTGATACGGGCGGCCGCTCGTCGTCGCCTCAGATCTCTGTCAGACAGCGCCTGCAACCGCCCAGTGCTTCCGTCTATTTCCGGCAGCACGAGCGGAGCCTAGCTGGTGTGCTCTTCAAGATAGCTTACTGCATCTCCAACGGTCTGGATCTTTTCGGCGTCTTCGTCCGGAATTTCCACGTCGAACTCGTCCTCGAACGCCATAACGAGCTCAACGACATCCAGCGAGTCAGCGTTGAGATCCCCCGTGAAAGTCGCCTCTTCAGTAACCTGTCCCTCGGGGACAGAGAGCTCTCTTACAACAATGTCCTTGACCTGCTCGAATAGTGCCAATGCGATTACCTCCATTTTGTCAGTTGCTGAGATGTGGATTGTGTCTATCTCAACGGCCACAGCCGTTGGATACTCCGTTCACATAATCAGGCCACCGTCAATATTGATAACCTGACCGGTGATGTATGATGCGTTCGGACCGGCGAGGAATCGTACAACGTTCGCGACCTCCTCAGGACTTCCACCACGCCCGAGCGGAATATTCGCGAGCCACTGCTCTTTGACCTCCTCATCAAGAACGCCGGTCATATCCGTCTCGATGAAGCCCGGAGCGACGGCGTTGCAGCGGATGTTGCGCCCCGCGAGCTCTTTGGCGGTCGTCTTGGTTAGTGCAATCAAACCGCCCTTTGACGCCGAGTAGTTCGCCTGGCCCGCGTTGCCCATGACCCCGGCCACCGAGGCGATGTTGACGATACTTCCCTCGCGTGCCTTCATCATCGGCCGCGCCACGCCCTTCGTGCACAAGAATCCGCCCTTGAGGTTCACATCCAGCACCATGTCCCAGTCATCCTCTTTGAGACGGATGAGCAGACTGTCGCGGGTGATGCCGGCGTTGTTGATCAGAATATCGATATGGCCGAACTCGTCCATGACCGCATCCACCATCAGATCGACGTCATCTTCGGAGGTGACACTCCCAAGACACACCAGGGCCCCGCCGCCGTTCTCCCTGACCATTTCGGCGACGTCGTTTGCCTGCTCTTCGGCCGGGGGGATATCATTGACGACGATATGAGCGCCCGCGGCGGCCAGCTCCCGGGCAATGGCGCGCCCGAGACCGCCACCACATCCGGTGACAATTGCCACTTTATCTTTCAGTTCCATGTGATGCAGCCCTCCCTTTGCGGCGGATCAGCCAAGGTCGTTGATGACCTGCCGGATCTCGTCCACACTCCCTGTACTGTAAACGTCTGCGGCCACGCCTGACCGCTGCAGCATTTTGGACAGAACGCGCCCCGGACCGACCTCGACAAATGTGTCCACACCCATTTCCAGCATCTTTTCGACTGATTGCACCCAGCGAACCGGCTCAGTGAGCTGCTTGACGAGGCCGGTTCTCAACGCCGCCGCTCGCTGCTCCGGGACTGCCAGAACATTCGTCACGACAGGCAGTTCAGCATCATCCATCGCTGTGTCTGCGAGGACCTCCGCCAGCCTGTCCGCGGCCTGCTGCATGAGTGGTGAATGGAAAGCGCCGCTGACATTCAGCGGGATGACACGCTTCGCGCCCATCTCCCCGGCGACCTTCCCCGCCGCCTCCACCGCATCTTCGTTGCCGGATATCACCGTCTGCCCCGGCGAGTTGTAATTGGCCACAACAGCATCCCCCACATCGACTGACGCGACAGCCTCCTCAACCTTCTGCGCATCCAGGCCGATAACGGCCGCCATTGTTCCCCCCAGGCGAGTGCCGGCTTCTGCCATGAACTGCCCGCGCTGGCGAACGATATCTATGGTATCAAAGGGGTTGAAGGTTTTTGCAACTGCGAGGGCCGAGTATTCTCCCAGTGAGTGGCCGGCGACGATATCAGGCACTATTCCCTCCTTCCGGAGGATTTGCGCAACAGTGAGTGAGTGCGCGGCCAGCGCCGGCTGCGCGTTCTCAGTGGCTGTCAGGCGCTCATTCGGCCCTTCGAACATGATGAGAAGCAGCGGGAACTCCGCCTCTTCGTCGAAGGCATCGAGGTACTCCGTGGCGATCGCGAATTCGTTGTATATTTCCCGGCCCATCCCTACACTCTGTGAGCCCTGGCCCGGAAATACGAAAGCAATCATGTGGCTCCACGTTCCTTCCGAAGCTGCTTTGTAAGAGCCGGGACGATATCGAAAAGGTCGCCCACGATGCCGTAGTGAGCGACATCAAAGATCGGCGCGTTGGCGTCCTTGTTGATCGCCACGATACAGTCGGATGATTTCATGCCCGCCAGGTGCTGCACGGCGCCCGATATCCCGCAGGCGATATACACCTTCGGATGCACCGTTTTGCCCGTCTGTCCCACCTGGTGGAAGGCGGGAATCCAGCCGGCGTCCACGGTTGCACGGGACGCTCCAACAGCAGCATCGAGCTCCTCGGCCAGCTCGCGGATAAGCTTGAAATTTTCCGGAGCTCCCAGGCCACGTCCGCCGGAGACAATAATATCGGCGTCCTGCAGATCCGCAGCTTCGTCACTTTCTTCCTTGATGATCTCAATAACGCGTGTAAGCAGCGATTCTTCGCGAATTTCAACGGGGACTTCGATGACCTCCGCCCTATTATCAGGCTGCGGTTCCGATCGTTTGAAGACTCTTGGTCGGACGGTCGCCATCTGTGGACGTGCGTGCCGGCAGACGATTGTCGCCATGACATTGCCACCGTAGGCCGGGCGGGTCTGCACCAGGATCTTTTCATCCGGGTCGATATCCAGCCCGGTGCAATCCGCCGTCAGACCTGCGCCAATGCGTGCAGCAATGCGCGAGGCAAGGTCTCGGCCCAGAGCCGTGGCGCCAATCAGGACAATTTCCGGCTTGTACTGGTTGATCAATCGTGTGATAACATCGGTGTAGGGGCCGGTGGTGTAGGGGTCCAGCTCCGGCGCCTCGGCAAGATACACCCGGTCAGCGCCGTGCTTCGCCGCATCATCCGCAAGGTCCGACACATCGTTGCCGAGCAGGACGAGGCTGAGCTCTTCGTCAAGGCGGTCCGCCAGGTCCCGGCCCTTGCCCAAAAGCTCCAGCGTGACATCAGCAAGCCCCTCGTCATGCAGCTCTGCAACCACCCAGACGCCCGAGTATTCGGACAAATCGATGTCGCAGACCGCCGTGCGTTCCCGCACAATCGCACCGAAGCTGCAGGCTGAAATGCACATGCCGCATTGCGTGCAATCTTCGGTAAATACCGCCACGCCATCCTGCATTTCTATGGCACCATAGGGGCACGCGGGGATACACTGCTCGCAGCCCACACATTTTTCTGCATCTACATAGATCGGCATGATCTACCCTCACATTCTACACTGTCAAAATCATCGCCACGATCCACAACGGTCCGCTCGCTGCAGACACCTGTGAATGGGGCTTACACCAGCTTGTCTGCGCTTAGTGCATCCAAAAGCTTCCGAGCAATCTCTTCGGGGGTTTCGCCCTCGATCTTTTCACCCTCGATATCACGGCTGGGCGTAAAGACTTCAATCACACTGGTCGGCGAGCCATCCAGGCCACAGCAGTCGCAGTCCGCCTCGATCTCTTCAGCCGTCCAGACATCAATCTCGGCTTTCTTGGCCTGCATCCGCCCCTTGAGACCCGCCAGGCGCGGCTCATTGAGCTGCTTGACGGCAGTGACGACACACGGCATCTTCGTGCGCACCACTTCAAAACCGTCATCCAGCAGTCTGCGGACCTGGATCTCGTTGCTCTCAGTGTCCACTTCTTCGATCTCAATGGCGTAGGTGACCTGCGGGATTCCAAGCTGCTCCGCCAGTCCCGGGCCAACCTGCCCGGTGTCGCCGTCGAAGGCCTGTTTGCCGGTGAAGATAAGATCATAATCGCCTATCTTCCTGATGCCCTGGGCCAGCGAGTAGCTGGTGGCCAGCGTGTCCCCTCCGGCCAGCGCACGATCGCACAGCAAAACAGCGCGGTCGGCACCCATTGCAATTGCCTCGCGCAGGCGGTCTTCGGTCTGCGGTGGGCCCATGCTCAGGACGATGACCTCGCCACCATGCTCCTCGACGAGCGTCAGCGCCGCCTCGATAGCGTTTTCATCAAACGGGTTGATAATATGTGGCACGCCGTCGCGTATCAGTGTGCCCTTTTCTTCATCGAACTGGACCTCGGTCGTATCCGGCACCTGTTTGATACATACGATTATTCGCATTGAAAACCCCCACTAAGGGCAATTATACTCTTACGACTGGGCCTCTTTCAGAAGGCGGTTGGCAATGACCAGTCGCTGGATTTCTGATGTTCCTTCGACGATTTCAAACAGCTTCGATTCA
>JAWODS010000261.1:0-2742 GCA_046483205.1 Armatimonadota bacterium | reverse complement strand
ACGAGGTGCTCGGTCACCCCGGGCAGCAGTCGCGGTGACACGCCGCTTTCGGTGATTTCGTAGCGGCGGTACGGCTCAGCGGCGGGCCCGGCGTCGAGAGGGACGTCCACGGGCGGGAGATTCTCAACATCGAAGAGCTGCACCGCGCGGGAGGAATCGGCAAGGTACTGGTCGGTGAGGATGAAGGCCGGGCTGTGCGTTTTCTCCGCGATCATGAAGGCCTGACGGGCGAGATGAAAGCACTGCTCGATGGTTCCCGGAGCAAAGATCGCCCTCGGGAATTCTCCGTGACCGCCATGCAGGACGAATTCGAGATCCTGCTGGGCGGTGCGTGTGGGCAGGCCTGTCGCCGGTCCGGGCCGCTGGGCGATGGCAATGACCACGGGCGTTTCGGTCATCCCGGCGAGACTCAGCCCCTCACACATCAGTGCAAAGCCGCCGCCGGAGGTCGCGACCATTGCGGGGGCTCCGGTGAAGGAGGCCCCGATGGCCATGTTAATGGCGGAAATTTCGTCCTCGGCCTGCTCATACACCACGCCCATTTCGTCGGCGTGCTTGATAATATTCAGGCCGATGGAGGTGGCCGGGGTCATGGGATAAAAGGAGTAGAACTTCAGCCCGGCCGATAATGCTCCCAGGGCGATTGCCTCATTGCCGTTGAGCGTCATGGGCGTCTCGGACGGTTCATCGGCGAGCGGCAGAAACGCGGCGTCGAAGCGGTCATGTTCTTCGATCCACTCGTATCCCGCCGCGAGGGCGTCATCATTGAGCTCGGCGATCTCTTCGTCTTTCTTGCCGAACTGGTCGCGGACGAGACCGGCGACGGTATCGCGGCTCAGACCGAGCATGCAGCAGATGGCCCCGAGAGCGGCAATGTTGATGAACAGCCCCTCCGCCATCTCAGCCAGCGGCACACCGAGATCTTCCTCAGCGAGCGCCTCGTTGTCATCTTCGGCGACGATAAGACCTCCGTCACTGAGGTCGCCGCGGTGCAGCTCGACTGATGCCTCGTTCAACCCCACCAGCAGATCAACCGGTTCGCGGGGTGCATGGATGGCGCCGGTGCTGGCGAGGATCTGGTAGGTGTTGTGGCCGCCGCGGATGCGGGACATGTAGCCCTGTCGAACGACCACCCGGTACCCGCTGCGGACGAGTGCTTTAGTCAGAAGATCACCCATCGTCGCCAGGCCCTGCCCGGCCTCACCGGCGATGAGTATGTTGAAAGGGTCGCGGCCTTCCAGCGTTCCCATACGCTATCGTCTCTTTCGGATGGTATTGGTGCGGAGTTGTGGATGTCGCAGCGGTTCGTTTAGTCTGGGTCAGACTGCTTCAGGGCACTATCGATGGCCTCAGACAGGTTCTCCGCAGTTGGCTCGCCATTCCACCGGATATTGTTGATATAGAAGGTGGGCGTGCCTGCGACGCCGCTTTTGAGGCCCTGCATGCGCCTGTGGAGGATGCTTCGGCGCAGATCACCATCGGCAAGATCGTTTGCGAATTGGGCGATATCGAGGTCGAGATTCCGGGCGTATTCGATGAGCCGATACGCCTCGAGTTTGCCCTGACTTTCGAACAGCGTCCCGTGCATTTCCCAGAACTTTTCCTGCCGGCCGGCGGCCTCGGCAGCCAGTGCCGCCGACAGGGCGTAGGGGTGCACATTTGTCAGCGGAAAATGGCGGAACGCAAAGAAAATCTCATCGGCGCGGTCAGCCAGCAACCTGTCCACATGCTCATGGGCCTGCTGGCAGTCTTTGCACTCGTAGTCACCGAATTCCACGATATTGACTTTTGCATCAGGGTTGCCGAGCGTGTGATCCGCATGGCCGATGGGCTCGATCAGGCGGCGTGGCTCTTGTTCTGCGTTTTGCTCGTCCGTCGCCCGGTCTTCGGCCATTTCATTTCTCCCCCTGAATTTCTTCCAGCGCTGTAATCAGGCGGTCCACGCCGGGGTTCTTCGTCATTGCAGAAACATAGGAGTATTGGATGGTCCCTTCGTCGTCGATGATGAAATAGGCGCGTTCGGAGACACCTTTGTTGCTCATGACCTCATACATTTCTGCAACGACGCCTTTGGGATTCGCATCCGACATCAGCGGGATTGTGAAGCCGGTTTCACCAATCCAGTCTTCCAGGGTTTCAATATCATCGACGGATATTCCGACGATCTGTGCACCCAGGCTCTGGAGATCGGGGCGAAACTCGTCCAGCATCGTCATTTCTTCAGTGCAGACACTGGTTTTGGCTTTTGGATAAAACGCGAGGATGACATAGTCATTGGTGCCCATCAGCTGCCACAGTCCCGTCTCATAGCCACCGGCGACCGGCAAATCAAAATCAGGAGCTTTCGTTCCGACGTCAAGTGCCATAGGTCATCACCCAATCCTTGTGCATTGTGCGCATCTGGCACTCATGACAGGCCCATTGCGCAAGTTGTTCAAAAAAGAAGATAGACTAAGCCAGATCGGCAATGCCTGTTGTCTCATCGGCCAGTTTTTCAACATCCACGGCTTCGCCGGACTTGATCCACTGCTGCAGGAGCTTTTTATCATCTTTCGGCATCGTCCACGGGCCCCACGCAGCCACGACACGGTCGCCCTTCGTCCAGACGACCACCATGTCTTCGTCGCGCTGTGCCTCGCGGTGCACGACCCGGTCGGCGTCAGCCGTGTCACCCCAGAACTCCCATGAAAAATCGAAGACTTCGGACCAGAAGTACGGCAGGTAATCATACGGGTCCTGGTC
>JAWODS010000206.1:0-9329 GCA_046483205.1 Armatimonadota bacterium | reverse complement strand
AAGCCATGCTTGCACTGGAAGACGGGACGGTTTTTGAAGGCACCTCCTTCGGCGCCGAAGGCACCAGCGTTGGAGAGGTCGTCTTCAACACGGGGATGACGGGCTACCAGGAGGTCCTGACAGACCCGTCATACCGTGGCCAGATCGTGACGATGACCTACACCGAAATCGGCAACTACGGCGTCAATGATGATGACGTCGAATCTGAGAATGTGTGGGTTGAGGGGTTCGTTGTCCGGGAATATTCCCCGACGGTGAGCAACTGGCGGGCGACCAAAAGCTTGCAGGATTACCTGGTTGAAAACGAGATCGTGGGGATCGAGGGTATCGATACGCGCATGCTGACGAAGCACCTGCGAACACACGGTGCGCAAATCAGCGTGCTGACGACCGAAGACATAGACCGCGATGAGGCCGTTCAAATGGCCAAAGAGGCTCCGGGCATGGTCGGTGCGGACTATGTGATGGATGTGACGTGTGACGGCCCCCGGCGGTGGCTCGGCGATCATTATGACGACAAAACTCCTGTGCCTGACCGGCAGCTTCAGCTTGAGGTCAATAACAGGCGCAGCGCCTCGCGGCCCTCGATGACCTTCGACGGCCAGATGGAGCGGCCCCAGTTCCCTTATTCGGTTGTCTGCCTGGATTGTGGTGTAAAGTTCAACATCCTGCGGCACCTCCACCGCCGCGGCTGTGAAGTCATTTCAGTCCCCGCAGACAGCACCGCCGAGGACATCCTGCAGTGGAAACCCGGCGGCGTCGTTCTGTCCAACGGGCCCGGTGATCCCGAGGCGCTCGATTACGTCATCGATGCCTGTCGTGGAATCCTGGGAGAGGTTCCCGTTTTCGGAATCTGTCTGGGACACCAGATTCTCGGGTGGGCGCTGGGCGGAAAAACCTACAAGCTCAAGTTCGGCCACCGGGGATGCAACCATCCGGTGATGAATATGGACACCGAAGAGGTGGAAATCACCACCCAGAATCACGGCTTCTGCGTGGCGATGGATTCGCTGCCGGAGAATGAAGTCGAAGTCACGCATGTGAATCTCAATGACGATACCGTCGAGGGTATGCGCCACCGGGAAATCCCCGCTTTCAGCGTGCAGTACCATCCGGAAGCCGGTCCCGGACCCCATGACGCCAACTACCTGTTTGACACCTTCATTAACATGATGCAAAAGCACCGAGAAAACGGGTAAGGCAAGGACGGAAACTGATACCAACAGGGGGCCGCTTTTGGCGGCTCCTTTTTTTGTGCAAAAAACGAGGCCCGGAGATGGAGGTCTCCGGGCCTGCACCTGGGTGGGAGAAGCGGAGTCCTGCGAGCCAATAATGGCTGGCGCAAGACTTCATCCCCACATGCAGCAATTGCCGTGCCGAAGGTTGAAAAGATCTGCAAACGGACGAAATATCCGAGACATAATGCGTGAGCCAAGAGATTTTGTGCCGAACATAATAAAGCGACAGGGCACAAAAGTTATACAAACCTTAACAAAAAAGGTTTCAGACGAGCCTATTTTGTGGTAAAATATAAACAACGTACGGAATGCCACACGAACTTCACATGAGAAAATATGACCCGAGGAGGGAAGACATGCGAAACGCGCAACGTGGTACTCCAAACCACGCCCTGGTCAGTGCCGTGCAATCGCCGGACGGTCTCAATGCAGGCATTGCCTTTATATTGCGCGATCGCAATCGTGACACGATATACTCTACCAGCTACAGCATCGAATCCGACACCTTCATCACAGCAGCCTACAGAGCGCTTCTTGAAGCATTATACAAAGCACGCGATAGTGGCGCGCAGAAGATGACCGTCTATTGCGACGTCACTCCGGTCGTTGCGCAACTTCACCAGAACGAACAGGTGCCATCCGAGGCCATTTCGCTTCACCTGCAGGTGAGAGCGCTGATGAACCAGTTCGACGGCGTCGATATCAAGGTGGCACATTCAGGTGAACACTTCATCGCACACAAGCTCGCGGCCGGCGCCGCGCAGGAGCAAAGCCAAAACAGCTCAGAGCTGAATAACCTGACCCTATTCCCCAAAGAGGGATAGGAAACATCTGCATCTGAAATGAACTTGCGGCCGGGACGGAGAGATTATCCGTCCCGGTCTTTTTTGGGCGCCGCGAATCGCCGCCGCTGGCAGGATTTTTCTGATCCCTCCGGCAATATACTTGCAACAGCATGCTTTGCAGGGGAATGATTCATGATGACAGACGGCGAACAACTCCAATGTCCAAAGTGCGGGGAAAGGATCTACAGGACTGATGACACGTGTCTCAACTGCGGAGCCAGGCTGGATGAGGGACGCCTGGTCGAGAACGAGGCACCGCCGCAGCCCGCCACACCGTCGCAGCGCACAGAGCAAAGCGGTACCAGGGCTGCAGCGACGCCCGGAGCGTCACAGCACCGGCCGACCAATGAGCCCGGCGCCACCCCCTATCGCACTGCCCCGGGCCGGTGGCATCCCCGACAGACCACCGGCGGCGGTGGCTTCTGGGCCTCTTTATCGCGTGGCTGGACCTTTGCCCGCGAAAGCATCGCCATGGGTTTTCGCGATACTGATCTGTTCATCCCGTCGATCATTTCGGTCTTTGTGAATCTCATCGTAGCAGGCATATTCTTCGGCATCATGCACGCCACCGGTCAGCTCGAGCCTCTGATGAATGATGAACAAACCGCCGAAACCTGGGCCTATGTCGTCACTGTGCTTTTCGTGTTCGGCGGGTATATTCTCAGCTATTTTCTCACCTCCATGACGGTGAACATGGTGGATGCGCATCTTCGCGGACAGGACGCGCAGCTCGGGGTGGCCTTCGCTGACGCCAGGCAGAATGTCATGGCCATCGTCTGGCTGGCCGTGGTCGCCACCATTGTGAACATGCTGACCAGCGCCATCCGTGACAAAAAGCGGGGTGGATTGGACGACCTGGCGGCGGATGCAATAGACAAGGCGTGGCAGGTGGCGAGCTATCTGCTGCTGCCGATTATCATCATCGAGGACGTCCCCTTCAGCACGGCGACGAAGCGGGCGACGAAGCTCCACGGCCAGAGTGTCATCCAGGTGGTGGTCGGCGAAGTGGGCCTGACCATCCTGCAGAAGGTCCTGGGGTTCGTGCTTTTCATCATCGGCGTGGTCCCGGCAGTGCTGGCTTATTTCATATCCCCGGCCCTGCTCGTTTTTGGGATTGGATGGGCGGTTATGGTGATCGTATTCACCACGGCATTCATGATGTATCTGCGGACGGCGTTTTACACGTGTGTGTATCTGTGGGCGGCGGCCAATGAAGCTGCCGGTCAGGACGTTGCCGCACCGGAGCCGCTCCAGCGCGCCATGGCGGGGTAGCCAACGATCCCACAGCAGGTTTAGGCGCCATGAAAAAAGCCCCGGCCACTGCAGCCGGGGCTTCTACTGTTTCAGCACTCGTATTACAGGTTGAACTTCACGTTTGCGGAAATACCGACACCACCGACACCCCTGATGCTGTCTGTTGAAACTTTCTTCGTCGTCACGGGGATCAGCAGGCGGCCCTGCAGGCTTCCGATGCGGATATTGCCCTGGGCGACGGCCTGGACCTTCTCGACCTGCGAGGAGGGTCCCACGACCTGTGCGGCTCCCACGGCTGTGTCGCTCTCGGTGCCGATCTTGACAATCGGAACCACCTTCGTGGTCGCCTGCGGCATCACGCCCTCCTTTTGGAGGATGCTGTTGATGCCATCATTGATGTCACCGGAGAATTTGCTGACGAGCAGGCCGATTCCGGCGCCCTTGAGGATGTCCCCGCCGATGCCTCCTAGGTCGAGGCTGTAAGCCTGTGGGGGCACCGTGCCGAAGTTGAGCACCGCGGCCGCGACCAGAACGACTGTGGCGTACATCAGGTACTTTCGTGTCCTGGAATTCATGTCAATCCCCCTTAAAGCTTCAGGTCGGCCAGGCCGACAACCGCACACTCGTTAACACGGTCGAGGCTCTCGCCGGGCACCTTTGTTGAAATGGGTACGTAGATTTCCACATCTCCGAAGTCTGACAGGTCCGATTCGATCTGCGCGACGCCCTCCACCTGTTGTACCTTGGAGGTCGGGCCACTGACACGAGCCATCCCCACACGGATACCGCGGCCCACGGAGATGATGGGCACATCTTTGTCGTCGTACGGTTCGGAGGGTTGCCACTCCGCCGGCGCCGGTGCTGTGTCCTCTTCAAGCTCGGGCGCACCGGGCTCTCCACCGAGGGCTCCGGCCAGGTTTGCAGCCCATTCCTGTGCCAGAGTTGTCGGGGACGTCTGGTTGAGGTCCGCGTGCTCCTGGTCTGCAGTGACAATCAGGCGGTCACCGGCGAGGACCGCTGTCTGGCCCCGCATCATCCCGGCGTGTATCTCCGAGGGCTGCAGGCCACCGAGCAGCATGTCACGGAGGCGGTCTGCGACGATGTCGGCCCGGTGGGCGGCGCTGAAGCCCCCTGCAGCGGTACGTATCCGCAGGACGACACTGTCGGCCACCATCACCTCACCCACATCGCGGTCACCGATTATGTTGGCCGCCGAGGTCACCTCCAGGGGCTGTTGTTCCGCCTGGGCGTGTGCCGGCGACGCTGATGGAAGAACGGAGCCGGTGACCACCACACTCACCGCATACAGGCCAACGGCGAAAACAAGCATGCTGAGAATAAGTAGATCTTTGCCGGACAAGAACTTTTCAAGCATTTGCCATCACCTCATTTTATTCGCTCTCTTCGCAATGGAAAGGACGACGACAGCAGCACGAAGTTTCATTTGTTATTATTCCCGTCCCGGGGGGCCGATAATCTTTACAGCCGTTGACAGATAGGCAGGGCGACCGTTTATGTCATACACGATTTCGCCGAACACCGCCGCGTATCCCTCATCAGGATAGTCGAGTTGCCCACTCCAGCCGTCCTCCGCCGCGGTGGCGTCACTGCTGGTCCACTTTGCCTCACGGAAGTCGCGCGTGGCCGAATGGGCCGTCCATACCTGGACCTTTGACGGAGCCGGATCGGCGCTGATCTGAAGCTGCAGCGCCTCACCCTCTTCGAAATCCCATGTGATTTCCGGGGTCGGCAGCACGCCGGTACACACCAGGTAAAATGCCACCTGCGTGCTCAAAACTCGGGGCAAATCATCAAGGCCGTGACCGCTGTTGGGCACATAGAGCAGATACTTCGGATCCGGCAGATCCTCGAAATAGAGACTCGCGGCGTCCAGTGGCCAGTACTGGTCATTGGTCCCGCTGATGACCAGCTTTGGCATCGCCGCCCTGTCAGTGTATGTATATGGATCGACCCATGCGCCGAGCTCGGCGCCCTTTTCGGTCTGGATGAGGTCGGGGAGGCCCAGCTCAGTGTATTCATCAATCATATCGCTGTAGTCGCCCCAGGCCTGGAGCTGATGCTGCATTTGCGCGGGCAGATTGAGGTTGTCATAGACCATCGGCGCAATGCCTATCACCTGCTCCGGCGCAACCTCGGCGGTAAACCACGTGGTCCAGCCCCGCTTTGAGGCACCGGTGACGTAGAAGTTTTCCACCGGCTCCTCCCGGCTCGCCGTGTACTCTTCAATCGCCCTCATGCACTGCACAGCGGCTTTCGTCATCGGGAATAGAAGTGGCCACGTCTCATCATCGGTCTCGAGGTATTTCTGGAAGGTGTAGGCGATGATCTCGTCTTCCGTGCGTCCATCGAACAGCGGCTGATTCGGAATGTCGCCGAGAATAACCAGTGGGGCGGAGGCGGCTTTGGCCACCAGCGACAGTGTCATCAGATCCCCCTGGCCGGGCGAACCGCCGGTGATGAAAAGAATCGCCGTCCTTGGGCTGTTCATCTGCTGTGGAGTGACCACCTGGACGCGGTGGGTCCATGTGAGCCCCTGCCAGACCTGTGAGGTCAGCTTCAACTCCTGCACGCGGGCGCCGCTGGGCAGATTCGTCTGGCCGGTCGTCTCCCAGTCGTACGCGGGATCCGGTGTATTGACATAATCGAAGATCGGCTGGGCGTGGAGTGCGGTTGCTACGAGCACGGTCACAAGGACGATGGTCAAAATTCGCATCTCAATCAATAACCCCTGCTGTGGTAAAAAGTGGGATGGAGAGTCAGCTCTAAAGCTGTACCATCGTCCGTTTTCGCGCTGGTATATGTCATTTCCTGCAAGGAAAGTGCGAAGCCTCCGACGAAGAGCGAAAGGTGAAGATGCCCGCAGGAGGCCCAACATCCAGGTGTAACAGGGAGACAACGATCATGGCCACCCGGTATGTGCTGTTCTGGTTTGATGTTGAAGACTGCACGGTCCCACAGAGCGACGATGCGGCGATGCGACTGGCCGAAATTCTCACCGCCCACGGCATTGCCGGCACCATGAAGGTGGTCGGCCAGAAGGCCCGGATGCTGCGGCAGCGCCTCCGGTACAAAGTCATCGATGCGCTGGATAAACACGCCATCGGCTTTCATTCCGACATGCACGGCGGCCGCCCGCAGCCGGCCGAGTATATGGGCCCCTGTGACTGGCTGGAGGGAATAGCCGAGTTTGAGCGCCGGGAGCGCCGCGGCGTCGAGGAGCTTATCGACCTGTGGGGGCGAAACCCCGTGTGCTACGGACAGCCCGGCAGCAACTGGTCGCCACAGGTTTTTCCGGTGCTGCGGAAGTGGGATATCCGGACGTACGTCAGCGGTTTCGGATATGTGCATCTGCGCCGCCAGCCGTTCCGCTACGGCGGCATCGTCAACACCTCCCACATGTACGCTCCGGGTGATGCTGAGGAGGTGCGGAACCATTTCACCCTCGGCTTCGATCTCGGAGAGCCCGAAGCCCTTGCCCACTACAGGGAGCTTTTCGACCGCGCGTATGACGGCCTTTCCGACGGGGGGCTCATCAGTATCGCCAATCACCCGTGCCAGCTTGTCCTGAAACGCTGGTTCTCCACGGATATGAAATCACCCGACATGCGCGAGGCGGGATACCGTGATTTTGAGGAATTCGTGCAATATATTCTTTCACACGATGATGTGGAGGTCATCACTGCCGATCGGCTGCCGGAGCTGTATCCGGACCGGGCCATGAACCGGGTTTTCAGTGTGGACGAGATGCTGGATATCGCTGCAGAGCTTGAGGAGCAGATCACTTTCGTCGAGCGTGGCACAATGGCGATGTCGGCGGCGGAGATTTTTGGGATGTTGACACGTTGTGCGGCGCGGATACTCCGTGAGGGATCGGCTGGGCCCGGTGCGACCTGCATGCATCTCGACGGCCCTGCTGGCGCATGTGATGACCAGGAAACCGTCAGCAGGGTCTCTCGGGCCACCTTCGAGCAGGCCATCTTCGCCGCCGAGGAGTTTATAGTAGCCGAGGGACGCATGCCCGACCGGATCAGTATCGAAGGGCTCATACTCAGCCCGGTGGATTATCTCGGCGCCCTGGCACGCAGCATCCCGGCACTGGTGGAGGGCGAAGGCCTGCCGGAACAGGTGATCATTGATCCGGTCAGACCCGCCTTTGAAGAGCACGTAGATATAGACGCCGCTCGCGCCGCCTGGACGGGTGCGATGATGCCGGAAAACTTCAGCGCTCCGAAACTGCTGCAGCAGGCGCTGCTTCAGGCCTGGACGCTGAAGCCCGCAATTCTCGCCGATTGAAGGAAGCGAAAATGCGCGATCTGACCTGGATTGACGCCCATGTGCATGTGAGTAATATGGATCCCGATGGGACGTTGCGCGATGATATTCTCGCGCCACTGCTGGAGGTGCTCGACAGGAGTGGGGAAGACCTGCGGATGGTGGTGAGCGCCGATTTCCCGTGGCCCGGGATGATGCAGACAGATCCGGAGGCTATTTTGGAAGCTCACCGGTTCATCCACGACCTCTGTCGGCGTGCTCCCGAAAGACTGTATGGCGCATTCATGCCCAACCCGCATTTCATGGACGAATCACTGGCCGTCATGGAGCGGTGCTTCGAGCAGTGGGATTTCGTCATGGTCGGGGAGATGCTGCAGTATATCTTCGATTTCTACATGGACAGCGCTGAGGCCGAGCAACTCGTACGGAGGAGCGTGGAATATGATGTCCCGGTACAGGTGCATATCTCGACCTCCAACAGCGGATCGCAGGGGCAGTTCGAGGACGGCGGGACCGGCCAGATTGCAGATTGCATGGCCCTTGCCGAGCGCGTCCCGGAGGCCGACTACATCCTCGCACACTTCATCGGCACCCCGGCAGACGATCCGCCGGTGGTGAGCGGCTACCTGGACCAGATTGAGGCCCACTTTGGCGAGTTTCCGCGGAACTTCTGGGCCGAAATCCGCGACTTCGAATCACCCGGCCTGCAGGTCGCCATGGACCGCATCCCTCACGATCGGCTGATTGTGGGGACCGATTACGTCACCCGCACCGGCCCGCCCTTCCCGGATTACGGGGTGACCTTCAGAGTCGATCCCGAAGAAACCGCCCACGAGCCGGGCATCCCGGCCATGGTTGATTACCTCAAGCAGGCCGGAGCCGACGATGACGATATCCGCGCCATCGGATACCGCAATCTCGCCGGGCTTCTGGGGATATAGCCCTCACTTCACTCCTCGAGAACGTACACCGCCACCTCTCCGGGCTCCAGGCTGCAGGTGACTTCCTGCCCGGTCTTCACCGCTTCACCGGTGTAATATTCCCTCCCGCCGCCCGCGTCTCCGGGCAGTGTGAGGGCCTGGCTGTAGGCTTTTGTGCCGGTATTCATAACGCACACCAGCGTGGCCCCGTCGCCGCGGAGCACCTGCACGGAAGCCGGATCTGCATCTCCGAGTGGCTGCAGTTCGCTTTGCAGGAAGAGCTCCTCGTAATCCGCGACCAGCCTGGATATGTCCGACACGGCCAGAAGTGACCGCCCGTCCATCTCCATGCGCGTGTACATCAAAATCCCGCCGGTGGAGTCAAGCATCCTGCGCAGGAGCACGGCGCGGGTGAGCGGGCGTACGGGCTGCAGCTCATTGACGCTGTGGGGAATCACCAGCACTCCGCACACCAGCGGGATTCCGTCGAGCACGCGGACTGTCTCCCGCACTGCCTCCGCCGGGCGACCGTAACCGGCCTCGGCGACATCGCACGCCCGCATCTGACCGACGTACTCCCAGTCAATGCCATACCGGAGCGGGTTATCGGGCGTCTGGTAGCCGCTGTAGAGGTAAAACTCGGTTCCGGGCGCTATCTCGTGTATCGCCTCCCGCATTTTCGCACACAGCTTCGCCACCCGCCATGCCTGGAAGTCCACCCACTCATCGGCGTGGCGCTCGCGAATGACCTCCGGATTGAGCTCCGTATCATCGGCCAG
>JAWODS010000200.1:0-10946 GCA_046483205.1 Armatimonadota bacterium | reverse complement strand
TGGTACACGACGACCAAACATCTCCGTGGCTCGTGGAGCCTTTAGAGTTTGGTACACGACGACCAAACATCTCCGTGGCTCGTGAAGCCTTTAGAGTTTGGTAGACGACGACCAAACATCTCCGTGGCTCGTGGAGCCTTTAGAGTTTGGTACACGACGACCAAACATCTCCGTGGCTCGGCCCGAGGAATATGTGGTTTACAGTCCGAGGGTGGCGGCGTCTTTTGCCGCCAGCTTGCAGCCCGAGTCGGTCCCTTACAGCATCCCGAACATTTTTATGGGTCGCTGTTGGGATAGGAGCAATGGTAAGCCATAAAACTTATTGTTTGTGAGGAGAGATTGTTTACGCGTGGGTGCTGCGACAGGGCTCCGGTCGGGCTATGCCTTCCCTACATCCATACAGCGAAACAACAGCCGCAACTCTCTCACTCTGACTGGTCCACAAAGTGGGGGGAGGTCATTTGTATCCATTTAGGGGAAGGTGGGCAGGAGAGGTATAGCCCTGTCGGGTTTGCGGGGCTCTTTCTGTTTGTTTGGAGGCTGAATGGTTTATGGGGTGTTTGGAGGTTGTGGTTGGGTATGTCTGGGGGTTTGGGAATATCGGCGATGCGGCGATTACTCCCGGACTGTTGACGCTCTTAGGGCGGCATATCCCCGGCTGTGAGGCCACGGTAGTCAGCGAGCGGGGGCATGAGAAGATCGCCAAATATATTGGGCGGCACTTCCCGGAGTGTAGGGCCATCGCTGATGACCTGGGGGCCGCCTTCGACCGGATTTTGCGGGAGGAGGGCGCGGGCGGCCTGCTGCCGGAGGGAGAAGATGCCGCCGAGTGGGTGCTGGATGAACTGCCGAGGATGATCGTGGATGATCTGGAATCTCGCGGCTCGGGGCTGCTTGCGCAAATGAGAGAGAGCGACCTGTTTATCTACAACAGCGGAATGATCCTCGTATATGGACCGGGGACGCTGGCCGGTGAGGATTTCTGGGGTTACACCGTCCGGCGGAGCCTTCCGCTGCTTATCGCCCGGGAGATCGGCGTCTCGTATGGCGTGTATTCGCATTCGTTCGATTCTTTCGACGACGCGCCCGGGCGGCCGTATTTCCGGCGGCTATTGAATCACGCCGACTTCGTTTTCTGCCGTGACAGCAACTCCCTTCAGTACCTGCAGAGGCTGGATATCGGCCCGGAGGCGGCGCGGTTTGTCCCCGACAGCACGCTTGCGTTTTCTGGGGAAGAGGAGGGGTGGGCGGAAAGATTCCTGGACCGGCACGAGGTTGGGGAGAGGCAATTCTTGGTGGTCATTCCGCGGACGTGGCTGGGCGATCACATCACCCGCGAGCGTATCGGCCCCGAGCGTGGCGAAGAGCATATGGCGAGTCTGCAGGAGGTCATCGGGACGTGGGTGAAGCGGACAGCCCACCCGGTGGTTCTCGGCGTGGAGGTGGAGGATGAGCTGGTGAATGTCCGGGAGCTGGTGTATGAGCGGCTTCCGGAAGAGGTGCGGGAAAAGTGTGTAATGCTGGAAGAATTCTGGCGGCCGGAGCAGGCGGCTTCGCTGTACCGCCGGGCGGAGGCGGTGCTGACGGTTGAACTGCACTCGTTTCTGCTGGCGGTCGCGCAGGGCACCCCGGCGGTGGTATGGACATTTGCGGAAAGTGGCCGGAAGATCGAGATGGTCAGGGACTTCGGTCTCGGTGAGTGGCTTTTCGACATTGATGAGGATGATGCACAGGCGGTGGCGGATTGTCTGCTGGAAATTCATGAAAGCCAGCCGCAGATGCGGAGGAGGCTGGAAGCGGTCGATGATTTTCCAGGCTTTTTGGACGTAGAAGCGGTAGTTTTCCAGCGGGGTGCCGTTGGGGATGCGGTGGTCGAGGCCCAGGACGCAACCGCCCGTGGCGACCATCGGAGGGATCTTGTATTCCAGCTGGGCGACGATGGCGTCCTTGCTCTGGCGTATGACGTGCTTGTCAAGGCCGCCCATGAAGGCCAGGCGGCTGCCGTATTGCTCGCGGAGGGTGACAATATCCATTCCAGCCGCAGGCTCGCAGGGATACATCCAGTTGATCCCCGCGTCGAGGAAGGCATCGACCACGGCGGTCATGTCGCCGTCGGAATCCTGACCGAACAGCCTCGCGCCGCGGTCGCGGAGCATGTCCCCGACGCGGCCGTAATAAGGGGCGATGAACTCCTCGATCTGCTTCGGGCCGGCGAGTGAGCCGCGCACTGGGCCCGATGTGGCGGTAACAATCTTCACAGCCCGGCCAACCGTTTCAAAGAATGCAAGAGAGAGGCCTGCCGAAGACTCCGCAGGCGCCTCTCCCTTCAGTGTTATGGAGAATCAAGGTTTAAGAAAATGTGTGGCCTGCGAGGGTAAGACCCCACACGTCGGGGAAGGCTGCGTACGGGCAGAACCGCGACCACGTGTAGCAGGTGGGGGGGCACCAGGCAGCGGGAGGGGACCCGTCGCGAATGCGGGTCCCCTCACCGTTTCCGCGTCACATCTCGATCAATAGCTGTCCGGATCATCGAGAGAGTTGCGCATTCGGCGGTAAACATTGCCGTCGTAGAAGTTGCTCACGAACTGCCCCGGAGGAACAAGCTCATCGACCCTGTCCAGCTCTTCCTGCGTCAGCTCAATGTCGTAACTGCTAAGCGTCGAGCGCAGATGGTCAATCGTACGGGGACCGATAAGCACTGAGGTCAGGCCTGGCCGCGTGAGCAACCACGCGTGCGCGAATTCCGCCAGTGTGACACCTTTCGCCTCCGCCAGCGGAATGAGCTCCTCGACCACATCCAAAGCCTCGTCGGTGAAGCGGTCACTCGACTCGAGATCGCGGCCGACCCAGCGTCCCTGGTCCGGCATCGGTTTTCCCTTGCGATACTTCCCTGACAGCAAACCGTAGGCCAGCGGGCCCCAGGAACAGACTGCAATTCCCTGGCGCTGAGCCATCCAGAGCAATTCATTCTCCACGCCGCGATCCAGGATGTGGTAGGGCGGTTGTTCGGCAACAAATCGCGGGAGCCCTTCCGCCCTGGAGATTCCCAGCCCCTCCATGATGAGATTCGTGGGCCACTTGGAGGTGCCGATGTAGAGTATTTTTCCCTGCTGCACCAGGGTGTCGAGAGTCTCGAGAATTTCGTCCAGCGGCGTTGTTATATCGACGATGTGCAGGTAGAACAGATCGATGCGATCGGTTTTCAACCGCCTGAGGCTGTCCTCTACCGAGCGCGTGAGATGATAGCGGCTTGCGCCATGATCATTGGGGCCTTCGCCCATGGCCGCAACGGCCTTGGTGGCCAGCACCACGTCATCCCGCCGTCCGTTGGCCTCGAGAATGTTGCCAAGCACGCTCTCTGAGACCCCTCGGGTGTAAACATTTGCCGTATCAATGAAGTTGATCCCCGCGTCCAGGGCCTCTCCTACGATCTGGGTCCATGTCTCCTCATGCTCGGCCTCCCGGATGTTCATGGTCCCGAGGCAGAAGCGTGAGACACGACAGCCAGTCCTTCCGAGTTGTACGTAATCCATCTGTATGGGCCTCCCACCGGCAAAATTGGATGTCGAAAGAGGGCTTCGCCGGGAACGGAACAGGGACCTTCACGGTTAACAACTCGGATCCCGTGATGCGAAGTTTTCCGGCAGGAAGACGGAGAACCCCGTCGGAAATATGGGCAATCTGGATGGCGTGTTTATATGAGGTCGGCAGCATCCCATGGGAAGTAGGCGACGTAACTTCGCTTTCTCCGACCACGTATGAGCAAAGTGCGCCCGCTGTTTCGACCAGTAGATCTCGAGCCCCCAAAAAAGAAGGGGAGTCGCATTAGGGCGACGTATATAGAAAATGTGCATTGTATCATCAGAGATGAGGGGGCTTCGGATGTCGAAGGAAAAAGGATTCACACTGATTGAGTTGCTGGTGGTAATTGCGATCATCGCAATCCTGGCTGCCATCCTGTTTCCGGTGTTTGCCCGGGCACGGGAGAAGGCCCGGCAGGCGTCGTGCCTGTCCAACATGAAGCAAATCGCACTGGCGGTAATCATGTACGCAGATGATCACGATGGCGGGTACCCTCAGGGCTACGTAATTGACCAGGCGGGCACATACCTGTACTGGCCGTACATCGTGGAGCCGTACATCAGTGCCAATATCGAGAAGGTAAACTCCCCCGACAGCAGCCTGGGTATATGGGAGTGCCCGGCGAAAAAGGTCGATCCGTACTGGTATCGTGGCTTCTACTCCGACTATGGTTTTGCCATGGGGGTGATAGGAAAGCAGTCGGCTCAGTTCCCTGAACCGGCACGCACGTGCTTCGTGGGAGAGAGCCGGAAGTATAGCAGCAGCGGCACGAAGTATGGTTACTACCTCATGCCTCACTTCTACGATAAACCAAGCTGGACCACCGGAGCCCGGTATGATCACAACGATATGGGCAACTTCGCTTTCTGTGACGGACATGCGAAGGCCGGTAGTGCAAAGCAGATGACGGGCGGTCACTACTACGACTACTGGACATGCTCTCCGGATTACTGGTACAGATACTGAGCGCCCGGGAGTCGGTGGCAGCCTATCGCTGCCAGGGAGCCCCAGGCGCCCCGCACGTCATTAACCGGGTTGTTCAGCGGGTTGGGGCCGGGCAGGCCGGCATGGATGTTCGTTCTGGCCGGGGTGTGAGGTTGGAACCCGGGCCGGGCTTCTGATGTTCGCAGTTCATCGACTCTCCGCCGTGGCCTCCAGCATCCCCAGCGGGTCAGCCGTTTTCATGTTTGCACCGTACCGCTCAACGGGACAGGACTTACCACAATATCCACCAACAGCCGGAGCCGTTTCGGCTCACAGGCTCATTTATGCGGAAACTCCAGGAGGCAGTATTGATGGAAACACTATCCAGCATTTGCAGATTTGTGCCGATTGCGCTGGCGCTGATTGCCTTCTCCCAGTTATCCACAGCCGCGCCACAGATACAGGCGGGAGTTGTACCATCTCCCGGCAGCGAGGGCATCGCCGGCGCGCTGGCGGAGCACCCGGAGATGCAGGTAGTGGATGTGCAGGATGTCGATATAGAAACACTCGCAAAGATTGATATACTGGTCCTGGGGGCGGCGCAGGGCCTTCCGGGCACTCCGCAATCTTCCGCCCGCAACGTCCGGGCCTTTGTGCGCGCTGGCGGTGCCGTTATACTCCACCACAACTCTACCGGCTACGGGGACTGGCCCGAACCGCTGTTTCCCGAGGCGGGGCGTGGAAGTGCACGCAGTGAATCGACTGCCGTACACGTCAGCGCCGAATCTCCGCTGACTGCTGATCTTCCCGCTGACTTCAAGCATGCGTACTTTGACCACATAACCCTCACCCCCGGCGATGCGGGCGAGGTTCTGGTAGCAGACGAAGTAGGAGACCCCGTCGTCATTACCGCGCAGATCCGTGAGGGACGCGTGGTACTGAACGGGATGGCCACAGGACTGGATGATAACGTTGAAACCGCGCCCGAGGGCGCAGAGATGCAGCTACTGGTCAATGCTGTACGGTGGGCCACGGAGACACCTCTCACGGCCCTGGAGCCTGTGGAAAGACAACTGCGTATCTCGCAGGTACTTAATGAAATGCTCCTGAGCGAAAAAGCACAGGAGCGTGACCGGGCATCCAACACCTCCTGGTACACAAAGCAGATGCTGAACGAAGCGTACATCACGCGCCCGCCCGTCGAGCAGCTCGATGGCCGTTTTTTCCTGTTCGCCCATCGCTATACCTATAACTACGGTTACGAGCGCACTCGTATGAACTGCCGGCAGCTCCGCTGGCTGGGTGTGACCGATATCGTCATCCACGACCAGAGCGGCGCGCGTATCAACCACCCCACCGAAATACCCGGCGCGAGGCCCCGGTTTACGGATCGCGACCCACTCATGGACCTGGTGAAGGGTGCCCACGAGGAGGGGCTCAACGTCTGGGCGTTCTGCCACTCCGGCGAATACCCGCCGGAAATGTGTGCAAAAGACGCCGAGGGTAATCTTTATCTGCGCACCAATGATGATGGGATTGACGACGTGTTCAGCGAGGATCTGAGGGGGTTTCTGGGGCATTTACTGGATGAATACGCCCAAAAGTACAATAAATACGGCAACTTCAAGGGCATTTACTACGATGAGCTCTTCTTCAACTCCGTTGACTGCCACGGAGATGACGTGGAGCGGTTCGCCGAATTCTGCCAGGAGCGCTTCGGCGAGCGGCCGCCGGATGACATCGGCGAGCGCTTTGCCCTCGGGCGTAACTGGGTCGAGCCGGAGAACGCATGGTGGCGACGATACGTGCTGTTCAGGAACTGGGGCACGGCGGAGTTCCTTTCCGACCTTACCGAAATGTGCCACGACCGAGATCTGAAGATGATAGTCGAATTGCGACCGACCGTGGGCCTCAGCGGCTGGCGAATGGGCCTGGATAACGTCGCCCTGACGCGCATCGGCGCAGACCGCTACTTCGTCGCCTCGGGCGATTATTGTGAGCCGGGCTTCGCCTATCCGGACGCTCTGGTCGGGGGTCACGTTTATGGCCGCAGTTGGGGATACTGGAATACTCTGTCTCTCCGGGGGCATGATGCAAGCGTGTATTTCGCCTTCAACCAGCTCTGGCGCCCGCTTGTCATCGGTCTGAATCCGCATAAGCCGGAGGCATTCGGCCGCTTCGTGCAAAATCAGCGTGAATGGTCCAATGCAGATTCACTCACCCGCGCGGCGCTTCTTACCAATGAAATTGGCATGATTCTCAGGCACGGAGATACCGAGGAGCAGTCGGAGAATGAACTGCGGGCGCTTGATCGTTTCTCCCATTACCAGGACCTCGACCTCGTTTATGCCCAGGCCAGTGAACTGCACCCCAACTATCGCGTGCTGGTGGCTCTTCCAGAAAGCACCGAGGGCCTGGGTCCTGAGAACATAAAGGCGCTTAGAGGCTATGTGCAGGAGGGTGGCGTGATAATCTCGCTGGGCAGCCGCTGGAGCACTGCCCGGGCCGATCTGTCAGATGAAGAGGACATCACGGGGGAAATCACGGGGGTGCGGATCACCGGCCAGGAGGATCCTGAGGCAATTGTGCTGGGCGACACGGAGATAACCCTGGACACACCGGCCCTGACAGTTGAGCCCGTTTCCGGCGACGTTGAGATACTGGCCACCATGAAGCCTTCTGGAAATCCGGCGGTCACAGTTCGTTCGCTGGGTGATGGGAAGATCATCGCGGTTCATCTCGACCCGTATCTCTTCCTTCAGGATGAGCCCACCTCGGTTGAGGAGTTCCTCGCCGACCTGATAGCTGAATACAGCCGGCCCGAGATTCGCGGTAGTGGTGAGACGAAAATCGTCACGACCCTCAAAAAGGGCAACTGGGTGGCTGTCAGTCTATTTGCACAGGACTTCCCCGCGCACGGTACTGTCAGCGTTGATGCGGCGGCCCTGGATTTGCCGGGCGAGGAGTTCCGACTCATTTCGCATGCCCGCAATCGCGAGTACGGGCCTCCGGGGAAGTTTACCAATGAGGTGCTGTGGAACCGCGATATGATCTCGCAGGGAGTGGAGGTCACGATACCCCTGCGCAGCGACCTGGATCTGGATCTTCCCTCGGACCTGGGAGCCGAGGACTACGCCGACGAGCCTCTGCAAAATGAGGAGTGGCTTAATGAGTACCTCCGCGGGCGATGGGACGGGCGGCGCGGGCAGGGCCGTCATTATGAGTATGAGATCCTGGTGGTCGGTCCACCCGATGAAGTGGCTCCCAAAATGCCCCTCGAATGAGCCGTGAGGCCTGCAAACGCAGTTCCATTCTAATCGGTCGCAAGCATCCACAGACGTGGCACAACCGGAGGTAGAGCATGGATCTGCACGATAAATTCGGGCTGACCCGCGTGCTCAACGCATACGACAAGGCAACCTTCCTCGGCGGCGCCCGAGTGCTGCCGGAGATCGCGGAGGTTGTATGCGCTTCTATGGGTGAAACCTTCCGCGTGGCTGAGTTGCAGGAAGTTGCCGGGGAGATTATCGCCCGTGAGACGGGAGCAGAGTCCGGGTGTGTGACGGCCTGTGCGGCCGCAGCGATCACCCTCAATGTGGCTGCATGCATGAGTGGGGCCGATCCTGAGCGCGTCGCGCAACTGCCGGACACGGACGGCATGCCCTCGCGCGCGGTCATGCAGGCCGGACACTGCGTCAACTTCGGCGCCCCCGTCGCCCAGATGGCGAGACTGTCCGGTGCGGATGTTATCACTGTCGGCGACGAGGACGGCTGCACGCCCGAGGAAATCCTTCGCGCCCTTGATCATGAGGATGTCGCGTGTGCCGTAGCGGTGGAATCTTATCACACCGCCGATTACCCCGGCCTCGGTCTCAGGGAGTTCATCGAGATTGCGCACTCGGCAGGTGTGCCTGTTGTTGTGGATGCGGCGACCCAGGAGCTGCGATTGCGGGAGATTATGGCGCTGGGGCCGGACCTGGTCGGCTGCAGCGCGCACAAGTATCTGGTCTCGACCACCGCCGGGATCGTCGCGGGCCGGGCGGATCTGCTCGAAGCTGTGCTTGCGCAGGGCCGTGGCATCGGACGCACGATGAAGGTGGGTAAGGAGGGCATCTTCGGGGTGCTCGCCGCCTGGGACACCCCGATGCAGCGTGACACCTCCGCGTGGTCGGCTCACGAACGCCGCAAGTGCGAGCTGGTCATCGAGCGCATAAAACAAGTCGAGGGGCTGTCTCCGGGCCTCAGTCCTGACCCGAACGGATGCCCCTTCGACAGAGTCCGCGTGGCCGTTGACGAGGCCATTTCCGGATTCAGCGCTAGGTCACTCCGTGAGGCGCTGAGACAGGACGATCCGGCCGTCGAGGTACGCGTTTATGGACGGGACCCGGGCGCCTTCTATATCAACACTACCGAATTGACTGACAGCGAGGTGGAGACGGTCTGCGAGCATATTGAAGCAACCCTTCGCCGCGCCCGGGGCAGTAAGTAGCACCTGCGAGCGCCCCGGTGGCGGACAGGACCTGTTCCACTGAAAGATAGTCTGTAGAAACTTCCGTGTCTGCCTGAGCAGTTCCCCGCACAAATCGGCTCAGGCGCATGCAAGCGGCACCAACAGACAATATTCGAAGATTACCAACGAAGCGACTGAAATATGCATTCAAACACGGAGGATTGCATGGAAACACTAAAAGTTGGAATACTGGGATTGCGCCGGGGAAGCGTCCACCTGCGCAATTTTCTGTCACTGGACAATGTGCAGGTTATCGGTGGCGCCGACCTGCTGGAAAAATGGCGCCAGCCTGCGCGCGAGGCCCTCGATCCCCAGGGCGGCAAAGTCGTCGAGACGTATGAAGAGCTGCTTGCAATGGAGCCGGATGCAATAGTCGTTGCAAGCAATGGCCGGTGCCAGGCCGAGCATGCCTGCATGGCGATGGAGGCCGGATGCCATGTTCTATCGGAGGTGCCCGGCGCCTTCCATGAAGAGGAGTTCATCCGCCTGCGAGACTGTGTTGAGCGCACCGGGATGACCTACATGCTGGCCGAGAACTGCTGCTGGTGGGATTTCTTCCGCTACTGGCGCCGCTGGGTGGTGGAAAATCGCTTTGGTCCAATATCTCTGGCCGAGGGTGAATACGTCCATTATCTTGCCCGGAGCCTGCAGGACGCGGAAGGTAACCGCTATACGCCCGGTAAAACAGAAGGCGTTGACTCCGGCACTTTACAGCCGATATGGCGCGCCGACCAGCCGCCGATACAGTACCTCACTCATGACCTGGGGCCGCTGCTGGAGATTCTCGATGACCGCGCGGTGTCCGTGACCTGCAAAAGCGGGCCCTGGCACTCCAAGGAAGGGCCGCTGCGGACTGACGGCCAGTTTGCACTCTTTGAGACGGCGAAGGGTACTCTCATCCGCATCCTTGTGAGCCTCAGCACCTGGCGCCCGGGCGAACACCGCTACAGAATCTTCGGCCCTGAAGGCGGGGCCGAATATTTCAGCTACGAGGGTTATACCCGCTATTTTGACAGAGACTACGAAGAGAAGGATGGATGGCAGCGGATGGGCGTGGGGGCCGGGCGTGCCGGCACTGATATGAGCGGTGGCCACGGCGGAGCAGACCTGCGTGTCGCCCGGGGTTTTGCCCATACCATCCTGGAGGGCAGAAGTTCGCCCATCGACATCTACCGCACTATCGAATACAGCCTCCCCGGTATCCTGGCAAACCGCTCTGCCCGGCTCGGAGGTCAGACAATCTCTATCCCTGACATGCGGCGCAGGCCCTTTGAGGGCACCGACCTCTGGAATCACATCTCCCTGCCGGAAGATGCACCGGAGCCGGTGCCATACGGGAAAGGGTAGCTGGCGCGTTTATCGTCTCCTGTTTCTCGCGAGATAAGTGCAGCCGCAGGCCCCGTCAGTGGGCTTCGGCCTCGTAGTTGACGACACTGCTTATGCGATAGGTGTTTGGGCCGGTGATGGCGTCGTGCGGAAAATACAGAAACTCTGTGTCGCCCCCGTCACTGATACGAAACCCGGGATCGTCAGCCAGTTGAAGCAGATTCATGTCGCCACGCCTGGCTGAACCGGCCACCTCGTAGCCATGAGTACTGCCATCCCCGTGGGTGACGATGACGTAATGGCCGGCAATGTTCTCCGACGCGGGCAATTCCTGATCGACTGCAAATGCGTAAGCCCCAGACGCTTCGTCGGCCTCAACTCCGGTGATCGCTCCAGTCAGACCGGCATAAACACTGCTTAGCGCGAAGTCTTTGTAGGCCAGATTAGTTCCTCCGACGAGGCTGGCCGCAGTCACTCTGCCATCACGCAGCCGAAGGAAGCCCACTGTCCCGTCACATGTCAGTGTGCCGTCTGCCAGCTGCAATTCCACTGTTCCTGTCTCGTCCACGGACCGCGATATGATGTAGTCGGTGCCGTCTGAGTG
>JAWODS010000197.1:0-6038 GCA_046483205.1 Armatimonadota bacterium | reverse complement strand
ATTGTTGTCTCGACCGGGTGCTGTGTGTCGTCGCTGGCGATATTCGATCCGAGACAAACGATCATATCGTCCACATACAGGTAAGATTTGCGTGCAAAGAAGCCGGGAGCATGGTGGGGATCCGAAAGCTGCATTGCAAACATCCCGCTTTTACCATTGTGCTCGACGGCACCGACGAATGTTTCCTCATTGACCTGCCGGCCATAGGGACCCTTCTCATACAGCTCGTCCCAGGGCAGGTATATGGCGGTGCTGCCGGGCCATCTGTTCCAGTCCCAGCCGTCCTCGACATAGCCGCTCGCCCGGGGTGACACGGGCTCACCCGCGGAGTAGATTTCGGTGGTGCCGTGGCTGGTGTATCGGCCGTGTATGTTCCGGCCCGAGCGGCCGTCTCTGTATTGCTGTTGCTCATAGTTTTTGATGTATTTACTCCAGCCCTTTGTGGCGACCATCCAGTCTCCCCGACGGTGCACAGCGAGGGCCCCGTAGGGGAAGAACCGGAAGCCCTCCGGGTTGGGCTCGGCGGGCACGGCACGTTCGGCGGCCTTTTGGACGGCGTCCACGGCGCCCATGGTCCCCATGTAACAGAAGCCGATTGGCCCCATCCCCAGGCTCTTTTCGGCCATCTCCGACACGGACGGGTCCCACAGCCTCGCAAAAACGCCCGCCATCTGTCCGTCGGCGTCCGTGAGGGCCTGGTAGGCGTATGCGGGTATGAGCTGGTAGAGACTGCCGGTGATGAACGGCCAGCGGAGCGCCAGCATCGTGGGGACATCGTATTTGTTGGCATACCATCGCGCCGCCAGCAAGGCTTTCCGGAGGCTGTCGGTGGCAGGGGGCGACAGTGAGAAGGTCGTGTCATCCAGCAGGTACTGTGTTGTCGAGCCTGCGTGCAGGGCGTTGATCACGTAGCTGTTGCCGACGATCATCCCGTGGTGGAAGCCGGTATAGTCAGGCTTGATGGTGTCGGAGGTCTCCGGAGCGGGGAGCAGTCCCCGGCTCATCCACGGAGAAAGGTGACGCATCCACATTGCCTGCCGGTTGGCGTCCGGAAGTGACAGGACGTACGCCAGGCACATCAGATAGCGGCCGCGGATGACATCGGCATTCATCCCGCGATTATCGGTTTCGACGAAGACGCGCCCGATGCAGGAATACCAGCGCATCGCGTTGAGCTGGGTCTGCAGCATCCCGGCTGCAGCAAGCTCGTCACGCATCAGAAAGACGGCCGCCTCATACCCGCCGGTCATCAGCCGAAAGACCCTCGCATCACCAAACAGACTCCCTTCGGCGAATCCCTGCTCATGCACGTGGCGAAATGCCGCGAGGATCATCTCCCGGATATCGTCGGCATCATAGAAGGGATTGTCGGGAGCGTCCGTGTTGCAGGCCACCGCGAGTATCCCCAGATCGCCGAAAACCGTCCGAAAGTCGCCCAGTTTCACCAGTGGACGGTTGGTGAGATCCTCAAGCCTGTCTTTCGCCTCCTGTGCCTTTTGCAGAAACTCATCCAGGCGGCTTCGCACGAGCGGATCGGACCAGTCGGCGCCGGCACCGGTCAGCCACGAATGGTAGCGGCGCTCAATGCGTTCAATATCTTCGATTTCGGCCCCGGCGGCCGGGTGTGTCGGTGCGGCCTCCTGCGCCCGATCATCAAAGTGAATGAACCAGTCGTATTCGCGCCGGGGATTGATGAACGGAAGCTGCCGGTCCGCGCCGCGGCTCCACAGAACGTGTGGGGGAAACTCCATAAGGTCGAACATGACGCGCCCGGATGTGCCGGCGGGAGCTTCGATTGTCATCTCCGTGACAGTGCTATCTCCTGCGAAATCCTCGACAGGAATGTCCTCATCAAAGCCCACCGTGCAATACCGCCATCCCCTGAACGACAGCGGGTAATCGAAGGCGTACGGAACATTCTCTGCAATAGTGCTGCCTGTGGGGCCAAACCGCACGCGAATGGTCTGATCCATCGGCCGGGATGTATAGATCCAGGTGCTGAAGCCGCCGGCCTCCTTCAGGACCTCGGCATCTGTGAACGTCAGGCTGCCGCCGTCGTGCCACTCCCACGCCAGTGACCGCTCACCGTCCTTGCTTTTGGCGGTGGTGACCTGCACTTGTCCGTCACCGGTGACAGACCATTTCAGCGTCGCATCCTGCTGTTCGAAGCTGATTGGGGCGGCGATGATGATGTTTGCGACAAGTGCGGCGAGAGTGCAGATCATTGAACGATACATGATGGCCTCCAGCAGTGCAATTGTGCCTTCCCGCATCACAATCCCGGGGTAATATTCCGTGGGGGCATTATACCATTATGCGAACTCTGGATGCCTGTCACCAGGTATTCTTCCGACTGCCGCTGTGCCCATAGAGCGACACCGCACAGCACCTGCCACGGTGGCGAAACTTTTTGGGGTTCTCAACAAGGGAACAATTCCTGTATGAAGAATAACATGGTAGAAGATCATATCTACGATGCGGAGGAGTGGTCTTATGAAACGTGGATTCACACTCATTGAGTTGCTTGTGGTGATCGCAATCATCGCGATCCTGGCTGCGATCCTGTTTCCGGTATTTGCACGGGCACGGGAGAAGGCGCGGCAGACGAGCTGTCTCAGCAACATGAAACAGCTGGGTCTGGCAATTTCGATGTACGCCCAGGACTACGATGAGACACTGCCAGCCACGCGCCGCGATCACGGCCAGTCATTCCCGTATCCGGACCCCACCTACATGCAGTACCGCGGACCGTGGTATGTCAGCATCTACCCCTACGTCAAGAATATCCAGGTCTATGTCTGCCCGTCCACCTCGTTCAAATGGAACGGGCGATGGACTCACCCATTCGATTACGCCCTGAATCGCCGCATCTCCAGCGCTGAACTGGCCGCGATCATGTACCCCGCGGAGACACTTGCGATTGTGGACTCGTGGGCCCATGCGGAATATGGTAGCTCGGGCGGCAAAGGCTGGGATGTCGTCGAGTACTATCCCGGGGTCAGCAGCATTGGCTACCTCGATCCGCGTCACAACGAGGGTGTGAACATCGCCTTCTGTGACGGGCACGCCAAGTGGGCCCGTTCTCCCGACCCGGAGACCATGGATGTCGGCCAGGAATACGACATCCAGGGCGTGCGGTTCTATCCGTAACGAAGGCAATCCACCTCGCCTGGAGCGCCCTCCTGCCGGGAGGTGGGAGGGCTGTTGCACGTACGCTGACAGCATTTCGACGTGATATCGTGTCCTGAGGAGCGAATTAAACATGCGGCCACTGAGAGCGTCAGCGTTTCTGGTTGGGTTGATGATGGTGGCGACAACAGCCTGCGCCGGCACATACTATCTCTCACCCGACGGCGACGACACGACCGCGGGGACCGAGCAGGCTCCATGGCGCAGCCTCGAACGGGCGTCTGAAGCACTCGCGCCGGGGACCACGATCATACTGATGCCCGGCGAGTATTCGGGCGCTTTAACCATCAACACACAGGCCTCCTCTGAAGCGCCCGTGATCGTCAGGGCCGCGGAACGCCGCACGGCACGTCTCACTGCAGACGGCGAGGGCGGCTTCGCAGTGATGATTGACGAGGCCTCGCACGTACGGCTGGAGGGATTATGGCTGAAGCCCGACCCGATGTCCGGTCGCTGGCTGCAGGCGACGGACGCATCATACCTCACCATCGCCGATTGCCTGATGGAGGACGCAACCTCAGGATTACCTTTCAGGATCGAGCGCTGCGAGCAGGTGCGCATCGTTGACAGCGTCATCCGCGAGCATATCGGCGGGAATATGGCGCGCATCGCTGAAAGCAGCCACGTCCTCATCGAAGGGTGCTCAATCACTCGCACCGGACACTGCCCATTGCAGTTTTATCCGGATGGCTCCAACAGCTACTTCGTGCTGCGGGGGAACGTCTTTCACTCCGCATGGGGGCGCAACTTCGCCCTGCGCGAAGTAAAGCACATTCTGTTTGAGAACAATATCGTCTCCAACGCCTACAACGGAGGACGTTCGGCCAGCTCCTACGCGAAGTACTGGCCCACCCCTGGCATCTTCCGACACAACCGCGTCTTTCGCAACCACGGCGGGCCCCTCAATGTCGTCAGGGCCGAACACGCACGCTACTACCACAACGTCTTTGACGACAACGCCCACAACGGACACCTTATCAACGGCAACTCCAGCAGCCTGCAGGACGTAATCTTCGCCAACAACATTTTCTCCCGCAATGACCGTTTCGGCGGCTGGACGCAGGTGCGGGTGCCCCGGGAGATCGACAGTCTCGCGGTTATCTGCAACGCGTTCATCGGTGATCGGCCCGGCCAGAAGGAAATCATCGCGTATGCCGATGGCCAGTTCAGCGTGCAGGAGGCAAACCAGAGCGATGCTTTTGAGGGCAACCTGGACGTGGAGCCGGACTTCGTGGATCCCTCCATCTACAATCACGCTCTCAATGCCGACAGCCCCCTGCGCGATGCGGCCATGCCCCTGACGGTCGCCACGGGCTCGGGAGAAAGCACGGTATTGCCGGTCGCGGACACGTGGTGCTTTTACGACGGCTACGGTATCGACGGAGAGCAGGGAGACCTCATAGCAGTCGGCCGCCCCGACCGTCAGGCCCGCGTGACGGCGATTGATCACGAGGCCGGGACGCTCACGTTGGATCGTTCGGTCGCCTGGGAGGCGGGGGATGCAGTGAGCCTGGCGTGGTCGGGCGGGGGACCTGATGTCGGTGCGTATGAGCACGGAAACGAGGGCCGACCGAACGTTCAGGTGGTCGTGGAGCCGTTCGAGGTACGCCGGGGAGAGAAAGTTGCCATCCGTGCCATCTGCCACGGTGCGCTTGAACCGGCGCAGATACACTGGCAGCTCGGCGACGGGACGGTCGCTGGGGGCTCCGAACTCACCCACAGCTACGAGGAAGAGTACGATTACCCAATCCGCGTGCGGGTGACCGACGGGCAGGGACAGGTGCACCGTGGCGTCGGGTACGTGGTGGTCGCCGAGCCGCGGGATCCATCGCAGCCCATGGTGCACACCACCTGGGAGCCTGATGACGAGACGGCATGGTGGCTGTGGAAAAGCTACCGCCCCTTCCCGGCCGCCTACAGGGACATCGTGGACGAGGACGCCGGAGAAGCCTACCGTCACGTCTATGCGCCTGAGGACGGCGGGAGGCTCCCCACGCAAATCCACCCGCGAGACTGGAACATCGAGCAGTATCCCAGAATATTCATCCGGTATCGCGTCGGCAGCGGAGTTCCTGTTGCGATCTGGCTGCGGGCATTCAGCGGGGCGACATGCGTGGTGGCCGCCAGTCCTGCGGCACAGATCGGTGATGCTGAACGGGTGACCGATTATGTGCTTGCAGATGACGGGGACTGGCATGAGCTTGAGATAGATGCGAGGCTGATCAGGGAAGTTGAACCCCACGTCACCGTGCTCGAGGGCATGCGCATCGGGGCGGCACCGCGCGGCGCAGTCACTGAGGGCCAGTGGTACGACCTGGACGAGGTCATTATCGGGCCTCCTCGAACACGGTAGCATCCGCCGCCTGTCTGGATCATGGACCAAAGTGCCTCATAAGAAATACTTTCGGCCGGAGATGCTCGGACCGGAGTGCAAGCTTTCCGCTTTCACCCTGCACTGAGAGCATAAAAGCCGGGTCGGGCCACGTAACGTTTTCATCAGGCCTCTGATACGGCTGCCAGCAGTGTGGTGCTGAAAGATAAACCTGGTACAAAAGGAACTGAAGCGCATGAAACCGGCGATCTGCACGTCATTTAACTACGAAATTCCCTTTTCCGAAGTTATCCCGATGGTGCGAGATGCAGGGTTTGAAGCAGTCTGCATCGGGGCCAAAGTTGAGCATTCCGAATATGACACCAGGGCGGGGAGGTCGGCGATACGAAAACTGCTGGAGCACAACGATCTCACGCTCGACTCCGTGCATGCCCCTTTGCCGGAGGGCGACCAGCTCTTTGCAATCGAAGAAACGGAGCGTGCGGAATCCGTTCGCCAGTGTCAAATCGCGCTGGAT
>JAWODS010000192.1:0-4183 GCA_046483205.1 Armatimonadota bacterium | reverse complement strand
GCGGACCTCTTCGCCGTCCTCGGCGAAGCCCGGCTCGACGCAGCCGACGAGCCAGTAGAACTCCTCCGGGAAGAAGTCCGGTCTCGCAACCCTCTCAGCACCATCGGAGGGTTTGCCAATATGATGATCCGCCAGAGCGATGACGAGCAGAAGGTCGAGCGCAACTCCCGCATTATATATGACGAAGTCGGCCGCCTGGAGAATATTCTCGACGGTCTTCTCGCATTTTCTCATCCCAGGCAACCTCAATTTGAATGGCGAAACCTCTGTGAGATCATCAATAACAGCATTCAGATGGTTGATGAGGAGTACGCCGCCCGCAAAATTGAAGTCGAAGTTGAATGCCCCGATGATCTGCATCGCGTGTACGTCGATGGTGAGCAGATCCACCAGGTATTTGACAATCTGGAACGAAACGCCATCGAAGCGATGGAGGAGGGTGGCACTCTCAGCATTCGCATCCACGAGGAGGACACCGCCGTCGTTTGTGAAGTGTCCGATACGGGTGATGGGATCCCCCACAGTCATCTTGACCAGATATTTGATACGTTCTTTACCACCAAGCCTACCGGTATGGGGCTTGGCCTGGCCCTGACCCGCAAGATTGTGCAGGATCACGGTGTCGAGCTTGACGTTCGGTCCGAAAAAGATGTCGGTACGACCTTTATATTGGAATTCCCTACTGACTGTGAGAGCCTCGAAGAGGCCGGTCTCCTCGAACCCGACGGGGAGAGTCAGCAGGAAGGAGAGTGACCGTGTGCCAACTGTTTTAGTCGTTGAAGATGATCCGAACCAGCGCCTGCTGTACCAGGAGGAATTGACCGAGCAGGGCTATGAGGTGCTTGAGGCGGCCAGTGGTCAGGAGGCCCTGGAGATACTGGGCAGCAATGATGTTGACTGCGTCGTTTTGGATATCGCCATGCCCGGCATGGATGGCGTGGAGACGCTCGGAAAGATGCTGGATATCGACAACACCCTGCCCGTGATACTCAACACCGCCTATTCCAGCTACAAGGACGACTTCATGACCTGGGCGGCGGAGGCGTATGTTGTTAAGTCCGCCGATCTGTCGGAGCTGAAAAAGCGCGTGGCAGAGGCCGTCGAAAAGGAAGCCGGCGAATCCGAACAGAGCGGAGACGCGGACTGAAAGATGGGCGAAGAGAGCCCCAGCAGAACGCAGAGCATGTCGCAGACGATCCGCGGAGCGCTGGTGATGATTCTGGCGGGTGGACAGGGCCAGCGGCTTGTCCCCCTGACCAATAACATGGCCAAGCCGGCTGTCCGCTTCGCCGGTTCGTACCGGATGATCGATTTTACTCTCTCCAACTGCATCAACTCCGGGCTCCGGCGAATCCACCTGCTCACACAGTATGCGTCCAGCTCTCTGAACCGGCACGTCCGGAAGGGCTGGGCACCGCTTTTGAGTGATGAGCTCGGAGAGTATATCGACCTCATCCCGCCCCAGCGAGTGTTTGCCGAGCGGTGGTATGCGGGGACTGCAGACGCGGTGTTTCAGAACTTGATGCTGCTGCAGGACCACCGGCCCGAGCAGGTCGTTCTTCTGTCGGGCGATCACGCCTACCAGATGGATTACAGCCTGATGTTGCACCACCATCTGCGCACCGGGGCGGCGCTGACCATTGCCTGTATGGCACTGCCGTGCGAAGAATGCAAACAGTTCGGGGTAATGAACACCGAATCGGACGGGCGTGTGATTGACTTCATCGAAAAGCCGGACGACCCGCCGCCGATGCCCGATGACCCGGACAAATCGCTGATTAACATGGCCGTGTATATCTGGGACACCGAAAAGCTGGCGCATTACGTCTCCCAGGACGCCCGGCGCGACACCTCCCACGATTTCGGCAACGATATCATTCCGGCGATGCTGGAGGCCGAAGAGGCTATTTATGCCTACCAGTTTCAGAGCGCCGGCCGCGCCGAACGCGATTACTGGCGCGACATCGGCACCCTGGAAAGCTACTGGGAGGCACACATGGACCTGGTGAGCCCCGTGCCGATGCTGGATATGTACGACCCGACGTGGCCGATCTACACATATCGTCCTGTCGCGCCGCCCGCGAAAATCACCGGTGGCACCGAGACCGCCTGTATCACCAACTCCATTATCTCCCCGGGAAGTATCGTCACCGGCGGGACGGTCAACCAAACAGTCCTATCGCCCAACGTCTATATCGACAACGCCGAGGTACAGCAGTCGATCCTGATGGACCAGGTGCAGATCAACCCCGGTGCACGAATTCGGAAAGCAATCATCGGTGAAGGGGTCGAAGTGCCCGCAGGGATGGAAATCGGCTTCGACCGGCAAAAAGACTGCAAACGCTTCGTGGTGACCGACGGAGGTATCACCGTCGTACCGAGCCGCGTAATTCTCGAAGAGGCCGAAAACAACGATTTCTAACGCCCGACTGTCTGACGGTTCTAACCACATTTTCATATAACCCGCAAAACGAGAAACTGGTGATTGTCAGGTGAAAGTATTACTGGCGTCTGCCGAAGTCGCACCCTTTGCCAAGGTCGGAGGCCTTGCTGATGTTGCAGGGTCTTTGCCCAAGGCACTCTCACAACTGGATATTGACATCCGGGTGATCATGCCGAAATACCGGCAGGCTGTTGAGACGGCCGACGAGATCGAGCGCGTCGCCGACGCCGTGCCGGTGTATATGTCCGATTCGGAGACAGGCTGTGCGGTGGACCGGACCTATCTTCCCGGCAGCGATGTCCCCGTTTATCTCATCGAACACAACGCCTATTTTGACCGCGAATTTGTCTATGGCCCGCCGGGATCGTCCTACCCGGATAACTTCGAGCGGCTGGTGTTTTTCTGCCGCGCCGCCCTGCAGGCCGCCGAAGCAATCGGCTTTGAACCCGACGTGGTGCATCTCAACGACTGGCACACCTCGCTGATAGCCGCCTACACCCGGATGTGGGATCTGCCTCACGCGACGGTCTTCACCGCCCACAACGTCGGTGGCGCCTACCAGGGGACCTTCTCGCTCGACCATCTCGACCTGGCGGGACTCGACCTTGGTGACCGGCGCGCGCGGATGAGTGTCGCCGGTGATCACATCAATCTCGCCCGTGTGGGATTCTCGTACGGAGACATGATTAACACCGTCAGCGAGCGGTATGCACAGGAAATCAAAGACCCCACCATTGGCGCGGGGATCCACGACCTCGTGGCGGAACGCGGCAGGGACGTGTGGGGGATTCTCAACGGCATCGATTACGACGTGTGGTCACCGGAAAACGACGACACCATCGCCTCGCAGTACGATCAGGACGACCTGTCCGGAAAAGCGATCTGCAAGAGCTATCTGCAGTCGGAGTTCGGGCTGCCCGAAGATGAGGATGTCCCGCTTATCGGGCTGGTGACGCGGCTGGATGCGCAGAAGGGCCTTGACCTGGTCGCCGAGATTGTGGATGACCTGGATGACTGCCAGGTGGCGCTTTTAGGCACCGGCTCACCGGACCTGGAGGCCGAGTTCGCCCGCGCGGCCGCGAAGCATGACAACATCGCCGCCCGCATCGAGTTCTCCGCGACCGTGGCTCACGAAGTCTATGCCGGCGCCGACATGTTCCTGATGCCCAGCCGGTATGAGCCGTGCGGCCTCGGCCAGATGATCGCCCTGGCATACGGCACCATCCCCATCGTCCGCCGGACGGGGGGGCTGGCCGATTCGATCACCGAGAAGGGCGATACTCCCAACGGCTTCGTCTTCGAGAAGTACAGCTCGAAGGCTCTCAAGGGCGCCATCAACCGGGCTCTGAAAGCCTACGATGATCCACAGCAGTGGAACGAACTCGTGCAGAACGCCTTCAACAGCGATTTTTCATGGGACGCCTCCGCCCGCCGCTACGAGGAGCTGTACGAGGCGGCGCTGGAGAAGAAATAGCAGAACAGAAGCTCCAGGAATGACCAGGCAATCCCGGAGACACCGACGTCTCCGGGTTTTTTCATGCAGAGCCACCGTGCCACAGGGTGTGCAGGGCTGATTAGTCCGGAGTAATCCGGTACGCACGGACTCCGAACGGCTCGAAGGTATTGGTGATTTTCCCGTCCTTCATCGGCACCGGCCCGTAGTCAATCATCTCCCAGGCCTCCTCCGGAAGGTCGGGGATATCGCTGATGGTGAAGGTGACCTGTGCGGGCTCGCGGAGG
>JAWODS010000092.1:0-35225 GCA_046483205.1 Armatimonadota bacterium | reverse complement strand
GACGACAGGCACACATCCGCGGGCGGGCGGGAGCATTGGCCGGGCGGCTGATGAATCCGGATCAGCATTGTATGGTGCAAGCCCCGCCACCCACTGCGGGTTGTGAAACGGTGGGAACAGACCGGCCGGTTCCGGAAGCGACGGGTCATCATTTCCGTCATTCGCCGGGTCGGCTGTCGGGTCCGGCATCTGCCAGGTGCCGCCATGTGCGTCAGCATCCCACCGGTGATCAATCTGCACAGCATGGGCGCGGCCATACGTGTCATCGACGGAGGTGGTGCCGCTGTCGCCGTCCACGTCATCATCAAACTCGGTGGCCAGCACGTAGGCGTAATTTCCAGAGACCACGGGCGTGGACAGTGCAACGACCTCGGCGTTTGCAGAACCGCCGGCGTCGTAGGCATCAATTCCGTACGACCAGATGTGGTCGCCGGGGGTGTAGTATGGAGCCGGAAGTCCCGTCGCATCTGCGACATAATCCAGGGTCGCCGGATCAATGGTTGCATTGTAACAGCGCAGTTGGCCCGCATTACCTCCCCCGGGATCCACCAGGCTCACCAGGACGACCTGAAGCGGACGTCCATCCGCAAGGGAGGGGATCGTCGCCACGGTCGGCGAGGAATATCGCGGTGTCATATTTCCGAGAGAAACCCGCCACACCAGGTCGTAGGAGGTGCCGGCCGAATAATCGAGCACTCCGTCATCGGCCCGGCCGTCGCCGTCGAGGTCCTGTGCCGGGTCGGCATCAAAGCACATCAGGTATGCGGGCGCCTCGCCGCCACTGTCACCGGTCTGCTTGGGCAGCGACATCACAAAAACCATACCGCCTGAATACACCGGGTTGCCGACCACGGGCCCGATCCTGTTGAAATCTGCACTCTCAAAGCGGTCGGGGAACTGCCAGTCGATCTGCAGCGGCGGCTTCACCTCACTGGGGCTTTTGGCCGCTGCGTAGGCATTCTGGCGGGCCTGGCTCCAGTCACCGGCGGCGGCCAGCAGGTTGCAGGCAAACTTGAAGTCGGGCAGATGACGATGCGAGGGATAGCGAAGCCGGTCGGCGCTCCACCAGTGACCGGTGGTGGGAAATGCCGGATGTGAGGGGTCGAAGAGGTTCGCCCATTCCTCCAGGGCATAGCCTATCTCTCCGGCGGTGACAACAATCGCGCCGGCGCCGAGCGGGGCGACAGCGGCACTGATGGTATCACCGACACCGTCGCCATCAGTGTCATCGCTGAGCACACCGCTGAAATATTCGGCTACCGACGGGTCAAAGCTGATTGCCTCCAGCAGACGTCCGCCGGTGTCGTCATGAAGACGTCCGAGGTACTGCAGCTCCTGGTGGTCGATGCGGAAGGGGTATTGCAGCAGCCAGTGGTTGTTGTCCCAGGCGCTGCGGATATTGCCGCCACCGGAATCGCCGAAGGTGAACGGAGGCGGGGTCTCGCCGCTCACATAGTTATCCGGCCCGGGTGGCGCAAATGCGCTGACACTCGTACCTGAACCGCCGGAGCCGATGTGCGCCTGGTCAACCCACAGCACGGCCCCGTTACGAACTGCCTTGATGAGCGCGTCACGATGAGCGGTGGCAGTGAGATTGAGGCCTGCCTGGGAGATGTACAGCAGGTCCATACCCACCAGGCGGGCTGCATTTTGAGAGGTCAGAGGAACCGTCCAGTATTCGGGATCGGCCTTGGTGATCACAAGGCCGTTGGCAACCTGCGGGGGAGCCAGTGGATTGTTAAACTCCCACCCCGCCGGCTTGTCGGGGAAGCGCCGCAGGGCCTCAAAGATCATCGGGTGGGCATTGACACCCGTGCCGCTGACACTCAGAGCACACACGTCGAAGCTCCGGGCCGTTGCCGTGTACCGTTCGGCCACGTCGGCTCCGATCGCGCAGCTGGATGCAATGGCGATGATGGCTATTGTGCAAAGCAGGTGCTTCGTGGCTACCCGCATTTTTCAATCGACCTCCACGATACATGCGGCTGATGGCAGGCACAGATGGCGACCGGTCTGCTTTAGTGAACTTCTCCATAATAGAGCAGCGAGTCGCTGACCGGGAGCAGTGGCAGTTTCGGCAGGTTGGCCTGTGGAGAAGATATGCGCTGGGTTGTTGACCGCACGTCTCCGCTCAGACTCGTGATACCCTGGTCTCTCGGCACCCGCAGGCGGTCATCGAATTCATACTCGATGGTGCCCCAGCCAAGCGTGGAACCGTCGCTGTATATCGGGAAAGCCCATTTGTTGTTCCAGTCCGCCACATCCTCGACATTGGCGGTGTGGTCTTCGGTGATACACCCCCGCACAGTGATACGGTAGTTGTAACGGAGCATCCGGGTGGCCCACAATCTCTCGTCGGCCTGGATGGTCCCGTCTCCGTCATAGTCCATGGCCCGGGCGTTGGCGTCGAAGTACGCACCCGGGATGACAAACCAGCTTCCACGCTGGGCGTATATCAGGGCATTGACTTTGGCGTTAATGGCACCTCGCGGCCGCCAGACGCCGCTGGCAACCTCCTGCATCTCCTCGAGCTTAAACTTCTTCAGCCAGTACTCCGTGGCACCCGTGCCCAGTTGCGGGTCCCGATGGAACATACCCAGCGCCGATTTGTCCCCGGCCGCTGTGGACACATAGGGCGTGATATTCCAGGGCACGTTCGGATCCGCGAAGGTGTAGGGCTCCACACTTGCCGGTGGCTGCCAGTCCGGTGCGATGGCGTTTGAGCAGTAGCCGGTCGGTGAGGGAATCGAACCCCACAAAAGCGCTCCCTCAGGAGCGAAGATAAAGCAGTATGGGTCCACCGGGTTGCCGAAGTTCAGACCGGACGGATTATTTGCATCAGTCAAATCGTCCAGCGTCACGGCCATTCCCGCCGGCCCCGGATCGCCGCCGGTCTGCAGGGCCGTCAGATGCAGTCTCACGTCGGCGGGGAGGTCCTCACCAAGCTGCCAGCGGCTGTACGCTGTGCCTCCGGCATCAGGTGACAGTTCCCAGTGACGGCCGGCGTCGGCGTTGAATTCCTCGTCCAGCGCCGCCGGGACCATACCGGAGGTCAACTGCGGCACAAGCTGGGTCGGGTTGAGGCACACGAAGTCGCGCGCCAGCAGGGCGACGTCTGTATCCCATTCATCGCGCCCCACCGTCGGCCCGGTATTGTTGATGTAATCATACCGCCCGTGCACGTCCTGCGGCGACAGGATCTGCCCGTCAATATATATGCTGGCATTGGAAACGATGGTGAGGTTGTAGTCGCGGATGAGCTCATTGGCGATTCCGTTGCCGTTGGCGTCACCGTCCTCGCGGGCGGCGGGCGGAAGCACACCCTTGACCCGCACATTGCCCTCCGCGAATATCACCTGGTTGGGAAATTCCGGGAAGTCCATCACGATGACGTTTTCGCCGGAGTCTTTGCCGACATTGGACACGTCACCCGATGCAGGTATGGGCAGGCCCCAGCGCTTATCGTGGCGGGTGATCTTGATGCACGGCCAGGGGTCGTAGTCGGGATTGTTGTCATGATTCGGCCACCACAGAACGCCCGGGTCGGTCGGGGCGTCTTCTGAGGCGCTTTGCTGGCTGCACGTCTGCAGGGCCGCCTGGCGGCTGGGGAAGAACTCGATTTCAACCGCCGGTGGTGAATAGGTCGTTCCCATGGCGTTCCAGCCGCTGTCACCGCTGAAAGAGCTGGCTCCGCGCTCGGGATTCCGCCAGTCCTGGACAAGCTGTGTGAGATTACCCGTTCCGTCCACCTGCCGGTACTGGATGTCGGAGAAATTGTCGATGTAGATACCATTGCCGAACCCGAGCTCGCCGGTGTTTATGATCTCACCGTCGGAATTGCGCACCGTGACACCGGAATTGCGTGTCAGCTCCCGGTAGCGCGTGAGGTCGGTTGTCGGGTCGGCAGCGTTGATGTCGGGTGCGTCAATCCGGGGGATATCCGTCGTGCCGGTATAAACGCCCGTGATGCCCGAGCTCTGGTCTGGACCGATATAGCTCGAGATGGTGTCCTCGGGCGTCCCATTGATACTCACTCCGACGCCGTCAGCATTATCATCGAGCAGATAGATGCCGCCGGTCGCCTCAATCGCATCATCTCGCAGATACCCACCGCCGTTGGGATCGTCATCTTCGCCGGGCTCCGTGCGCAGCAGAAACTCCGTCGAGGGGACATCACTGCCGCCTTCGGTGACCTCGTTGCCGAGCAGATACAACTGGGCATCGGCGCGGACCGGCCCGTCGAAGGGCGATTTGAGATATTCGCCGATCTCCAGAACGTTGCTGCGGTCCATGTCCGCATAGGGACGCAGGCCCAGATAAGCCCGGTTGACCGAGCGCGTGCTGTTGGTGACCCACCGCAGATGGTCGGTCAGTCCGATCGGCTTATACGCCACGAGACGGCGGAAGACGGTGCTGGTGTCACTCACGCGTCCGATCGACTCGATCTGGATGCAGTTGCTGAGGTTTTTCTGCTCGTGTGTGTCGCCCGGCTCATAGGGAGGATCCGGATCATACGTCACGCGAAGCAGCAGATACCCTCCCTGCCTGCCGAAACCGACGAGACTGGGTGCGCTGGCGACACTCACATCTCCGCGGGGATCGGGATAGCGAATGAACCCGCGCCTGATGAAGCCTCCCGGGTCGCTTACAGAACCGGCCCTTACGGGATGCCAGCCCCGGAGGACGTCGAAGTCGCTGTAGTAATCGTCGTCACTGCCTTCGATTCCATCGGGCCCCCAGAAGCCCGGATCGGCCGTTCCGTCCTGGTACATCGCCGGCGGGTTGGGCCAGGTGGAGGGATCTTCGGTATCGTAAACGTCGGGATCGTAGGGGACAAACTTCGGCCGCCAGTCAGCGCCGAGGGGGCTGGTTTCGAGCATACGATCCGTCCATCGGACCCCGGCTTCCGCAAGCGCCTGGGCCGTCACAACATCAACGTGACGTTCTGACTGCTCCTGGTTGCGGGCGACCAGGGCGACAAACAGAATCCCCACCAGAAGTATCGCCGTCATCAAAAGCACCGCGATAAGCAGCGCCTGTCCACGGCGGCCGCCTGCTCGCCTGCTTTTTGTGGGTCTCTCGGCTGGACGCATACTCAACCTCCGAATACTACTTCAACGAATCATCGTGCCGCCAACCGGGTTCATCGACCGATGTTGCGTACCTCGATCTGGTCGTGCATCGTCACCTTCGGCACGCTCACATCGGATGGGACAATACGCGCCTGTGTGCCCGGTGTGTACGGCACGGGATCCTCATATTGCGACAGCGTGATATTGACGTTGATGATCTCATTTGTCGAATAATCCGCAACAATGATGTCGTCCTGCGCGGTGGCCGGGTCAAAGTTGCGCCGGTAGTAATACCATATATATATTTCGAATGAGTCGAGATCCACGACCCCGGCGTTGTTGCGAAACATTTCCGGTGTCGGTGGATACCACCGGTTGAAGCGCAATTCCGCTCCGGTCTGGTCGGTGGCCATATACAGGGAGTACTGAAGCCGTCCGATGTCTTCCTGGTCGGCGACATCGGTGCTCGTGAAGTCGCGGTAGCGCTGGCTCGTGCCGGACGGTGTATAAACCATCCGCACATGGAGGCTGCCAGGCACGATCTTTGCCGGCTTGTCGCTGCTGGTGCCATCCACATGTTCCGGATAAATTCCGTATGCCACGGGCATCTTTGGGTCCTGCCACGATTCAGGGGCGGAGGGATAGATCGGCTCGACGCTGGTAGTTCGTGTGCCGGAGCCGCTGCTGTCCCAGGAATCGCTGGTCTCGGTCTGGCCGGCCTGGTCCGGAACGTCGGTGACGGTCAGGTCATAAAACTCCATCGCGTTGGCTGCCAGCCCGCCGGAACCGAGGTCGCCGGGATCCACGGTGATTTTCACAAACTCCCAGGCACCGATCCTGATATTGCCGCGGCGTGGCTGCAGGCGCAGGTTGATGTCCGACCGGGTCGCCGTCGCGCTGTCGAGGGCGAGGTCGTCGTAGGCGCCCGCTGCGCCATCGTAACGGTAGGCCCTGATTCGGGGCTGAAGCTGTGTGCGCAGGTTGCTCAATGCTGAAGCCGAAAGGATCAAATTGCCGTCCTGGCTGTCGCCCAGCCCCACCCAGTTGCCGTGTTGGGCGGTGTAAAGGGTGTTGTGCTCGGAGGCGTCCAGTGTTTCGCCGGTGATCCGCTCCGGTCCAAAACGTACATCCCGGTGCAGGTAGTGGAGCTGGTCCGACGTCGCTCCGCAGTCGGCCGGACACTGTGAGACATACCCGATCGTCTGTGCGCCACAGGCCGTGCAGACCGTGCTGGTGGCCGGAATATCCGTGCCCCTGACTGCGGTCATCACGTTCTGTACGTCCGGCACACCGGCCTGGAAGGTTCCGGTTGAATCCTCAGAGCCAAAGACATATTCCGCCTCCACCGGATCCCACAGATACATGCCCTCCTGCCGGTACAGCGCGAAGGGGTTGTCGATACCGTACGGCTGTGTGGGATCGACAAGCTTCACCAAAAACCTGGTTGCCCGAAGGGTCCCGTCCGCATAGGTCCGGGGCTGCAGCGGTGTGAGAAGCTGTCCGCTGTCGTCGTCACGGGCTGCCGGAACCATTATAATCTGCGAATAATCGGTCACAACGCGGTCGTCGGCGGTGCCAAGGGTTTCGTCATCGCCGGCAAGCAGCACGGTCGGATTGGGATAGACGTACACGGCGTTGGACAGCTCGCGGCGGGCCTGCTCCATGGCCATGCGCACCGAATCCTGCATCTTGGTCTGCGACCTGGCGTCTGCGGCCATGTCCAGCCCGATCATCATCGGTGCAAACAGCAGGGCAAACAGCAGCACGAGAATCGACAGCACCACCAGAACCTCCACAAGCGTGAAGCCCCGGTTTGTTTCACCAAACCTTCGGAGGCCGGCGATCTGTCGCGCTTTCGTTACAGGTCTTATATTTTTTTGCCGCTTCGCTGCAAGTTTCATAGAAGTGCTAGCCCTATTCGGCAATTGTTCAGCTCCACGCGTTTGTGATCTGTTGCCATCTTAATGTGCAATATCTCCTGGTTCGACCTGCCACGCAGCCGGCGGCTCAAGCTCCTCATCTCGAAACAGGGGGGCATCCATCTGGCGGACCGATCCGTCCCAGAAGAGGACGATATACTGGCCGACACCGTTCTGGACATGTGATTCGGCGTGCGCATCGCACCATGTGATGATTGTGGTGTCGTCAGGCATCACTCCGCCCGTCGGCCCGACAATCAGCACATCATTGCCCCCAACATCCACCGTTTCAGTGGCGTATATGTCAAGCTGCCGTCGGCGGTCCGCAAAATCTTCGTCGTCCGGCAGCACCCATCGGTGGGGCATGTACTTATACCGGTTCAACCCGATCTCGGTGCCCTCATAATCCGCTTTTGCCGCCGGATCTTTGTCAAGATAGCTGTAAAAGTACTCGGGCGTGCCTTTTTCTGCTTCCACATCACGCGGGCAATGAAACGTCTCTTCAGATCCAATATACCCCAGATCGTACAGGCCCAAAAGCCCGCGCTCGGCTGACAGATCGATTTCGTGGTCATAGCTCGGGCTGTCAACCGTCCCCGGAATCGTATAGGGGGGTACGCCACCTTCATCGAGGAAGTACGTCCGGAGGGCCGTGCCTATGTGCTGAAGCTGTGCCTGGCAGCTCGTCGCCGCATTTCCCTCACGGAGGCTGCGACCGATGGAGACCATGATACCCATCAGTATGACAGCGATCCCAATGACAACCAGCAGTTCAACCAGCGTAAATCCGCGATTTTTTCGGTGCGTGTCATTCATTCTATTCCTGTACCTCTCAGCGCGCCCTCTGTACAATGCTGAGTGGATTCTGCAGCGTGTATGAATCCAGTGCAACATTCCGTAGATCGCCCCCGCTACCCTGCCACCACACGATTGACCGCGAGGACACACCACGCACCGCCAGTATTTCGGCAGATATGCTGGCATCACTGCGGTGATATGACAGGTTCTCCAGCGTTATACGGGAGGTTTCGGGTGGAACTTTGTGCATTTCACCGTACACGAAGTGCGGATTGTCATCAATGTCGTACCATATATAATCCACCGACAGTGTAAAGCCCCGGCTGTTGACAGCTTCTACTACCTCGGGCCCTCCGCCGGTGTCAACCAGGCCCTTGAACTCCAGCCTGATGCGATCCATGTCGGTGATTGCGCTAATTTCGCGCACCACTTCATAGGTACGATAATTCACAACATCGCTGTAGTCCACGCCGTTGGGCGAAAAGTCCGCCGTGTAGGCTCGTGCGGTCGGCAGGTCCACCATCGTGCGGGGCGGCTTTTGCACCTGGATGTTGTGGTGGTCGAGTGTCGAGTAATAGAACCGCAGCGTATGGCCGACGTAGTCGTAGCCGCTTCCGATCGGCAAACAGACAATCCCGTCCTTGTAGCCTTCCTCCAGCGCCGGCTGCAGGTCTGTGTTGACCAGTTGCAGATTCAACCAGTCCGCATACCGTTCACCGGTGGTCAAATCCACCGCCAGAACGTGCGTGTCACCGAGGCTCAGATCCGACAGCGTCTCGTGTGTGCCGCCCTCATGTTCGAGCTGATATTCGAATGTGGGCACTTCGGTATTGATATTGCCGCCCATCAGCTTCACATCAGTGAACCGGTCACCGGCCTCATTGGTCCGGGTGGTTTCGCTGTTGATAACATGGTCTTCCATCATCAAAAGCTTGCGGCGAGAGCGCCGGAGGGCGTCATCAACGCCTGTTTCTGCGCCGTTGGTGTCATACACACTACGGACGTGGTAGTCCACGCAGGCCTGCAGCCCGGCGTCTTCGGGATGAAACTTCAGCAGGACCCCATAGTCGTTATCCTGCACATATCTGCCGCGGCCGTCGGGCAGGTCGTCGCCGAATTCTTCGCGCTGGAAATATATGAGAGCGCTCACGCTTGTCCTGCCACCGACGATGCGATCAAAAAGGTGGTCTCCACTGGTCAAATTCGCCGCTCGCACGCTGAAAGCCACAAGACCCGGATCGCTCGTATGATCGGCGACAACGGCACGCTCGTTCTGTACGTAATGAATCGGCGGCCGGCTGGCGGCGACATCTTCCGCCCACGCGTAGTTGACCAGCAGCTCGGCGGTGACAGTGTCGGTTCCGCCGACGTCCTCTACGAGGTCCCACGCGGTCTTCAGGCGTCCGTCGCTGGTGGTCACTGTATCGGGCACAACGATCTCGCCGGTGGTCTCGTCCACGTAGTAGCTGTTGGGAAGCATCGTGTTGCCGGTGACGCGTGGGTCGAGCCGCTGCTGTGTCAAAGGAACTCTTATATAGACGTGTGTTGTCTGAACCCCGCCTTCTTCCCACATTGCCGGGCCCTGCTTGAGGACATAGGGCGAAAAGCTCCGGCGGCTGTCAGCGGTCGGCTGGGCGCCGGGAATGCGGAATGACTCGCCGACCACGCGCCGGACGTTCTCCATGGCGTTGGGCGGTCGGTTCGGATCCGAAAGATCTTCAGGCTCGGAATATGGGTTAATGGTCGGCCCGCCGGTGATCGCCTGTGGCAAAGCACCCTGCTCGCTGTGCAGGCGCTGCATATTGCGCTCGGCGAATCTGGCCATCTCGGTCTTCTGCTCCTCGGTGTGGATGCTCTGCACGAGCTTCGGAAAGCCCGCGGCGATGGTCCAGATCCCCACCAGCAGCACGACCATTGCGACCAAAAGCTCCACCAGCGTCATACCCCTGGAGCGCATTGTCGGTTTTCGGTATGCCAGTCCTATCTTCATCACGGCCTCCACTGTCTCTGCGTGGCACCGCCCTGTGTGTTTGTGATCCGCATCATGAACGCGATCACATCGGGCAGATGATCACTGGTACTGCTTCACGAACTTCGAGACATCTGTGCTGTCATGAGCCTGCCAGGCCTGGCGATTGACCCGCTCGGTTTTACCGTTGAGATAAACGTTGATGTCGATCTGCTCGCTGTCTTCGCCCGTGAACGCGCGGTGGTGTGTGCAGTGAGTGAGGATGGTAAAATCGGGCGCGTGGCGGTTCATGAGCCGCGGATATTGCCGGTATTTGTAGCCGCGGTCCGTCAGCCAGGCAGGTACCGATGTGGCGTAGGGATATTGAGCGGCATCGCCCTCAACGGCGTTGTACGGGTCAACACCGGAATTGGTGTAGCCGTAATAGTTATACCACCGGGTGGGGCGGTCGCTCATCTCGGCACCCGTTTCGATATGCGTGAAGCTGCCGGTATCAAAGTGCCAGGTCCCTTCATCTTCCGGATCCGCGCCGGACACTTTCCCGTTGTAGCTGCAGTACAGACGCTCGCGGGCGGCGTCCTCGATCCCGTCAATCGTCCGGTCGTCCGGGCAGATGAACAGGCTGGTATCATCAACGTAGTCCGGGAAGAGTGCAGAAAAACCACCCACGTACACTCCGGCGGTTTCGTCGTAGCGCGGGGCCGGTGGATACAGGCCCTCATCTGAACGGTATTTCTTCATCGCAATGGCGAGCTGCGAGAGATTACCCTGGCATTTCGTCTGCCGGGCCGTTTCACGCACGCGGTTAAAAACGGGAAATAAGATGCCCATCAACACCGCGATCATGGCAATGACGACAAGCATTTCGACCAGTGTGAAACCAAATTGCATTTTCCGTGTGCTCATATCCATTGCTCCCTGCTTGCATTTCGGGCAAAATTGTACGGCGGCACCAATCGCGGTCGATTTCGTGCATCGGGTGGAGCCGCCGACGTTCAATTTCTACCCTCATTCTGAAATACTCAAACGTATTTGCGGTTAGCCATTTCATTCTTCAATCGCATGGGCCTGTGAGCGGTTGCTGTATGACCGCGGGTGGGTCACGGACGGGAAGAGACCACAGCCGGAAGAAGGATATAGCAAAACGCGTCTATCCCTCCCAGGACAGGGGCTTTTGTCCGATGTGACGCCCGGTATTTTTCTGTCAGCTATAGATGCCGATGACAAAGCCGGTTAATTCCTGCGGGAAAAGCAGCATCGCGATGCCGGACGCAGCCAGCATCGGGCCAAACGGGATGTACGACTGTCGCTCGCTCTTCGCTGTTACCGCCAGCATAACCAGGCCGATGATCGCCCCGGCGAAAACCGCGTACAAAAAGAACGATAGAAACTGGTATCCCGGACCGAGTATCGCGCCCATGGCCGCCGCCAGCTTCACATCACCGCCGCCCAGGCTCGGTTTGTTCAAAATACGCTCAAACGTCCAGCCGACTGCATAAAACAGCGCAGCGCCCACCAGCATCCCCACGATTCCGCTCGGCAGCGGAACCGTATGGGTGGTTGCATATCCGAGTTGTTCGCGAAAGTGCACCAGACTTCCTGTTTCCGCGCGAGAAATCGCCACCGCATTCAGTGCAAGCCCGATGACGATCATCCCCGCCACCAGCTCGTCAGGGATGATGAGCCAGTCGATGTCAATGAAGAAAATGACGATGAGCATGCAGGAGAGGATAAACACGGTGGCCGCATAGAGATTGGGGCCGATAATAAAGAGCGAGGCCACCGCAAGGACGCCGGTCATCAGTTCCACGATCATATAGCGGGGGCTGTAGGGGCGACCGCAGTGCCGACATTTCCCGCCGGAGACGATATAGGAAAGGACGGGGATGAGGTCGAGTATGCCCAGGCGCGTCCCACAACTCAGACAGCGCGACCGCGAGCGGACGATTGACTCGCAACGGGGCAGCCGGTATATCACCACATTCAGGAAGCTGCCGATAGCCAGTCCGACCACAAAAACGGCAACCGTTATTGGCCATGATACTGGCATCCGCGAATCTCCCGGGACCGATCATAAAAGAGAAACGACGCGATGCCCCCCGGTCCGGGCCCGGGCACTCCCGCCGGTTTCTCAAGACGTTTCATTGACCAGGCTGCTCACCTGCAGTCGAGCTGCACCTTTTGCGGCTGCGTCATTGCGACAGCTCGCCGATAATACCGATCAGCGGCAGGAACATCGACACGGCAATGAAGCCGACAACACCGCCGAGGAACACGATGAGAACCGGCTCCAGGGCGGCCGTGAGACTTTCGAGCGCAGCGTCAACCTCGCCCTCATAAAACTCTGCCACCTTCACAAGCATCGAGTCAAGCTGCCCCGTCTCCTCACCGATGGAGATCATCTGCACGACCATCGGCGGGAAATGTTGAGAATCGGCAAGCGGATCCGAGATTGTATCACCCTCCCGGATACTCGCTCGCGACATGAGAATCGCATCTGAAATGACGGCGTTATCAACCGTGCCCGCAACCGTTTCCATCGCCTGCAGAATCGGAACGCCACTCGACAGCAGTGTTGCAAGCGTCCGGGAGAACCGCGCGATGGCGATCTTATGGTTCAATGGCCCGAAAACCGGCAACTTCAGCGTCATGATGTCGTAGTAGCGGCGGCCGGTCTTGGTGGCCTTGATACGGTTGATGACAATGACCAGACCGACGATGAGACCGATGATGATATACCACTTGCTGACAAGAAAGTCTGACACACCCATCAAAAAGCGTGTCGGGGCCGGGAAGTCTGACTCCTCCATACCGAGCTCTAAAAACAGGTCCATAAACTTCGGCATGATGAATGTCATCAGGAAAATGACGATTCCGATGGCCATGATCATAACGATGACGGGGTAGGTCATGGCGGATTTGACCTTGCGCCGCAGCTCCATGTCGGCCTCGGTAAATCCCGCGAGCCGCTCGAGCGTTTCATCAAGAACGCCGCCGACCTCACCCGCACGGATCAGACCCACCGCGAGGTTTGAAAAGGTTCGTGGATGTTTGGTCATCGCCCGCGAAAGGGTTGCGCCACCCTGGATTTCCATGGTCAAATCCCGGATAACCTCTTTGAGCCGCGCACTGGAGGTCTGCTGCTCCAGCACGTCGAGACAGCGAACCAGCGATACCCCGGCGTTAATCATGGTGGCAAACTGCCGGCAGAACATCGAAAAGTCCTTGAGGCCGACCTTTCCCTTGAAGAGCTTGATCTGTCCGATCTTTTTGGCTTTTTTCTTTGCCGCAGAGGGTGCTTTTTGCTCTTCGATGCTCTCGACGTTGAGGCCCCGGTCCCGGAGCTCACTCAGCAGGTTATCCTTGCTATTGGCATCGGCGGTTTCTTCGATAACTTTCCCGGTTTCATCACGCGCCGTATAGGCAAAGGTTGGCATGATAATGCCCCTTGTCGCGATTTAGATTTGTGGAACAATAAGTGTCAACGAATGCTTCCAGGCTTATCCCTGGTCCTGGGTGAGCTTCTCGAATTCCTGTGGATTCTGTGACCGCTGCTTGCCGACCTCATAGGTGATCAGACTCTGCTTGAACAGGTCTGCAAGCGCCTGGTCCATGGTCTGCATACCCACCTCGGCACTTGTCTGTAGGACCGAGGTGATCTGGTGAGCCTTGTTCTCACGGATCAGGTTTCTGATGGCGGCGGTGGCGACCATAATCTCGATAGCCGCTACCCGGCCGGGTTCACCGGCACGTGGCAGAAGCTGCTGTGAGGCGATAGCCACCAGGTTGTTCGAAAGCTGGACGCGAATCTGTTCCTGCTCCTGGGCGGGAAAAACGTCAATCATGCGATCAACGGACTCTGCGGCGCTGTTGGTGTGCAGGGTGGCCATGACCAGGTGGCCGGTTTCCGCACAGGTGATGGCCAGCTTGATGGTCTCAAGGTCGCGCATCTCACCGACGAGAAGAACGTCCGGGTCCTCACGCAGGGCCGAACGCAGCGCGTTGTTGAAGCTGTGAGTGTCCTGCCCGAGCTCCCGCTGGTTGATGATCGACTTCTTGTGCTCATGCAGGTACTCGATCGGGTCTTCGATGGTGATGATGTGCTCGGCTCTTTCACGGTTGATCTGGTCAATGACAGCGGCCAGAGAGGTGGATTTGCCGGACCCGGTGGGCCCGGTGACCAGCATCAGTCCGCGGGGACGTCGGGCCAGGTCTTCAAAAACCAGTGGCAGCCCGAGCTCACGGATGGTTGGGATTACACGGGGGATCAGCCGGAACGCTCCCGCAACGTTTCCCCTGTCGCGATAAATATTGACACGGAAGCGCGCGATCTCACGCAGAGCGTACGAACAGTCGAGCTCCATCTCGGTTTCAAACCGCTGGATCTGCTCGTCCGTGAGAATATCGTATATGCAGCGCTGCACTGTTTGTTCATCAAACGCCTTGTACCGCGCCTGCTTCAATTCCCCATCAATACGCAGCACGGGCGGCAGGCCCTCACAAACGTGAAGGTCTGACGCATCGTTGCGTACCACGATTTCCAGAAGCTCGTCAAGATGAACATCCTTGATTTCGTTAAGCTGGGGCTTTCCCCCACCCTTTTTCTTACGCGTTCTCTGTTGAGAATTGACTGAAGCCTGCTGGCCGTCCATACGGAAGCGTCCTTTCCAATCAAAACATTGTATATTCCCGGTTGTGGCGGCGAAAAGCGCGGCTTTTAGGCTGCACCAGCAGTAAAGACCACGCGCGAAAGCTCTTCCACTGTCGTGACGCCCTGAAGGACCTTTTCAAACCCGTCCTGTCCGAGCGTGATCATGCCGCTTGCCAGCGCCGCCTCTTTCACCTGTCCGGCGGAGGCGCGCTTGACAACCAGTTCACCGATCTCCTGGTTCATCTCCATCAGCTCAAAGACACCTATACGCCCCGAGTACCCGGTCTGCCGGCAGGAATCGCAGCCGACTCCATGGTAGAAGGTGACGTCCTGGTTTTCCGGGTCGTCCGGATCAAAGCCGAATGCCAGCAGCAGGTCGCGTGGCGGATCATACGGTTCCTTACAGTTATCACAGATCTTCCGCGCCAGGCGCTGTGACATCGAGCCGATAACCGAAGAGGCGATCAGGAATGGCTCCACGCCCATGTCAACCATCCGGGTGACAGTTGAGGGAGCATCGTTGGTGTGAAGTGTTGAAAGCACAAGGTGGCCGGTGAGAGCGGACTGGATGGCGATTTCGGAGGTCTCAAGGTCACGGATTTCACCGACGAGGATGATATCCGGGTCCTGGCGCAGAAAGTACTTCAAAGCTATAGCGAAGGTCAGGCCGGCCTTCCGGTTCACGTGCACCTGTGAGAGACCATCGAGCTCATACTCGACGGGGTCCTCGATAGTGATGATATTGCGGTCAACAGTATTAATACGATTGAGAATACAGTATTGCGTGGTGGTCTTCCCTGAGCCCGTCGGGCCCGTTGACAGCAGCATTCCGTTGGGCTGGGTGAACAGCTTTTCAAGCCGCCCGAGCATCTCCTCCGACAGGCCAAGTTTCTCCAGGCCCATCTGGATGGAGCTTTTGTCCAAAATCCGCATGACAAACTTCTCGCCGAGGGTTGTGGGAATGACGGAGGCACGCAGGTCATAGTCACGCCCACTGTGGCGGACGTGAATACGCCCGTCCTGCGGGACACGGCGTTCAGCGATATTCATGTTAGACATAATCTTCAAACGCGAGACGAGGGGGGCGTGAACGAACTTCGGCAGCGGCATAACCTCGTGCAATACGCCGTCAATGCGATACCTGACACGAACGCGGTCCTGATAAGGTTCGACGTGAATATCACTCGCCCGCTCATCGATGGCCCGGGAGATGATCACCTTGGTCAGGCGGATAACCGGCGCTTCGTCGGTGATGTCGGCGATGCGGTCCATCTCCACGCGGCTTTCATCCACGTCCGGTTCTTCAGTAACCCCCAGGGCTTCCTCGTCTTTCATGGACTCGGTGAGGTCGGAGACGTCCATCATGTCTCCCCCGTCCCCGCCGGAAGAGGCCTGCTGCTGTCGGGCAGCAGCTCCGCCGCCACCACCCTTATAGACCTCGTCAATCTTTTTGTCGAGATCATCAGGATCGGCCAGCAGCGCCTCAATGGTGACCTGCAGCATCATTTTCAGATCATCCATCGCCAGTACGTCCTGAGGGTCGGCCATGGCGACACGGATCGTCCCATCACCGCGGCCGACGGGAAGGGCCTGATTTTCCTTCGCCGTTTTTCTGTCCAGCAGAAGGGCCGTCTTTTCTTCTACAGGAGCGCTTCGCACATCGATGAACTCGACATTCATCTGTTCGGCGAGGGTTTCGTAGAGGGGCTCTTTTTGAATGTGGCCAAGATCAATGAGGATCTGCCCGAGCATCTGCGTGCTATCGTGCTGCATCTCCAGCGCTTCGTCGAGCTGTTCGCTGGTGATAAGCCCTTTTTCGACAAGCATTTGACCGATCATCTTGCGCCTGGTGCGTCTCATGCAGATGGCACCTCGCTCAGAAATTTCGGACATTCCAGAGGATGTTCATTATATTTTATTCACCGCAATGCGTCAAATGCACAGCCCGCGAGCGGCGCCGATGCTGAAGCACTCGACTCTCTGCGTACTGCGCAAATTTGCGGGGGTGAGCTTCACCCCGCCGCGTCACCTTGCAATCTGCTCGCGTTGTTCGAGTGCATCCATCAGCGCCTCACGCATCACTTCCACCGGCGCGTCTTTTCCCGTCCACAGTTCATACGCACTGGCACCCTGGTGCAAAAGCATGCCGGTGCCTTCGAGGGTGGCTGCTCCCACATTCTTCGCTGTCTTTAACAGCACTGTTTCCCGCGGGTTGTAGGTGAGGTCACAGACGACCATATCTTCATTCAAAAGCTCCCCGGGGACGACCGGATCCACGTCAACTTCAGGATACATGCCCACAGAGGTGCAGTCGATCAGTATCTCGGATTGGCGTATAAGGTCCTGTGAGTGTCCACTGGCGAGGTCACCGGTGATCACGGGCAGATCTGGAAGATCATTCCGGACAATGTTTGCGACCTGGTCAGCCTTTTCAGGTGTGCGGTTCAGTATAACGATTCGGGCCGGCTTTTCATCGCGCGCTACCGCCAGGGCGACGGCGGCAGCGGCCCCGCCGGCCCCGATCATCGTCACGATCTTATCGGAGGCCGACCAACCGGCCTCACGAAGCGAGCGAACAAACCCAAGCCCGTCGGTATTATACCCGATCAGCCGACCATCCGAAACGTGTATTGTATTAACCGTGTTCAGGGCCGCGGCCACATCGCTGAGCTCATCAAGGTGCTCAACCACGGCTGTCTTGTGAGGGATGGTGACATTCATGCCGCAAAAGCTCAGAGCACGGATGCCTTCAATCGCTTCTTCAACCAGCTCAGGGTGTACCGCCATCGGCGTATAGACCCAGTTCATCCCCTCGGAAATGTATGCAGCATTATGTACGGGTGGCGAAAGACTGTGTTCCACCGGCCAGCCCATGACCCCCGTCACTGTTGTCGTTCCGTCAATGGCTTCTGCCCAGGTCTGCCACTTTGATTTCCTTGCCATATCCATCAACCCTTCTTATGATTTTCATCCAGCCCGATATTCATCAATGCCATCACACCGCGCTCGGCGACACGTGCGATGCCCGTTGCTGGAAATTCAGGTCCCGGCACAGGTTTCACCAGCACCGTGTACATTCCCTGCAGATTCCCGCCGAGGACATCTGTGAAAAGCTGGTCCCCGATCATCGCCGCGCGGTCTGCAGCAACGCCCACCACCCGGAGACCGGCTTTCATCGCCCCGGGCATAGGTTTGCGCCCCAGGCCCCACCGGCTGACCACCGGTATCTCAAGCTGCCTGCCGAGTCTCTGCAGCGAGTTGACAAAAATGGTGTTGGACACGATGCACACCGAGAAATGTTTCCCGGCCTCCTCCAGCCACCGGAGTTTCTCGGCAGATACTTCGTCGCTTCGCCACGGCGTCAGCGTCCGGTCGCGGTCGATGAGAATACCCCGGATCCCCCGGTCATGCAGGTGCTGAAGGTCCACGTCTTCCAGGGCTTCCACGTACTCATTCGGCCGCAGAGCGTCGCACAATCGTCTCACCATTTCGTATCTGCATTGTATCTCGTCACTGGCGTATCTGCCGAATTGCCTGCTGGTGGCGGGCGTATGTCGTCGTGAACACATGTGAGCCGTCCGGCCTGGCGACATAGTACAGGTAGCCGGTGTCGGCCGGGTGTATCGCCGCCTGCAGGGAGGCCAGCCCCGGATTGCATATCGGGCCCGGCGGCAGCCCCCGGTGCAGATATGTGTTGTATGGAGATTTCACCTGCAGGTCAGAGTGCATCAGCCGGTCTTTGTGCGTGCCAAGGGCGTACTGTACGGTCGCGTCAATCTGCAGCCGCATGTCGCGCTGCAGCCGGTTGCGAATAACCGAGGAAATCAGCGGCCGGTCTTTATCAACCCGGGCCTCCCGCTCGATCATGGCCGCGATTGTCACAATCTCATGCAGCGAAAGATCGCTTTGTGCAATCTGCTGCGCATTGGGCTGATAAAACTTCTCCTCAAATGTTTGACAGAGAGTCGTCACAACCTCGTCGGCCTCGACACCGATGGGAAACTGATATGTGTCCGGAAACAGGTAGCCTTCGGCGCTGTCAGCGTCGAAGGGAAAATCGGTGGCCTCCCTCACGGCCTGTGCGGTCGCATTTCGCAAAAACGCCTGCTTTGAGATGAGCAGATCTGTCGCGGCGATCCGGTCGGCCATCTGCTCGATTGTATGGCCCTCTGGGAAAGTTATCCAGCGGACGGCCGGCTCCTGCAGACCTGACTGAATAATTGTAGAGACAGAATCCGCCGGTGAAAGGTCGAAATACTCTCCAGCAATCTGCTTCCCCTCGCCCGTGGTGAGAATGTGCCACCGGTAGGCGATATAAAAGACGGGCGCACTCCGGATGATCCCTTCCTTTTTCAGAATCGTCGCGAGCGCCCAGATCCCGCGCCCCTGCGGGAGGTACACCAGATCTTTCTCGCCCTCTTCAGCGACGGGCTGCAGGCCGTGGCGGTAATACACCGCGCCACCAATCGTACACAATACGATGAGCAATAAGAGAGTGATGCCAATTCGTTTCAACACTCCGTGTCTGCCTCCGAATTGTGCTGCTTTTGCAGAAATGACTGCAGGATGACCGTCGCCGCCAGCTTATCCGTGTGACGCTTTCGGTCACTCCGGCTGACATCGGCCTGCAGCAGGACACCTTCGGCGATGGTTGTTGTCAGGCGCTCGTCATGAGTGATCACGGGCAGGTCTGTCAGCTCCCTGAGCCTTTCAACCTGTTTGCGCACGCGCTGAGCGGCCGGGCCATGCTCTCTTCGAAGAGTGTACGGCATTCCGAAGATGATGGCGTCGGCCTGCTTCGTTTCGGCCATCACCGCTACTTCGCGCATCTGCTCGTCCGGGTCGTCTTCGTGAAGCACGGCCAGTGGCATGGCTATCTTTCCCTCGCGGTCTGAAATAGCCAGTCCCACTCGCACTTCACCCGGATCCACGGCCAGGTATTTCATCGTCTCATCATATCCGATCTGTCAATTCCATCCGTCAATCGGAGATCCGCTCGCGCAGCAGATCGGCAACCTCCTGCAGCGCCTCGGTGAGCTTCTGTGTATCGGGTGCTGCACCCTCGGCGAATTCCGGCCGGCCGCCACCGCCGCCCCCACACCTGCGGGCAATTTCTCCGACAATATCTCCGGCGGCCACACCCGCATCCACCGCTTCCGGGCTCGCCTTGCAGACCAGTCGGCCCTGGCCGTCCTCATCAGAGCCCAGGACCACGACGCACTGCTGCAGCTTGTCTGCTATCTGGTCCGCCAGCTCGCCCAGCATGTCGCGTGTCGCCCCCTCCACCACGGCGGTGACGACCTCGATGCCGCCGACGTCCTCGGCACTGTCCAGAAGCTCGTTGATATTGATGCTCGCCTGCGTTCGACGCGCCTGCTTGAGCTCATCCTGCAGCTCCGAGATTCGCTGCTGCAGCGCGGCGATGCGCGTGGAGATGTCACCGGGCTGGCAATCCAGAGCCTGTGCGATGCTCTGCAGTCTTTCGGCGGTCTGCCGGTGATATGCCACCGCCTGCAGCCCGCAGATGGCTTCGATCCTGCGGATACCCGAGGCGACGCTGCTCTCTGAAAGGATGTAAAGGCTACCGATGTCGCCCGTGGCCGCACAGTGCGTGCCGCCACACAACTCCATACTGATGCCACCGGCGCTGACGGTCCGCACCTGCTGGTCGTACTGCTCGGTAAACAACGCGATGGCTCCCTGGCTGGTGGCATCCTCGTATTCCATGTGCTCGATGGTGACGGGAACATTTTCGACGATCCAGCCATTGACGAGCTTCTCCACCTGCACGAGTTCCTGCTCGGAGACGGCTTCGTGGTGTGTGAAATCGAAGCGCAGGCGGTCTGGCGCCACCAGCGACCCGGACTGTGACACATGCTCGCCCAGCACTTCGCGGAGGGCCGCCTGGAGGAGATGAGTCGCGGTGTGATGGCGCTTTACGGCCGCTCGCCGGTCTTCGTCAACCCGGGCCTCCACCACATCATCAACAGCAATCTCGCCCTCGCGGATATGCCCGGTGTGAACAGAGCAGTTGCCCTGATGCACCGTGTCGGTGACCACCACCGTACAGCGGTCGCTTTCCAGCACACCCCGGTCGCCGACCTGGCCGCCCTGCTCGGCGTAAAACGGGGTCCGATCGAGAATGACACCAACCTCGTCACCCTCTGAGGCGCTGTCAACGAGGCTGTCGTCATGGATGATGCCGATGACTGTGGCGGTCGCCCGGTGGTTTTCGTAACCCACAAACTCCGTGGCCTTCAGATTCGCCAGTGAGACCTGCGTTTTGACTCCCGCCAGTCCGCCGCCTGCCGTGGAGCGCTCTCGCTGTCTCTCCATCGCGGCCTGGAAGCCTTCCATATCCACTTGCAGGTCCCGCTCCTGCGCCATCTCACGGGTGAGCTCAACGGGGAAGCCGTAGGTATCGTAGAGCCTGAACGCGCGATCACCGGGGATGACGTTATCGTCCTGCTGCTGCAGGTCCACGACGATCTCCTCAAACAGGTTCATGCCCTGCCGAAGGGTGGAGGCGAAGCGTTCTTCCTCCTTGCGGATAATGTTGACGGAAAACTCCTCGCGCTCCTGCAGCTCCGGATACGCCTGTCCCATGGCTTCGGTCACCGCGGGGAGGGCTTTGTGCAAAAATGGCTCGTCTGCTCCGAGCTGCCGCCCGTACCGGAAGGCCCGGCGGATGAAGCGGCGCAGAACATAGCCGGCTCCCTCGTTGGAGGGCACCACCCCACCGGCCTGGGTAAAGGCTGCGGCCCGCAGATGATCGGTCATGATACGGAGCGCCAGGTCCGTCTCTCCCGACAGCCCGTATTCATGGCTCCGGTCGGTCTGTTCGTTGATAACCCCCAGCAGCCGGCGCATGATATGGCCCAGCTCGTCGGTCTCCTGGATGTAGCGCTGGTCCTGCATCACCAGGGCCAGCCGCTCCAGGCCCATCCCGGTGTCCACGCCCGGCTGGGGAAGTGGTGTGAGGGTTCCGTCTTCGGCCTCCGTGTACATCTGGAAGACGAGGTTCCACACCTCCAGGTAGCGGTCACATTCACATCCCACCTGGCAGTCGGGCCGGTCGCAGCCGAACTCCGGGCCGAGGTCCACATGAATCTCCGAACACGGCCCACAGGGGCCCTCCCAGCGATCCTTCGGCCACCAGTTCTCCTCCCGGCCGAGCCGCACGATGCGCTCTTTGTCGATCCCGATGCGCTCGTGCCACAGCTCCGCCGCCTCATCATCGTCGAGATAGACCGTGATCCACAGGTCATCAACGGGAAGCTCCAGAAGGTGGTGGCAGAACTCCCACGCCAGATCAATGGCGCCCTGTTTGAAGTAATCTCCAAATGAGAAGTTTCCCAGCATCTCGAAAAACGTGGCGTAGCGGTTGTGGTGCCCGACGCCCTCGATATCGTTGGTGCGGAGGCATTTTTGGATACTGGTCGCACGAGGGGCCGGTGGGTCTTCTTCACCTCTGAAGGCCGCCATGTATGGCTGCATACCGGCGCTGGTAAACAGGCTGGTGGGATCATCGTGCAGCACCAGCGGAGCGCTCGGCTGCACGACGTGATCATGCTGCTTGAAGAAATCCAAAAACAGGTCTCGCAACTGCTGACAGGTCATCGAGCTACTCATCCTCGTCATTGTTCGTTTTAGCTTCATCGTTGGTCTGCGCGGGGGCCTGTCCTGTGGCGGTGCCTGCGCCGGCGTCAGTCACTGCTTTTGACGTTTTGTCTGTTCGGCTGTTGCCGAGACGCACAAAAAAGGCCCGCATTCGCTGCATTGCCGATCCGATATCCAACAGCAGGGGTTCGGAGGGCGCGTGTACCTCCGGCCCCGGGCCGATCACCGGAATCCACCTGGCCAGGATAATCTTAATACATCCGGCCACCGGCATCCCGATGATGACACCCAGCAGTCCAAACACCTCATAACCGGCGAACATGGCAAACAGGATCACCAGCGGGTGCAGATTGATCCTGCGGCCGATGATCTTCGGCTGCACGATAATCCCGAAATACTGGCTCATAACCAGCATGAAAGCAGCCGCCAGGATGGTGGCCAAAAGCGGATTCGTCGTCGCCGTCACATACGTCAGCAATGCGGCGCTGCCAGCGCTGACAACGGGACCGATGTATGGCACCATATTGGTGATGCCCGTCAGAAATCCGACCACAAGCGCGTACTCGTTGCCGAAGAACAGCCCGAGCCCGTATATCAGAAGCGTCGCGCCGATGCCGTTGGCGAAAAAAAGCACGATCACGCCACGCGTATAGTGTCCAAGCATCGCCGAAATATCGCGGCCAACTTCATCCACGTCCTTCGTGTGACCGGGCGGGATGAGGTTTCGTATCGTCGCCCTGGCGGGTCCTGACAAAAGCGAAAACTGCAGGCTGATGATGAGCAGGATCAGGCCGATGCCCACACCCCGAAGTGATGAAAGCAGCTGCAGGCTCACCCACCGCAGCATGCGGGGGACATTACTGGTTGACCAGTCTTCGACCACCGGCAGGCGCTCGTCAACGATGTCCCAGACCCGCGTGTCGGCGACATATCTCCCCATCCATTCACGCAGGCCGTCACGAAACTGCTGGTAGCCTTCAATGACCTGGCTGGTGTAGTCCGGGAAGTTTTCGGCAACCGCCAGCGCCTGGTTGACGAGTGCGGGTATGAAGGCCCAGATGGCAAGCCCCAGTACCGCCAGCAGGACGAGATAGACCATCCACGAGGCCAGGATTCTGCTCCAGCCGCGCTTCTCCAGCCGCCCGATTACCGGCTCCAGAAAATATGATAACAGAAAACCGCCGGCAAAAACCCACAGCACGCGCTGCAGCTTTATCAAAAGCAGATACGCAGCCACCAGCGCCATGCCGCCGAGAAAAATCGCCCCGACCGTCGCACCCCAGCTCAGGCCATCCCTTTGTGAGTCCGACGGCCCGGTATTCGGCTTTTCCTGCACAGTTTCCTCGTCACTCATCGCGGTCGTCCCGGTTGTCTGTTGAGGCGTCTGAAGAAGTGTCTTTATCCGCGGGCTTTTGGCCGGATTCGGCGCCGGTATCGGCACCGAGCTCGCGGGCGATCGTCCGTTGTCCCCACCGCCACGCAATACGCACCGTTTGTGCGATGTCCAGGGCAAGCGGCTCTGACGGTGCGTGCACGCCCGGTGCGGGACCGATGACCGGCACCCATTTTGCCAGCGCGATCTTGATGCTCGCCGCGATCGGGATGGCGATGACCATCCCGATGAACCCAAGCATCTCATACCCCACGAAGATGGCGAACAGGACGATCAACGGGTGCAGGTGAATGCGGCGGCCGATGATTTGCGGACGGACGATGAAGTCGAAAGCCTGGTCGATCAGCGCAATCAAAAGCCCCGCTATCAGTGCCGCCCAGAACGGGGCGTGGCTCGCCGTCACGTATGTCAAAAATACCGAACCGCCGACCGTCAGAACAACCCCCACATAAGGGATCAGATGAACGACAGCCGCCATCGCACCAATGGTGAGGGCGTACTTGCTCCCGAAAACCACGCCGACACCGGCTAAAACGGCCCACACACAAATCCCCATCAGCACCGACGTTACCGCGATGCTTCGCACATAAGCCCCCAGCATGGCTGCTATCTCGGTACTGACCTCCGACATCTCATCGTGCTGGTCGCTGGGGATCAGCCTGCGCAGCGTCTTTTTCATCGTCTCCCGCAGCATCATAAAGTGGAAGCTGATGACCAGCGTGATGAGGCCGACCCCCACGGCACCGAGGGAGGCCAGAAGTGTTGCACTGACCCACTGCAAAATCGCGGGTATGCTGGAGGCCAGCCATTCCCGCAGGTTAGAAATCCAGATGTCGATGAATTGAGTGATATTGGTTTGAGGGAAGCGCTGCCCGAGCCACTGCTCAACGGCCACGCGCCAGGTACGATATACCTCGTCGGCGCGTTCGGTGTAGGTGGGCCAGTTTTGCGCGACGTCCTGGGCCTGGCTTACCAGTACCGGCACCAGCGCCCCCACAATGAGACTGACAATGACGACCAGCCCCAGGATGGTGGTCCACACGGCCCACAGCCGTGACCATCCCGCCCTCTGGAGCCTGCCGATTACCGGCTCACACAGATAGGCGACGAGGTACCCGAGGCCAAAGATCAGCAGGACGCGGCGCAGATCGTAAATAAGATAGCAGGCAGTAAGCACGCAGAGGCCGGCGACAAAGACGGCGAGAGCAAGCTTCCACCACGCCCCGGAGAGCTTCCGCTTTTCCGATGCAGGCTCCGGGGCGCTTTTAGACGATGCAGTTGTCGCGGGACCGTTAACATCGCTCACTGAGGCTCAATCATACTGCGCAGTCGGTTCAGTGCCCGGTGCTGGAGGCGCGACACATGCATCTGGGAGATACCAAGCCTCTGGCCGACGGCGTCCTGTGACATGTTCAGATAATACCGCATGATAAGAATAAGCTTCTGGCGTTTGGGCAACCGGTCGAGATATTCAGCGGCCTCCTGGCGATCGAGAAACTCGTGGATATTGCTGTCTTCTTCACCGGTTCGTTCGAGGTATGACTGCCCATTCTCCTGGTCGTCTCCACCGCCTGCGTCGATACTGACGGCATCGTACTGGCGCCCGACCTCCATCGCCTCGATGACCTGTTCTTCACTGACGCCCAGCTCGCAGGCGACCTCCCGGTACGTCGGATCACGCTGGAGCTGCTTGGTCAGCTTCTGCTGGGCCTTGCGGGCTTTAGCCGAAAGCTCCTGCATCCGCCGGGGCACGCGCATGCTCCAGGTGATGTCACGGAAATAGCGCCGGATTTCCCCTTTGATGGTGGGGACGGCGAAGGTGGCGAATTTCGTGCCGAACGAGGGATCGTAGCGGTCAACGGCGGCGATCAGGCCGATGCGACCGACGCTGTAGATGTCGTCGTACTCTTCGCCGGAATCGGCATATTCCTTGGCGACATACCTCACGAGTCCCTCATGGCGTTTGATGAGGTACTCTCTGAGTTCCGGGTTCTGCGTGCTTTCGAGCTCTTTGAAAAGCTCGGCGGTTGTCATCTCATCCCAGCGGGCCGGCATGCAGCGGTCACCTCGAGGCGCGTTTGGTCATGATAATTTTGGTACCGCTGCCGGGGGCACTCTGGATTTGGACCTCGTCCATCAACTCGTGTATGAGGAACAATCCCAGGCCTGCATCCTCCCCGAGCTCCTGCCATTGCTCGCGGTCCGGGATGTGTTTGGGATCAAACCCGCGGCCCTCATCCTCAACTTCGACGGTCACTTCGTTGTCTCCAACGTAAAAGTCGATGGTCATCTGCGGCTGCTGTACTTCACCCGAACTTGAGTCGTAGGCGTGCTCGCAGACATTTGTGCATGCCTCGGACACAGCGACCTTGAGATCCTCGATTTGCTCGATATTCAGCTCCGCACGCGCACCGACACCGGCGGCCAGCAGCCGCGCCGTCTCCAGGTATTTCACATTCGTGGGCATCGTCAACCGAAGCCTGTCGCCACGCTGGTTCATGAGGCATCTTCCTTGTCGCTTGAGACCGCTTCATCAGAACCCGCCTGCGTCCATTGTTCGATGAGCTTTTCCGCGTCCGGGGTGCCTGTCACAACGTTCAGCAGCTCGCGGGTGCCGGAAATATCGAAAACGCGCAGCAGGTGATCGGCGCTGCACACCACCACGATATCGCCACTCTTTTGCCCCGTCCGTTTGCCGATTCCAACCAGGATGCCCAGGCCACTGCTGTCAATGAACTCGGTCTCTTCGAGATTTACAACCACCCATCGCCCGCCCTCATGCAGTGCGCTGGTCACCTGTTCTTTCAGAGGCGGCGCCGTATGAGCATCCAGCTCCCCCCTGATACGGACTGTGACAATTTCGTCTTTGACGTTAATCTCAGTTTCCATCAACTCAGCCCCTCTCTGGGGTCCGGTCCCCGTCATCGGCTTCGTCCGTCTGCTCGCCTCGCATCTGCCGGAGCCATTCAGCAATTCGCTGCTCTCTGGGGTTGTCTTTTGGCCGGTAGTATCGCCGGCCCTGAAGCTCGTGCGGCAAATACGCCTGCTGGCGTGCTGCATTGTCTTCGTCGTGAGGATAGAGATACTCTTTGCCGTCGTCGTCCACGCGCTCACCCCCGGCCAGATGTGACGGCACCCGCGCGGCGCCTTCGGCTCTCACATCGTCTCGGGCCTCTTTGATGGCCCTGTACGCGGAATTACTCTTGGGCGCACACGACAGATGCAGCGCCGCCATGGCCAGAGGAATTTGAGCCTCCGGCATTCCAACATATTTTACCGCATCAGCCGCTGCTGTGGCAACGCGCAGTGCCGTGGGATCGGCCAGTCCGACATCCTCGGCGGCCTGGATAATGATCCGGCGGGCGATGAACTCCGGGTCTTCACCGGCCTCCAGCATCTTCGCCAGCCAGTAAATCGCCGCGTCCGGGTCGGAGCCCCGCATGCTCTTGATGAACGCAGAGATCGTGTCGTAATGCTCGTCTCCGGCGCGGTCGTATTTCAGCACCGGCTGCTGCAGCGCCTGCTCGATATGGGGCAGATGTATCGTTTTCTCGCCCTCATCAACCGCGGTCTGTGCCGCCAGCTCCAGGGCGCCCAGCAGCTTCCTCGCATCTCCCTGCGAACCGTCCAGCAGATGCTGCCGGGCGTCATCGTCGATCTGAAGGTCAAACTGGCCGAGACCCGACTGTTCATCCTCCAGCGCCCGGTTGAGCAGGACGTTCAGTTCGTCCTCCTCCAGCCGGTTGAGTGTGTACATCTGGCAGCGCGACCGCAGGGGAGAGATAATCGTGTAAAACGGGTTTTCGGTGGTGGCGCCGATGAGAGTGAAGGTGCCGTCCTCGACGTGTGGCAAAAGACCGTCCTGCTGGTTTTTCGCCAGGCGGTGAATTTCGTCGATGAAAAGTATCGTGCCGGTGTCGTGGAAATCGCGTGCTTCCGTTGCGTCCGAGGCGGCTTTGCGAATATCGGCCACTCCGCTGCTGACCGCCGACATCCGTACAAACCGCTTATCGGTACAGTTGGCGATAATGAGTGCGAGGGTGGATTTACCGCTTCCTGCAGGGCCGATAAGGAGAATTGAGGGCAGGCGGTCCTGCTCGACGGCACGCCGCAGCATCGAGTCCGGTGAGACCAGGTGCTGCTGTCCTACCATCTCATCGAAGGAGGTTGGCCGCATCCGGGCTGCGAGCGGGGCGCTGGAGTCTTGTGAGGTGAAAAGGCCGCCTCTGTCGGTGGTTTCATTCATCAACCGGGTCCCGATACGAAACAACTCCCGACCGAGGGCCGGATTTCCTGTCGGCCGGTGTCATTACTATGAGCAGCCCCGCAGGAGCCGTGCGCTCTGGATGTTGCCGAACCCTAAGGTTCAAGTGGGTGCCATCCCGCCAGCTTTACGTGCGCCCTTTGTCCGGGCCTTCGCGCCACTGGCGAAGTCCAAGCTCCCTGTTATTGAGTGTTGGCTCTCAACATGTGAGCGTCACGTACAACGCAGGGCTACTCACAGATATTTTATCACAGCCGGGCCCTGCAAGCAAAAAAACCCTGCGACTCCCCCCTTGTGTGCTCGCTGTGCGACCCCGCTGCACCTGTAACTCACTGCTCTGCTGTCTCGATGCCGGGAAATGTGTAGCACCCCATGCCCGTGGGTAAAATAATAGTCATAAGTTCTCAACAGTAACTTCATAATCCAGCCGAATGTGGAAGGTAAGGGGTGTTGAACGTGGCTACTCCGGATAGTGCTGTCTCCCGATGGCCGCGGGACGTGGAAGCGGCTGGTGACACAAATAGGCGACTGCCACGCCGCTGGGGACGGATTCTGATAAACATCGCCGGGGTGCTCGCCGGCGCAGTTTTTGGAGTTTTGTACGCACGGGCAGTGTCAGAGACGACCTCATGGCGTGTTCTGGCCGTTGGAGCGGCCGGTGGCATGGCCCTGGGCTATCTGGCGGTTGCCATACCACGGGTTGCGCTGCATTTTCTGCTGCGTGAGTGGTACCGCACGGTTGCCAACCACTGGCGCGCATTGCTCAAGCAGCGGGCAAACCGGGCCCGCCAGGCGCTCTCTGAGGCGACAGGGCCGGAGGAGCGCGCGGATTTTGCAATCGCCAGCTATCTGGCCGACAGGCGTGCTGAAGCCGCCGAAATTCTCAGAAAAGACCTCAAGAGCGCCCCGAGGAATCCGCGGCTTCTGAACCCGATTGCCGCCATCCGTGCCGTGAACAGTCAATGGTCTGAGGCGGCCGAGGCTCTCGCCGCGGCGCTGAAAACCGCTCCCGATGACCAGGTCTCACAGCACAACCTGGCGATGCTTCTGGCGGAGATACCGCCGGAGGTGCCGCTGCCGGATCATCTGTATGAGTGCATCGAACGTGCGGGAAAGAGCGTGCTGAATAACCTGGCCACCCGGCAAATGCGTGCGGGCGATCTTGATGAAGCGGAGGCCACGCTTCGGCAGGCGCTGGCCGATGCTCCCCTGTATCCCTATGCACAGGCGAATATAGGGGTGCTGGCGTTTCGTGAATACGACACTGAGAAGGCCTCTGTGAACCTCGCCGCAGCCGCGCAATTTGCACCGACGTCAGCGGATATTCTCGCGGCCTTCGGGGCTGTACTGGCGATGCAGGGGAACAGGGGGGAGGCGCAGCAGGTCTTCCGCCGGGCCCGCAGAATCGACGCGCGACACGCCGCGACTTTGATCAACTACGGCGCCCTGCTGATCGAACAGGAGAAGCATGCCGATGCCCTGGAGGTTCTCCAGGATATTGCAGCCGATGATGAGATGGAGGCGCTGGCGTGGCATAACAGCGCAGTGGCCAATGCGGCGCTCGGCGAGCTCGGACAGGCGCATGATTACGCCGAGATGGCGCTGCGAGAGCGTCCCGAAAACCCCGCGATACTGAGCTGCATCGGGGTTGTGGAATGGAGAATGGGGGACTACGAGAGCGCCGACGCCCGCTTCAGGAAGGCCATAAACCTGGCGCCGAATGATGTGAATGTGACCATAAACGCCGCCCGGGCCGCGATCGGGGCGGGTGACGGAGAACGCGCCGCCGATATTCTCGAGAGTCTTGAGGACCGGCGTGAGCACGACCCCAACATCATCTTTGACCACGGTGTCACCAACCTGATGCTGGCCCTGCGGCGGCGAAAGGCCGATATGAATCGAACCGAGCAGGACCTGTTTACCTCCGCACTCGGGCGCGCTGCAGAAGCATTCGAAAAGACGCTGGAACACAAGAATGCTCCAGAATATGAGGCCCGTTTCAACCTCGGCCTGACAGCCTATCTGCAGTCGGACATGGAGGTCGCCGCCCGCGAATTTGCCAGGGCGGCGAGGCTGCGGCCCGACGATGCAGCGGTGCATTATTGTGCCGGTACCGCCTGGGCGCATGCGGCCGATTTCGTTCAGGAAGAGCGGGCAGAGGAATCCAAACAGCTTATACCCGAGGCTCGGCGCTTCTATGCGAGGGCCCGAAAGCACCTCGAAAAAGCAACGGCATCTTCACGGGCGGCGGCGCACGCATTCAACAACCTGGGGCTGGTCTGCTACGAAATGGGACAGATTGACGAGGCGATGAAAGCGTTTCGACGGCTGGTGCAGATCGAAGACAGTGTCGATGCCAACAACAGCCTCGCACTGGCCTACGCACGCCAGGGACAGGAGGCGTACAACAGTTCGCTTGTGGAGCGCGTGCGAGCCAGGATGGCCGGTGAACAGAGTATGTTGACCGAGTCCAAAAAGCTCCTGTCGTCGGCGATACACTACTTCTCAGAGGCGCTTCGGTACGAGCCGCGCAACCCGGTGCTGCACAGCAATATCGGGCTTGCCTATATGCTGCGCAACCGCCGTGATGATGTCGAACATGCGCTGCATCACTGGAAGCGGATGCGGGAAGCCGGTGGCCAGTGGGCCGAGCGACAGTTCCAGCGGATGGTGCAGGTCATGAATGTCGATGACAAGAATCAAAAGGCGCAGTTTCACGACGTCGGGCGGTCGCTGCGGCCCATACCTGTCAGCGGATATCTCCGGAAACTGCCACCGGTCATGGGCCGGCCCATGTATATTGTCGAACCTGTTCCGGACACCGACCACTGGCAGTTTGAGACAGATCACGACGACCTGCGGGTGGCCCTCCGCGCCCGCGAGCGTCTCCTGGCCATGAACGATCGTCTCAAACGCCTGGCGATATAGCCGCACAATCACAGCGGCCCATGAAAAAAACAGAAGTGGAGAAGGGATGTGTGCTTCTGGAGAAGAATGATATATGGTGTGTGTTGAATGACGTTTCTTAAAGATGCACGCTGCTTGCCGCAAGAGCAGCGTGCCAACAAGGGGATGATTGCATGCGGTCGCACGGTTTCACTCTCATTGAATTGCTGGTGGTGATAGCAATCATTGCTATCCTCGCAGCTATATTGTTTCCTGTCTTCGCCCGGGCCCGGGAGAAGGCGCGGCAGTCCAGTTGTTTGAGTAACGTCAAGCAGCTCGGGATTGCCACAATGATGTACATCCAGGACTACGATGGAGCTTTTCCCGGATACTACATGGCTCTCCCATGGACCATCGACACCTCGTGGGCGGGTGTTATCCGGCCGTACGTGAAGAACAAGGGCGTGTGGAAATGCCCGAGCGACCCCGACCACGGTATGTGGGAATGGGAAGCTGACCCGCCCGCGTCTCACAGCCGCCTGAGCTACGGCTGGAACTACCGGTGGATCTCTTTTGACGCGACCCCACCCGGTGGAGGCACAAATCCCACGAAGGACGCCGATATCGAGTATCCGGCCCAGACCATGCTGTTTTGCGATGCCGGCAAGTGCTATGTCAGGGGTCCCGGCACCACCAAGCCCGGATACTGGCCGAAGCCCTGGCACAACAGTGGCACCAACTTCGCCTTCGCAGACGGCCACGCCAAGTGGTACCAGTCGGACTTCAACTGGTACACCGGCTATTCCGGCACCGGGATTTTGTGGAAGCCCGACGGCTCGTACTAAAGCACCGCAGCAGCACAATGGACACCAACAGGGCGGGGGATTTTCCTCCGCCCGTTTTTCTTTTTCAGGAAGCCAATTATGAGGGAAAAATCCTGACAATGACGAATCATGGCCGCGATGGAAGGTCGTAGGCAGTTGACAGAAGAACAATGCAGTGAGCGTAGTGTGCAGTGTCATGCGAAAGTCCGGGAGGTCTCCTGAATGCCGGATCAACCAAATATCATCGTTCTTTTTTCTGACCAGCAGCGCTGGGATACCATGGGCTGTTATGGTCAATCTCTTGATGTCACCCCAAATTTCGACGCCATGGCCGAAGAAGGCGTACTGTTCGAGAATGCGTTCACCTGCCAGCCGGTATGCGGCCCGGCCCGCTCGTGCCTGCAGACGGGGAAATATGGCACCGAAACCGGCTGCTGGCGCAATAATATCGCCCTCGACCTTGATGAAACCACCCTCGCCCACTGGCTTTCAGAGGTTGGATACGAGGTCGGCTATATCGGCAAATGGCACCTGGCCTCCACCGGCGGCCCCGGCTACGAGGAGGTCAACTACCGCACCAGCCCCATTCCCGAGGAGCGCCGGGGAGGGTATAAAGACTACTGGCTGGCCTCCGATGTCCTGGAATTCACCTCCCACGGCTACGACGGCCACATGTTCGACGCCGACAACAACCAGGTGGATTTCGTGGGCTACCGCGTGGACTGCCAGACTGATTTCGTGCTCGATTACCTGCGCAGCCGCGACGGTGACAGCCCGTTCTTTTTGTTTGTCTCTTATATCGAGCCCCATCACCAGAACGACCACAACCGGTACGAAGGCCCCATCGGGTCGAAGCAGATGTTCGGTGACTTCGAGGTCCCCGGCGACCTGGAGGGCACCGGTGGCGACTGGCGAGAGAACTTCGCCGATTATCTGGGGCAGTGCTGGAGCATCGACCGCAATTACGGCCGGATTCGAGACTGCCTGGAGGAGCTCGGAATCGCCGACAACACCCTCATCATCTACACGGCCGACCACGGCTCCCATTTCTGCACTCGCAACAGGGAATACAAGCGGAGCTGTCACGACGGCTGCACCCATATTCCCCTGCTGATAGATGGTCCGGGATTCGAAGGGGGCCTACGGACCGACGAGATGGTCAGCCTGCTGAATATCCCGCCGACCATCATGCGCGCGGCAGGCGCCGAAATCCCTGAAACCATGCACGACCGGCCACTTCAGGAGCTCATGGACGGCGCCGACGGCTGGCGTGATGACGTATTCATGCAGATCAGCGAATCACAGACGGGCCGGGCGGTGCGCACGAAGGACTGGAAGTATTCCGTCTCCGTCCCACAGGTGCAGGCCGACAATGACCTGTATTACGAGGATTTCCTGTATGACCTGCAGGCCGATCCGCACGAGCGCAATAATCTTGTTGACGACCCGGACTACGAGCATATCCGGGCCACCATGCGCCAGCGGCTTTTGGACTACATGGAAGAGGCAAACGAAGAGCTGCCAGAAATCCTGCCCGCCGACGAAGCTCCCGAATAGGGCGGGCGCACCGGGGATGTGGAAATATGGAGTGGGCGCTGATCTTCGACGTTGACGGAGTGGTCGCCGACACCGAGACTCTCAACGCCGGCGCCAGTGTCATGATGTTCGCGGAGCTGTATGACACACACGTGAAGGCTGAGGATTTTCGCGAATTCGTCGGGACGGGCGACGAGCGGTATGTTGAGGGCGTTGCGGAGAAGTATGGCGTGGAAATCGACACCGAAAAGGCCGTTGAGCGGCGCAAGGAAAACTTTTTCAAGCTCCTGGCCGACCAGCCGCTTCCCGCCATGACGGGTGTGCCCGAGCTGGTCGAAGCGGGCCGCGAGGACTCCGACTGCCGCATCGCCATCGCCACCTCCGGCAATAAGGACAAACAGTTCCCGGTTATCGAGGGGACCGGCCTGCAGCTCGACTGGTTCGACGTGGTGATCACCGGCGACGACGTGACCCGCAAAAAGCCCGACCCGCAGATCTACGAAATCACCGCACAGAAGCTCGGTGTCAAGCCATCGTGTTGCATCGTTTTTGAAGACGCGCCGGCAGGGGTGAAAGCGGCGAAAGATGCCGGGATGGCGTGTGTCGCGGTTACGAGTTCCGTAAAAGCTGCGAAGCTGCAGGAGGCGGACGTGGTTGTGGACAGCCTCGGCGAAATCTCGGTGCCGCAGCTCAAAAAGCTTATCGAAGAGACCTGATCGCTCATCGCACGCAGGGTCCCTGTACGGATTCACCCGCGATCCGGGCGTTTTCTGGTACGCCTTATTTATTCATCCGCAGCGTCGAGAAACCACCATGCGGTATCGTGAGTACGGTACCGTCTCGTTCGACCGTCCCGCCCTCGATTTCAATATCGTTGTCCTGGCCGTTGTCAACCACCAGCGTCGGGGCGGGTAGATCGTCCGCAGGATCGCGGCGGAAGTTCGTCATCTGCAGGCCCTCTACAGCAAGGCGGATGGTGACGAGGGGATGTTTTGTGCCTGAACGCGAATTCTCCCCATGGACCTTGCGGACGGTGAAGTCACGCATCCTGACGCTGCGGATATTCCCCACACCGGCCGAGAAACGCCAGTTGCCCATATTGACGGCGTGATACCGGCAGCCGCCGTGGACCTCGCCGATGCTGACCTCCTCGATAAGCGCGTCCACGCTCAGCAGCCGCACGAAGGTGTACACGTCATCGCCGTACAGCCCCTCCACCTCGATGTCGCTGATGGGGCCGCGTTTCATGCCGAGGTTGAGCACGCGCTCGACATCATCATCGGCGTTCAGCGCCACCATGTCGTCATTGGTGGTCTTCGGTGTCAGTGCGCGGAGGTTGCGAATGACGCCCTGATGGGAAAATCCGCCCACATGGACGCCGTCCTGATTGGGCCGAATGAGCGTGTTATCGAAGCAGATATCCTCAACCCGAAAATCGTCCACTTCACCCAGGCGGATTGAAAAGCCCTCCGGATTCCGCACCGTGAGGTTGCACAGCGTCAGCCCGCTGACGTTGACGAAGTTGACCGCCGTGCCGGTGTAGCCGTCCATGTCGCCGTCCTCGCCGCGGGGGTTGTGTGCGCAATTGCCGTCCCAGACGCCGCCTTCGACGCTGATATCTTGATTGCCACCGACGGGATCGTCGTTCGTCAGCACAAACACCCCGGCATTGACTCCCGCGCCGTCCGCCAGCCGGACCACCGCATCGTCATCGGCCCGGATGGTTGTCCCCGAAGACACCGACAGGGCGGAGCTGATCGTGTAGCTTCCTGCGGGAATGACGACAGTGCACCCTCCACCCTCGAGGGCTTTCTGGATGGCGGCGGTGTCATCACAAAGGCCGTCTCCGACCGCGCCGTACTGTTTGACATTACGCTCTGCAGGCATCGAAACACATCCTGACTGGATTGAATGTACTGCAAGCAGTGTAAGAGGATGATACACCATCTGCAGCAGGTGCTTCAGTGCTGTTGGCCTCTATTGCTCCGACTGGGTGATGTACTCTTTCGCATCAGCCAATTCCTCGGCGCTGCCGAACAGGAAGAGATGGTCACCTTCCTGGAGCGTGAAATTGGTGGAGGGATTGCCGAAGACCTCTTCGCCCCGTCCGACCGCTGAAATGGAGGCACCGAAGCGCTGCCTGAGATTGAGATCTCCGATGCTGCGTCCGACCGCCGGTGAGTTCTCTCCAATTTTGACATCCTCAAAATCCACGGCGCTGAGCATGGCGCTGAGCGTCGGGCGCACCGGGCAGGGAGCGTCCGGTTTGCACAGCGTCTGGTATTCCGCCTGC
>JAWODS010000076.1:0-6148 GCA_046483205.1 Armatimonadota bacterium | reverse complement strand
GTCATTCGGATCTCGCGGTCGGTATTCCTGCAGATCAACCGGATTCGGCCAGACCACAAGCTGTTGGTCGGAGTATCCGATTCGCTGGCAGTAGAGCTGCTCCATGAAGCGGTTAAGGACAATGACGCTGTCAATGTGTTCGCGCAGATACTTGCAGATCTGAACGCGGTGCCATGCAAGACGCAGGTCATGGAAGCTCACGACGATATTGGGCACCCCGGCCTTCATCGCCGCGCGCACCACCAGTGTGTGCACCCGGTATGACCGTGCGTGAACGATGTCAGGCTGCAGATCGCGCATTCTCGCAGCCATCTTCACAACCGCGTCATACCGAAGGACGCTGGTCGGAAGGTTCAGAACTTCTGTGCCAGCGGGGCCAAGCGGCCGGATGGGATCCGTGGGATCCTCTGGGGGCAGAATCGACCAGAAGGCCTGATTGATGTCAAAGGCTGCGAGTGTCTCCACGATGAGGCCATTGAGATATGTCTCCGAGGCCGCGCCCGGAGGACGCATTGCTACGGTGAGACTTGTTGACATTGCTTTTATCTCCCGCGATGAATCCTGTTGCCGAGCAATACACACCTGTAGTCGCTTGCACGCTTTTTCTCAGGGCGTGATGAATGTGTTGCGAGGCATATCCGAACGCTCCCGGCCGCTGCAGCGATAGTACCACGCGTCCTGTGCCCCGTCAAACTCGCCGCACAGCCAGGCAATATCGCACAGGTCAAGGGGCAGCGTTATCTTTGGCCCGTTCCGGGCCGTGGAAATTCCGGGACTGAATGAAGTATAATAGAGCTGGTGATGACAGTATATGCGGCATGGACATCGCAGGCATCGTAGAAGCAGTTTTGACACTGACGACGACGCCCCCCAGATCAGCATTACCGATAAACGCATGTTGAAGTGGTTCGCCGAATATCTTCTCCCCCACTGGCCGAAGATACTCGTCGGCGTCATAGCCATGCTTGTCGGAACTTTCGCCAGCCTCGTACCGCCGGCTATCCTCGGGCGAGGGATTATTAAGAAGGTCATCATTGACCAGGAGCCCGGCCTGCTGGTGGATTATGTGTTGATTATGGGTGCGACCTTTTTGGCCAGCAACCTGTTTTCAGCGGTGCGCATGAACATCATGCATATCCTGGGACAGGACCTCGTGTACAACCTGCGGACCTCCCTGTACGAGCATCTTCAGCGCCTGTCGTTGAGCTTTTTCGAAAGACAGCAGACAGGTGACGTGATGTCGAAGCTCTCCAACGACGTGGACAGCGTCGAGGATATGGTGGTTCACGGGACGGACACTGTCGTCACAGACCTGCTTTACATCGTCCTTGTCTTGATCGGCATGGTGTATTTTGCCCCCCGACTTGCCCTTGTCGCCGTGGCGCCTGTCCCAATTTTCCTCGTTGGGATCATCTGGTTTTCCATCAAGATTCGCCCGATATTTCGACGGGTGCGGGATAAGCTCGGGGAGATCAACTCCAATCTCCAGGAGCGCATCTCGGGGATACAGGTGATTAAGGCATTTGCGCGGGAGGAACACGAGTATGAGGCGTTCGACCAGGCCAGTCGCGATTATTACGACGCCCGTGTAAAGACCATCTGGATGTGGTCCACTTTTTTTCCCTTCATGAATTTCATCATCTCGTGTGGGCTGCTTCTGGTCGTATGGCAGGGCTCACTGCTTGCCCCTGAGATCGGGATCGGGGAAAGCGCCGGGAATATCGTGATGTTCATCGGGTGGCTGCAGGGCTTTTATCACCGGTTTGGCTCGCTGGTGCGCGTGTATAACCGCTACAATCGCGCCCTGGCCTCCCTGGCCCGCATCTTCGAGCTGCTGGACGAAGAGCCGGAGGTTGAGGACGCCGAAGACGCTCGACCGCTCGAAGATATTGAGGGCGACGTCGAGCTTGACGATGTCTCCTTCAAATACCAGACCGGGGAAATGGTGCTGGAAGATGTCAACCTCCACGCCGAGCCCGGACAGACTGTGGCGCTTGTTGGCAGAAGCGGGGCGGGTAAAACCAGCCTGGTAAATCTCATCCCCCGCTTTTACGACCCGACGGAGGGAGAAGTTCGGATCGATGGGGTCGATCTGCGCGAGGTGACCCAGGACTCACTGCGCAAGAATATCGCCATGGTGCTACAGGAGACGTTCCTCTTCAACGGCACGGTATATGAGAATGTGCGGTACGGCGACCTGCAGGCGAAGAAGGAAGATGTTGTCGAGGCCTGCGCTGCGGCGTATGCTGATGAATTTATCGACGATCTGCCGGATGAATACGACACCGAAATCGGCGAGCGCGGTGTGAAGCTCTCGGGCGGCCAGAAACAGCGGCTGGCCATCGCCCGCGCCCTGCTGGCGGATCCCCGCATCCTGATCCTTGATGAGGCCACCTCACTTGTGGATACCGAGGCCGAGCAGATCATCCAGAAGGCCCTCGATAACCTCATGAGCGGCCGGACCACGTTCGTCATCGCCCACCGCCTGTCCACGGTCCGCAATGCCGACATCATTGCAGTGATTGACGACGGTCAGATCGTGGAGATGGCCGACCACAAAACACTGATGGCCGAAGAGGGCCTGTACGCCAGCATGTACCGGCGGCAGGTGCGGTTCCAGGAGAGTGGCGTTCCTGACGACGAGGGCCTCTTCGGGCGTGGATAAGATCCTGATCGCTGCTATTGTTATCGTACACAAAAAGCCGCCTCCGGCCGAAGGCGGCTTTTCTCATTCGACGGACCTTTTGCGCTATTCCTCGAGGGCTGCAGCCACCTCTTTGATATAGTCCAGATCCCGCTGCGTCTGATCGATGAGCTGTTCATGATTCATTTCGCCGTACTCGCTGTGCAGCGACACGGTACCATCGTAGCCGAAGCTTTTGATGATCTGCAGAAACTGCGACCAGTCCTGCTGGGATTCTTCGAAGCCGAGCATCTGCAAATCATAGGTCAGCTTGCCATTTTCATCGCGCTCGCAAACCCACGAATAGCCCTTCAGCGCCACGAGGTTGATATATGGCCCCAGCATGACCAGGCCCTGCCGCCAGCCGTCGCGCCCGCCCTCGATAACCATGTGACCGCTGTCAACGTAAGCGCCCACGTATCGGGGATCTCTGCCTTCTAAAAGCATATATACAACCGGCGGGTAAGCGCTGATATACGGGCCGGAATGCATGTGGATATTCGCCGACACACCGTATTGCATGGCCAGGCTCTGGATGCCGTCCAGCCACACCGTCGCGTTTTCATACATCGTCCAGAACTCTGCCGGATCCTGAAGCCGCCAGTACCCCAGCTTCAATGCCGGGATGCCACACTCTGCGGCGGTGCCAAAGATTGCCTCGGCGTACGGGGAATGAATCGAGGTGATACCGGTGGTGATCATGGGGACAGAAAGCCCCATCTGCTCGATGGTGGCTACAGCATCCGGCAGCTTGTGTTCCACCTCGTGGGGTTCAATGCGTCCGCCGGGTCTGACGGTGAGGTCCATACCGTCAAATCCCATCTCTTTCATGTCGCGGGCGACCTCCTCAAGCGAGAGGCCCAGAAGGTCGAGGTGCTTGGAAAACATCACCCATTCCATTGCTAATTCTCCTTCGCGTATCGGTCAAATAGTGGCTATGACAACTGCACCAGCTTTCTTTACAGGAGACCTATTTCGTGGCACGACGTGCTCACGCCTCCATTGCGTAGCCATATAAAAAAAATCCAAAGCCCGCCGCGGAGCGTGTCACCTCCACCCCCAATTAAAAAGCCGACTGTCACCAGCCGGCTTTGCAGTGGTTTGATCTTTCGGCGTGTTCAGAAGTCGCAGATGTACTCGGCCCGGAGAATTTCCTGGTCCGTCGTTCCGGGCGTGGCATTTCCTGCGGCTTCCTGCCGGCCGTATAGAAGCCGGCCAGTCATGTTGTCCTCAAATCGCCGGGACACGCTGATCGACCAGAGCTTGTCGTAATCGAGGAACGCAAGCTGGCTTTGCTCCCACCAGTCGCTGTCGGCGCTGAGGTCGTAATACTGGATCTGCAGCGGCAAAGAGCCGATATGTGTTTCGATATGTGCGCCGATACATTCGATATTGCTCATGATGAACGGACGCCGCAGCCACCGGTCCCAGGGGATCAAATTGCCCGGGGCGTTGGATTGGGTGATTTCGTAATACGGGTGAAGGCTCGAATACACGACATCGTACTCCGCGTTGGCGAATGAGTAGTAGCCCCGCAGGCGCACGTCTTCTGTATCAATAACATCGATCCCCGCCATATAGGCCCGGTCGGACGCTTCTTTAAGACCATACACGGGGCGATTTGCGTGACGTTGAAGCTCGGCTCCTTCGGCCCAGAGGTATCGGCAGCCGCCAAGGTGGTATCGAAGGTCGAAACCGTACACGATTTCGTTGCCGGTGCCGTCGGGAAGGGCGTTGAAGCCTAAAGCCCACCGCCGTGCGTCGTGTGAGAGGCGGGCGGCCACGTATCCGTCGCTGTTGCCCGGCAGAGGTCGGTTCGGCAGACAGTCATGGGTCGCGCCCGCGAGGACGAAGTCGAGGTCGAGATTGCTGCCCAACAGCCCGTCCCGATGACCCCGAATGCCCATAAGCCCGCGGCGCTCGTTGTTCACCATACAGCCGCCACCATAGCGGAAAAACTGGCGTCCGACTGTCCAATCCGCGGCCAGAGTTCCGCGGGTGGTGAATTTCACGTACGCCTCATCAAGCCACAGATCCTCAGCACCAAAGCCATAGGGGCGGTTGCCCGGCGGGTTGGCGAACCCCGGTCCCTCACCGTGTTCGGGATCGACAACACTCAGCGGAACGTATGCATCGGCATATTTGAGCCTGATGCGGCCGAAAACATCGTCGGTTATCCACTTCTGGACACCGACCTCGACCATCATATTATCAAAATTGTGGTCCGTGTCGATCTCTCCCACGGCACCAAAACGGAAATCAATATGTCCGAACATATCCACATCGTCGCCGGTTTTTCTTTCGAGGCTGCTGACACGCGAATCCAGATCCTCCATCTCAGCGCGCAAATCAGGTATATTTTCGCGAACCAGCGCCAGTTCCTGCTGAAACTCGTCTGTTAACTTCACAAAGAGTGCCTGAACGCGCTGACGGTCAATATCAGGCTCTCCAGGGGGACCCTGTGGTCCGGCAGGCCCCTGCGGCCCTCTTGGACCTGCAGGCCCACGCGCACCCTCCGGTCCGCGATCTCCAGCCGGTCCCGCCTCAGCTACCCCATCAACATGTTCCCTGTACCACGCAAGCATACGCGAAACTGCCATCGCGAACTCGTAGCGCGTCATAACACGTGAACCACGAAAATCACCCTCGGGATAGCCGATGATTATCCCGGCGTCCACAAGCTGTTCACAGGCGTCATACGCCCAATGGTCAAAGGGAACGGTTCGAGCCGGGCTGCTCTGTCCAAAGACGAGAGCGGTGGAGAAAACGAGGAAAAAAATGCATACGAAAAAAGCACGATGCCCGATTGTCATTTCGCCCTCCCTGCAATGAACTGCCGTTTTGCCTGGCGGTACGGGCGGACTGCAACTGAGAGAAACACAACTGTTCTTGAGAAATATACTCAACATTGGCTACATAGTCAAGCTGTAAACAGTCCGCCGGACATGATAGCGACCATTAAAAAAGGGCCTCACACGGTGTGAGGCCCTTGATTGCGTCATTTAACCGGTTTTGTTAGAAACCGATCTGAATGGCTGCCTGAGCCATCTCGAGGTCTTCGACCCCGCTGAGTGCGGCATCCTGCCGGGCGTAGGTGAATGTGGCGTTTACGCCGTCGGCAAGCTCCTGTGTGGTGGACACGCCGTACAGTGTGTCATACGGAGGCGAGCTCCAGTTGGAGTTGGTAGGAGCACCACCGAAATTTCCGCTGTAGTAGTACGGGTTCGAGTTCCACCAGGTGCCACCGCCGCAGTGTTCGGCAACTGCGTCGAGGTCGTAGTAGGACAGTGTGAAGGGCGTGGAGCCCAGAGTGATGTCCAGTGTGCCACCGAGGACTTCGAGGTTGGGCATGGCCAGCGGATTGCGCAGCCAGCGTTCCCACGGGATGCCTGCCACGTTGTCGTTGGGCCAGGCGCCTGCATTGGATGCATAGGTCTCGTAGTACGGGTTCACGACTGAGTAATA
>JAWODS010000054.1:0-5720 GCA_046483205.1 Armatimonadota bacterium | reverse complement strand
GAGACAGTGGGCGGTCCAAATATATTATCAATGGCTGTCCGCGGGACACCGGTTGCAGCCGGGCAATGGATATTTGCGACCCTCGAGAACGGCTCGGTCAGTATTTTTGAATCTGAATGATCTGCTGGCGACGCAGGGATCTGCATCGGATGGAAAAATCCGCGCTGCGCTCAGGTAACGAGCAAAATATTCGGGTGGTGGAACCTTGAACATTGCACGAAAAAACAGGGCCGTCACAATCGCGCTGATGCTGGTATTCGCGCTCGCAGCGTCGAGTGCCGTTTGCGCCCAGGAGAGCGGTACTCCCCCCGCAGATCAACAGGCGGGTGCGCCCTCGGCTGCAGACGCTTCCGCCACCGAGACGGTGTTGGGCGGGACTGGAAACTTTCAAAAAGACACCGACACCGTCGTCGAGGGGCTTAGTGCCCGCAAACGTGAGCTGGCCGAGGACGGGGGGAACGATCGCGTCCACCTCGCGCTGCTGGTTGACATCTCGCGCAGCATGAGCAGCTGGTGGGGCGAGGTCCCTGCCATAGCGACAAGGCTGGTCAAACAGCTCGATCCACAGGACAAAGATCTGGTATCAGTCATGGCGTTTGACGACCATCTGCAGTATTTGTGCGAACGCGAACCCGTTGACGAAGAGTACCGACTCGCCACGAAGTATATCCCAGACGAAATGTCTGAAACGTGGGGGACAAATGCCCGCTGGGCTATTCATGAGGCTCTCAAGTACATGGAGCAGAGCCGGGAAAAGCTCCGTGAGGACCGGAGCGAAAAGCCGGTGGCCCAGCAGTTTCTCATCATCATCTCCGACCGGTTTAATGATCCTCCCCAGCGCAGCAGTCAGTACTATGATGATTATCTTGCTTACAACGCCATCACCCCACAAAGGAACGCGCCGCCCAATCCGGTCACCGCCGAATACCGGGATTTGGAGCAGAGGGTTGAAGACATCGTCAACGGAAGCGCCGAGCGATGGATCACTCTGGGTGGTGTCGGGATCGAGATGCCCCGGGGATGGCCGATCTTTAGAAAAACCGAGGTACAGCGAGTGGAGATCGACCCCACGAGCTTTTCTATCCAGATTGATCCTGATACCGAGCGCGCTCAGCCACTGTCGGCAACCGCCTACAACGCCGAAGGTGAAAGGCTGGATCGCGACTTCATCTGGAAGGTTGACCCCGAGCACATGGGAGAGATCAAAGACGGCAAATTCGTGCCCGGCCAGGGTGCCGTCATGCCGGGGGGAGAATCGCGGGAGGTCAAAATTCGTGTGGTCACCGCGCGTGAGCCCATCGGCGCCACCGCCTACGGGACCATTATCGCACCTCCCGCCCCCGAAACCTCGGACGCCGGTGCGTGGAAGTGGATTGTTGCACTGATTGCACTTGTGGTTATTGCCCTCATTGTCTGGGCGATTTACGCGAACCGGGAAAAGCGCCCCCGAAAGACGACTGAGACCGCCGGAGTCGGCGCAAATGTGCTGGATCTGGCGCTGCATATCCAGGAGGAGATGGGGCCCACACGGTCGATGACCATAAAGCTGGAAGATGGTGGCGATATCGCGCTCGGCCGCGACGATGATGAGCTTTATACCTACGAGCTGAGCGTCACCGGAGCGCCGGAGATTTTTGGGGCAATGCGAAATCAAAACGGTCACCTGTATTTGCACTACCAGAGGGGCACAGATGCCATAAACGTCAACTCCTCCGCACCCCCGGAGGAGCCGCCCATGGAGCTGCACAACGGTGACATGGTTGAAATCACGTACACAGATACATCAGGTGAAAGTGCCAGGGTGTCAATTGAAGTCACCATGGAGAGGATGGAAATATGATGAGACTCACGCCCCCTGCCCGCCGACAAAATCTGGTCCCCGCCAGCAGGCGAGCCGTCTTGCATGTGCTCGTCACACTGGGCGTACTGGTCGTGTTTGTGGCCGGTGCAGTGGCCTCGCAACCACCGGTGCTGCAAATTCCGGAAGACAATCCACCTCCGAATGCTGTGTGGGCCGACCACTCTGTCGAGATTGAGGTTATATATAAAGACCCGGACGGGGATCCAGCTCAGTGGGTCGTGCTGCGGATGGAAAACCTGAGCATGCCGGAGGCGTCCGAGCAGCGCTATAACCTCAAGTCGCGGGAGGCGACTGACAATCTTTCAACAAGCCAGTGGCGCGACGGCGTGAAGTATTATATGCAAATCAAGCAGCTCCCCGCCGGTGACTACCGGTACTACGTTGAAACCCAGGACGAACATGACAACATTCACGTCCGGCTTCCGAAAGAGCCGGAGCGATTTGAATTAAAGTCGGTTGCCATGACCTACCTGTTGATTTTGGCCGCTATTTGTCTTGTGGCCAGCTACGCACTGCAGTGGATCCTTGGGATGGTTCTCAACAGGGCTTTGGGTGTGCATATCCGGACGGTGGTGCGGCTGAAAATTGTGTTCTTCTGCCTGTTTGCCATCGCCTCGATTGGGTATCTGATGCTGCCGTTTGGATACGAGGCGGCGATCATCGTGGCTGTTGCAGGTGTCATCGTCATGATTGCAGTGCTGCTCATACTGGCGGGTCGGGGGCGTTCCCGCAGCCAGGACGTGTCTCAGCCGCCTGAAAAGGAGTTTTAGCACATCCGGACACCAGCGCCGGGAAGTACACACAAAAAAGGGTCGTAGCTTCATCTGACGACGACCGATACTGACGAGATCTTCAGACGCCACAGGGGCGGTCTGCATGTCCCCTGGATCGTCTGAGACCGACCGGGGCGATCAACGAATGCTCGCCGTGATGTCCGGCAACAGCGAGAGTGGAGGAGTCAGTGACGCACTGACGAACAAAGACAGCACGGCTGCACTGCCCGGGAGACCGTAATTGCCTGGTAGTGGTCGCTTATAACTGAAGTTGGAAGATTAACGCGCGACACACACGGCTCCGACAGTTGACGGCAGAGAAGGGAAGCATTTCTGGCGCCGGTGAGGAAGACGTGACTGTATCATTCGCCTGACAAACATCTGGGAGGGTCCGGTATGCCTATCAAGAAAAGCATAATCGTCGGTCTCGGCGGCACTGGAACCAGCATCGTGCTGGACATCCGCAAGCGTCTCATAGAACGGTATGAGAACATCAACAACGTGCCGATGGTGCAGTTTTTGTGTCTCGATACCGAGGACAACTTCACAGGCATGGCTGAGGAAGACGACCAGATGGGGCTTACGCTGATGGACCGCATGGCCCGCCTGGATGATGTTGATACAGTCTGGATGAACGTATCGGAGGATGACAGCGCGAGCCTTCGCGAGCAGTATGAGCGGCGCGACTACCTCTCGGAGAATGAGGTGGTGCTGAAGGATCAAATCATGCATATCACCGATGGGGCGGGCGCCATCAGAATGCGAGGCCGCATCGCCTTCATCGAAAACTACCAGACCATTCGAAACAGACTCCAGGCCAAGCAGGACTACCTGACGGTCACAGGCGCGGGCAACCTGATGAATGATGTAACGCGTCTGCGAAATGCCGGGCGTCCTGTACCGGGTATCGCCGAAGATGTTGACGAGGACGGCAACGAGCAGCTCACCTATTACCTTGTGGGATCCCTTTTCGGCGGAACCGGTGCCGGCTGTTTCATCGACTGTGCCTACCTCGTGCAGGATGTCGCCCGACAGCGCGGTGATGTCATCGGATACTTTTTGCTGCCCTCCAGCTCGGCGGAGGATGACCGATGGAGAGCCAGCGTCTATGCCAGTCTGACAGAGCTGAATCACTTCTCTTACGATGATGTGCTTTACACGGCAAAATACCAGAACGCACAAATAGAGAGCCAGAATCGCCCATTTCGGTTTTGCTACATTGTTGAGGAGGAGCGGCTGAGCCACGGTGAGGCCATGAAGGCCGCCGGGGAATCGATCTTTCTGGAACTCGATGAGAGCATCGGATCAACAAAAGTGGCCCAGCGGGATAACTTCCGGGCCCAGATGAGCACTCATGACGATTGTGGGGCCCCGCGTTCGTATCTGTCCTTCGGGCTGTCGTCGATACACTGCCCGTTCCGCCCGGTGCTGAACCACCTCTCGGCCCGGCTGGGTGCCCGAGTGGCCCGGGATTTCATCCCCGGTGATGAGGCCCAGACGGAGGTGGGAAGAGCGGTTGAGAGGCGGCTGAGCCAGGAGCGTCTCATGCCCGAACAGCTCATCTCGCAAATTATCAACATCGGCGAGCCGCTGGAAAAGCAGCTCAACCGATGGGTTGATAATTACGACCGCGATGAGGTCATGCCCGTACTGCCGGAGCTCGACACCCTGGTGCGCCGTCTCGATTCAGCGCGCCGGGAGCAGATGCAGCTGTACAGTGTGGAGCACACCGACCCGCGGCGGTGGGGTGAGCTGGCCCGCCAGATGCACGTCAACGTATTCGGGGATGAAGAACAGACACGGCGCGGACTCATTGCCGATATTCGCGGTGCAACGACCGATAGCGGTCAGTCGAAAGTCAGTCGGATGATATCGGATGTGATCGCCGAAGAGAACATCACCAGGGCGCTGACGTGGATCAAGCAGCTCAAACTTCGTATCGACAGGTGGCGCAGCCCCGACGAGGATATTGAAGAAAACACGACATCGGAGACCGGGGACGACAGCAATCACCGCATTGACGCAGTGCGCGATGAAATCGAAAGCCTGGCCGATGACCCCAGGGTCTTCTGGAGCCAGTACGCTGACAAGGCCCGTCAGGAGCGCGAAACCTATCTGAAAGCTGCCAGAGACGATATTGAGAGGGCGGCGAAACACGCCGCCCGCAATCTTATGCAGGCCGTTTACGATGAGATGGCGAGTGAGCTTTCACGCCTGATTGACGATATTGAGAGGCTGCAGGGCCGGATGGAAAAAACGCACACAAATCTGCAGGCAGACGCACGGCGCTGGCGGCGCATGGCCAACACAGACCAGGCCCGCGGTGTCACTGTCCTCGAGGATGCCGATGTGGACGAGATGTATAACCGTTTCAGCACTCCGAACCGCATCAGCAGAATTCGGCGGACATTCCAGGATGCTCACAACGTGGGCGATGAGACCACTGCCAGCCCCCTCGGCACACTGAGCGGCGCCGGTGAACAGGACCTGCAGGAGGCCCTTTTCAACGCCTCAAAGCAGGACCTCAGAGATGAAGTCGCCGAAGAGATGGTCGCGCTGGACCGTTTCTTCAGCCGCTACCGCTTCGACGCTGACGACCCGGCACATTCGCCAGCCGGGGAGCAAATCAGCAGGTGTCTGCAGGAAGCGGTTCCGTACATCCAGACGGCCCACATCGTCGGCTATAACGGTATTCAGGCCCAGGACAGGGCCCGCATCATTTCGGTCGCAGGCGCAGGCTCCAACAGTGATAATGTCCAGAACCTGCGCACCATCATCTCCAGAATCGATATTCAGGATAACTTCTCAGATATCACCGACTCCGCGAATCCTGGCGAGGTCGTATTTCACAGAGAGTATGCGGCATTCCCCATCCGGGCCCTGAGCAGCCTGGGTGCCTTTGAGCGCGGCTATGAACAAAGAGTGCTGTCGAGGGGAGGGCTGTCACCAATACACGCCCGTGCGGACATCAAGCCCGATGAATGGCGCCCGATTGAGCCCCCGCACCCCGATGATATCGCTGAAGCAAGAGAGCTGTTCATCGATGCATTCCTGCTGGGGGCGGTTGAAAGACAGGTCGCAAAATC
>JAWODS010000027.1:0-6065 GCA_046483205.1 Armatimonadota bacterium | reverse complement strand
AAATATCCGCTCAGCTCATACCTTGCGTCTTCTCTAACTCCTTTTCTTAAAATTTGTTTGAGCAAGAATGTTAGCTCTTGTGAAGAAAGTTGGTTGAGCTGCTTTAAGGGCCTGTAGTTGGCGGGCGCTGTTTGGCCTGAGTTTGAATTTGGAACCGCCGGTCCTGGAGCGCCTCCGGGGCCTCGCCGACGATCACCGTGGCATTGTTGATGCCGTTTTGCTCGATATTGCGCTCCGCCAGTTCCGCAGCCCGTCGGTTCATCTCCACCATCGTCACACGGCACGTCGGCTCCAGGAGCGCGGCGATCATCCCGATGATACCGTAGCCCGCCCCCCAGTCCAGTACCTCCTCGCCGGGTTCAATCCGCATGGCTTTGATCAGCGCCTTCGTACCCGTATCAACCCTTTCGCATGAAAAGACACCGGTGTCGGTCCACAGCTCGATCCTGTGGCCCCTCAGTTTCACCCGCAAAAGCTGCGGGTCCGAGGGCACGTCCGGGTCGGTGGTGAAATAGTGCTGAAAATCCTCGTCCTGAGACATCCCGTTCACCTATCTGCCGGTCGTGTAGCCGCTGATGCTGGCGTAACCCGGATGGATGGAGATACTCTGGATGTACAGCCCCGTCCGCTCGGGCGTTTGTTTGGAGATATTGCGCTCAAGCTGCTTTTGCACTTCATTGTGCAACTCCGCAGGCGCATTCATCGAGCCGACCTTCAGGTCCATGAGCGAGGCCCGCAGTCCCCCGTTGTGAGCCTGGAGACTGACAGCAGCCTGCAGATTCCAGTTGCGCCCACCGTATTCAGCCCGCCCTGTGACCACCACGCGCCCCTCGCCACAATACACATGGGGGTTGCTGACCCCCCGAATACTTCCCGCCTCATCGAGCAGGGCCCGGACATCGGCGTTGGTCAGCCTGATCTGAAAACGCTCGCTGCGCTTGTTTTGGATGGCGTTTTGAACCTGCTGGATCTGGTGTCTCGCCTGTGGCCGCTGCCGGGCTTCCTGTGTGGCCCTGACGCCCTCACGGACATCTTCAGGAAGCGGCGCCTCTCCGGTGGCGTTCAGATACATCACCAGTGCGATGACACCCGCAATGACGATGAGGCCGCCCACAACGCTCAAAACGATAATGATGGTGCGCCGCCTGCGCTGTTCGGGCGTTACCTTCTTTTTGACCTTGCGAGCCATGAAAAATGCCTCCGATGAAGAACCCACACGCCCCCGCTACTTCAGCTTCTCTTTCAATACTTTTCCCGCAGCGTTTCGCGGCAGCTCGTCCATGAACTGCACCATTTGCGGCATTTTGTAGCTCGGCAGCTCTTCAGAGCAGTGGCGCTTGACATCCATCTCCGACAGCTCGGTGTCGGGCTGCGTGACGACCACGGCCTTGACCAGCTCCCCCAGCGGCGCTCGCGCACCGGTCGCCTCGACGCCCACTACCGCTGCATCACGGATGCCCGTGTGCCGCAGCAGCACCTTCTCGACTTCAAGCGCATAGACGTTATTGCCGGCAACGATGATCATGTCCTTTTTCCGGCCCTGGATGCAGCAGTACCCGTCTTCGTCCTCCCAGGCGAGGTCGCCGGTGTGAAACCAGCCGTCCCGGATCGACTTTTCCAGCCTGCCCTCCTGCCGCCAGTAACCGGGAATGATCACATCGCGCCGGAAGCACAGCTCTCCGGTCGTATCAGCCGGGACGGGCTCATCGTCTTCATCAACGATCCTGGTATGGACCTCTGGCAGGGCGATGCCGATGGAGCCGGATTTGTCCAGCGCATCCTTGCCCGGCAGCACGTGGGTCATGGATATCGTCTCGGTCAGGCCGAAGAAGTTGTGCAGCGAGACCTCCGGCAGCCGCTCCTGCAGCGCCTGGATCGTCCCTGTGGGCATCGGCGAGCCGGAGTATGCCAGCAGCCGCAGGGATGAGAGGTCGGCCTCCGCGAATTCCGCGTCATTGATGATCATATTGAACATGGTGGGGACGCCGATGAAGGTGGTGCAGCGGTACCTGCTGATGAGGTCGAACAGCGGCTTCGGGTGCGGCCGCGGAGCGACAACCACCGGGCTGGCCAGGTACGCACAGCTCGGCAGCAGGCTGTAGGTGGCGGTGGGAGCAAAATACGGAATCACCAGCAGGTGGATGTCCTCATGCCGGAACGAATGGGCCAAAATCGCGTTCCGTACATTGAACAGGAGGTCCCGGTGACGCATCATCGCGCCCTTGGGGCGGCCCGTGGTGCCGGAGGTGTACAGAATGATTGCAAGGTCATCGGTTTGCAGGTCCGGGACGGCTTTCTCCACAGGTTCAACGCCGCTTTGTGTGACAGCCGGGGCCTCTTCGACCCCTGCCGCGATGTGAATGACGGAGGGCGAGATTCCGGCGTCACCCAGCGCCGCTTCGACGGCCTCCGCCACCTGCTCGTGCACAAATACGGCGGAGGGATCCGAGTTTTCCATCACGTACGCCAGCTCCGGGCCGCCCAGCTTGATGTTTGCGGGGACAACAACGGCGCCCAGGCGCAGGACCGCCCAGTAGGCCATGAGATACGCGCCACAGTTGGGCATGGCGATGGCCACACGGTCGCCACGACCGATGCCGCACTCCTCACGGAGGTAGCCGGCGGTACGGGCGATGATCGGCTCCGCCTGCGCAAATGAATATTCCCGCCCCTCAAAAATGCAGGCGGTGGCGTTAGGAAGCTTGCAGACGGCATTATCCCAAAAAGATGCGACATGCGGCAGGCGTGTGGTGATCGGGGATCCCACCTTTGCATGTTCTCGTAACCGTCTGACACTTCTCTCCTGGCGCCGCAGAGACCTGCCTGGCGGTTGTTTGCGTGGCGTTGCGAATGCTATACTAACGGTGTTTATGGCATCACATCATCCACCAGGAGCTTTCATGATCAGACAACTGCACGAGACCGTTGACCGTATCAAAGGCCGGAGCATCACCGTCCTGGGCGATTATATGCTGGACCGGTATATCGTGGGTGATGTGTCCCGGATTTCACCCGAAGCGCCTGTCCCGGTGGTGCGTGTTGAGAAGGAGAATCACGTCCCCGGGGGCGCGGGAAATGTTGTGCGCAATCTCGCCGCTCTGGGCGCTGTACCGCAGGCCTGTGGGGTGATTGGTGACGACGAGGCCGGCGTGACGCTGTCGGGGCTGCTCGGCGAGCTTGGAGCCGATGTCGCCCCGCTGGTGAGAACCACCAGGCGCGGCACCACAACAAAGACGCGAGTCATCGGCAACCGCCAGCAGATCTGCCGCGTTGATTTCGACCACAACGCCGAGCCGGATGGAGAAATATACGCACAACTGCTGGAGGGCACGTTCTCCAACATTGAAAACGCCGACGCCGTCGTCCTCTCCGATTACGCCAAGGGCGTTCTAAGCGAAGCCCTCAGCAGCCGCATCATCCATAGAGCCCGCGAGCTCGGTGTGGAGGTGTGTGTGGATCCAAAGCCGGAGCATGTTCCCCGCTTTCATGGCGCGACGCTCATCTCCCCGAACGAGCTGGAGGCGGCGGAGACCACTCGCACGCAGATTGCGGATGACGCAAAAGCCATTGAAGCGGCGAAGATATTACAGGCCGAAAACGACCTGGAAGTAGCCCTCATCACCAGGGGCGCGAAAGGGATGTGCCTGTACGAGCGGGGCGGACCCGCGCACCTCATCCCTGCGATTGCGGCCGAGGTCTTTGACGTGACGGGAGCCGGCGATACGGCCATCAGTGTCGTCACCGCCTGCATCGCCGCCGGAGCATCCTTCCTGCACGCGGCTCTCATCGCCAACATCGCCGGCGGGGAGGTCGTCCAGCATATCGGCTGTGCCACCGTCACCCGCGAGCGCCTCCATGAGCTCATCGAAGAACAGACGGAGATATTCCGGCGCATCGAAACCATCGAAACCGACTGACGCGGAAGCTGTACAAAACAAAAACCCCGGCGGTGGTGGCCGGGGGGGGTTGATTCGGGTTCACAAGCGATAGCTCAGGGGACGATGTGAATCAGCTCGTCGTCGTTGTCGTCATCGTCCTGGTCCTCCAGCCACTGCTTGAAAAGCCGCCGGGCCTCATCTTTCGTCAGCGTGCGTCCCGAGAGTGCCTCCCGAAGCTGTGCGAAGTTGCGCGGCTTCATGCGTTTGCCACTCAGCATCCGGTTGATATGGTTGATGAGCTCATCGTTGAAAAGTGTCAGAATCTGGCGGGCGTTGGGGCGGTCGTCGAGGTGGGCCACGCGCTCCAGTCGTGCTGCGAGTTCTCCGCGTGAGGGCAATCCGTAGGCGTAGTCCTGCAGCGCCTCGGTGAACTCCGGCTTGCGCAGCATCTCAACGTATTCATGCAGTCCGCTGCGCGCCATCTCCAGGATATCTTCCGGCTGCACCAGTTCGGGCTCCTCATCCAGCTTCAGTCCGCATTCGGGGCACACCGGCTGCTCGTCCAGTGCGGTGTTGAGGTCTTCGCAGGTGCACCGGCGGTCCATCTCGGCCTCCAGCACCTCAAACGCACGCGCCGTATCCGCCTCCACCTCCAGGTTGAGCCGCTGCAGAAGCGCCAGTGCCCGCATCTCCGCGGAGTTGCGCAGCGACCGGTACTGCTCGAATATGGAGGATCTGTAACAGCGGTTGTGCCAGGTCATGTAGCGGCGCTTGTAGGTTGCCATGAATATCTGGGTGAGGCGCTGCAGGGTGGAGCTGTCGGAAATGATCTCCTCCCCGCGCTGGATCATATCAAGCAGGCGCTTGCGCCGCGTTCGCAGGTCCAGGTCATTTTCCAGGTTCAAATCCGGGCTGTTGAGGTAGCGGCGAATCTCTACAACATCGTCGCTCCACTTTTCCAGAAACTCCCAGATGGCGTCAATTTCACGCAAAAGCACGGCCAGGCGGGTGGGGCCGGCGTTGCTCTGCAGGTATCTTTCCCCCTGTTCCACCACTTTCTGAAGCGCCGCGGCCGGGAGTGCATCCGGGTCGATGATCTGGAAAAACTCCTCCATTTCATCGAGGGCTTTCATTGATTCTTCCCACTGCGCGGGGGATTGGTCGAGCCTTTGTATGAGCTCCTGCAGCCTCTGCCGCATGGTTGCTATGCGCCGGAGGCTGAAGGCGCGCGCCTCCACCAGCTTCTGGAAGATGGCCGCCTGGGTGACGTGGTCCGGACGAGGGACCGTGACATCGAGCACGAGCTTCGAAATGCGTGTCAGCGTCTTCCAGTCCGACATTCCCAAAATCGGTGCGCGGGCAACCTGTTTGACACTGTCGCGCACGGAGCCCGGGATATCTTCGAAGCGCATTGAGCCGCCGCCTTCGCTGACCGCCACGAGCATTCCGGTCTTCAACAGCGCCGCCAGCACCAGCTCAAACAGCTCTTGAGACAGGCCCAGCGGCGACTTGGCCATCTGGGCGGCGATATACTCGACATCCGCCGGGCGACCGCGTTCTGTTTCCGGGGTCTTGTCGCGCTTGCGCACCCGGTTCACGATCTCTCCGGCGGGCCCGCTGATATCCACCCGCAGAACGAGCTGTCCGTTGTCACGCGCCACCAGCTCCAGCGGGTCGAGGACATCCAGCACGCGCTCGGCCAGCTCCGGCTCTTTTTCGGCGTCAATATGCCCGGGGCGAATGAACTCATTCACCAGGCGATCGACGAGGCCGGTGCCCGTCACGGGCCGGGCGGGACCGATTTGCGCAAAATCTGGAAATATCCGCTCCAGCGAACCCGCCACCACCGCCGACAGCAGGTTCGGCCACGTGCCCGCACGGGGGATTTCGCGGAGGTTGTCGGTGACGTCCGAAGCCGTCACGGTGCTGCCCTCGCGATACGCCTGCTGCAAAATGCGCGCCACCTCCGGCTCCAGGGTTGCAAGCTCCTGGCTGATGCGGTCGGTCACCTCGGGTTCATCATCCGCATCGCGGGGCTCCTGAAGCACCTGCTGACACGCGGCGAACTGCCTGAGGGTGTCTATTTCGACGTCAGAAAGCGGGCGCGGCAGCCAGGCGATGATTCCGTGAGCAAAGCGCTGGTCGTCTGCCGCCCGGGCCGCTTCGACGAAGGTGATCCGCTGCCGC
>JAWODS010000397.1:0-16685 GCA_046483205.1 Armatimonadota bacterium | reverse complement strand
TGATGCGTCGGGACCAGTATCCGGCAAGGCTATGTTTGAGGGGTTCGGGTCTACCAATCCCATCGAAGGGGGCATGCTGGGTCTCTTTGATCAGCTTGTTGATCCTTCTCAGGATTTTTTGATCGGTTCTCTGCCAGTGCAGATAGTCTTCCCAAGCGTTCTCAGAGAAGACTAACTTCATTCCATCAGATCCTTCTCTTGCCCATCACCTTGCTCCAGCTCGGCAACGGCTTCCAGCAAACGCTGAGCGTTTTTCGGCGCCCGCAGGAGGTAGGCCGTTTCTTGTAGCGCTTCGTAGTCAGCCAAAGACATCATGACCACGGATTCGGCCTTGCTGCGGGTAATGATCACCGGCGAGTGGTCTTCACACACCTGCTCCATGGTCTTTGCGAGATTTGATCGAGCCGCCGTGTAGCTGATGGCATCCATAAGGTCGCTCCTGTACGAAATAGAGGACAGGTACAGAATACCGTACAACTTTTGGCGTTTCCATTATGGGTTAGGTCACGGTTTTATGATCAGCAGCGCCGCGATCCAGCCTCCACCAACTCGGTCATGAACCCGTGCAGGGCATCGCGATAACCGGTACATGAGCCCCACCTCGACGCCCTCCTGCAGGAGCCCGTACGCAACGCCGGACTGTTTGACAGCTACGGTGCCCTGCGGCATGTGCGCTACTCTCTCGAAGAGCAGAACCTCAATCCCGCCAGCATCTGGTACGGCTCGGTGCATGCATGGAAGAGCTTTGAGGAGAAGGGTCTTCGGTGGGACCGCTGGGCGACCTTCCCATCGCACACCTTGAGCTACACCGGCCTGCCCAACAATATCGCTGCCGGATATGCTATAGATGGCGACATCAACCCCTACGGCGGCGACGAGGCGGTGCTGAACCGGGCCATACTCGCAGCCCTGGCCGATCTGCTGGCCATTCATGAGGACGATTCAGTAAAGCACGGTAAAGACCACGACATGGATTCGTACGCCGGTGTCCCCGCTTTTCCCATCAACCACAACCTCTGCATGCCCTACGGGATGTGTGCGGCCGATGCCCCCGATGAGGTCCGGCAGGTGTGGACGGAGGGATACCGGCATATCATCGACCGCTTCTGTTTTTACCGGGTCTCGTGCGAGAACCAGTCGGCGCATTACCCGGTCTCGTATTACGCGCTGCAGATGGGCGGTGAGGTGAGCGGATATGACCGGCTGGCTCACGATTACGTGCGCAGCATGTGCGATCCGGAGCTGAACCGGTTCATGAAGACCGGCTACACGCAGGAAGCGTATGGCCCGGACCCGACATACCAGGGACTGGCCTGCTCCAATATCGCCCAGTACTGGGTGTGGAGTGATGATGAGGCAGCCCTCAACGGCCTGCAGCGCATCTACAACTTCTTCAACCACACCGTCGCCCCGGAGCCCGATGGCTATATCTGGGGCGCCTGCAACTTCGCCCATCGCACGCCGTACGGGTGGCAGCATCCTCAGTACGGCGCGGGGCTGACCATGATGGCCGGTAAACTCCCGGAGGCGGGCCTGTGGCGTCATAACGCAGATCCCAATGACCCGGAGAATATCGAGCGCGCCACCGAAAGTATCAAGAACGCCGTCGGCAGCCCATATACCCGTGAGCCGTACGAAGACGGCAGCCTGATGGGCGCCGCACACGGAGCCGTTTACACCGGCAGCTATCATCGCTGGCTCGAATATCCCGACAGTATAGACAAAAGCGGCAGGCTGCCGTGCCTGCAGTCAGACCGGTTCAGCAAGAACTTCAATGACGAGTTCTTCGCGATTCGCCGTCCGGGCTATTACGCGCTTATCTACACGGGGCATACGGCGGCTGAGTGGACCAAAAGCCGTATCAGCTTCAAGCCCGAGCAGAAGTTCCAGCGTTCCGGCGGCGGGCTGTCGCTGCTGTGGACGCCCGAGTATGGCAATCTGCTGGTCTCGATGACGCATCACGCCTTCTGCAACCACCAGGTGACCGCGGAATTCGCCGATGGCACCGTATCGTGGCCGGATTACTGGAGCGTGGATCACACCTGGGCGCCGGAGGCAGACACACTCAGTGTCACCAGCCGGCTGTACAATCTGCCGGTCTCGCTGGTGCGCGAATATGCCTTCGGCGACGCCTCCGTCCACCAGTCGCTCACCGTGCGCTTCGAGGAAGACGTGTCCGTACAGGCACTGTACGAACAGATCCCGCTGCTGAAAAACAAGCCGGGCTTCCGGACGGAGATGGAAGGCACTGAAGACGCCTGCCGCGCGCTGTGGGTCGGTGATGAGCAGGGCCGGGGATGCATCCTGGAGTTCGACGAGCCGGTCGCGATTTCGTTCGGCCCGGACCTGGAGCATAAGCGCTATTCTGAAGTTCAGATCAACACACCCCTGCAGATTGACCTCGGCTCCAACCACAGTGCCGGGGACGAAATCACCGTCGGCTACACCACACGCTCCTGCCCGCACACTGAATTCGCCAACGGCGGGTGACGGGGTGCTGACAGTGCCACCAACCTGAGGGACCACGGGATTTTGAGGCCGCCGTATCGCCTGCAGGTGTCCCCGAGAATGCAGAAAGTCGTATGCAGAAATATCAAGAAGATAACCGGCACCATGATTACTTGACTTGGCCCGGGGACGTGCTATAATTCAACCACTACATGAAGCGTTGAGCGCGTCTCCATGTTTTGCAGTTTGACGATGAGAATTGGTCTGCAGGGGGCGCAGGAGGTGGTTGTCGTGTCTGATGCACATTTGAATGCCGTGATAGTGACAGGTTTTGCGACACGTGATCCGGTGTTGCGACATAAGTCTTCAGGCCAGGTCAAGGCAGAGTTCAGTTTCGAAGTGAACCGTCCGTTCTATCGTGCCACCGGGGAGCCGGTCTCTGATCTGTTTTTGGTCGATGCCTGGGAAGATATCGGCGAATGGGTCATGGACAATATCAAAGAAGACGACCGGATGTTGATCATCGGCACCCTGAACAAGGAGAGTTACAGCACCCGGGCGGGCCGCGAGCATCTGACGATCATCAAAGCAAAGTACATCGTTCCGATGAGCGAAGCCCAGTTGAGCGGTCACCTGGACACCGAGCAGCTCAAAGCCGACACGTGGGACCACGAGCTAGTGACCGGTATTGTGGGTCTGGTCTCGGAAATGCTTGACACGGCCGGTGAGCAGGAGGCAGGCACAGAAGAAATCGCTGAAGCCTCATCCTGATCGCGCCCATCCGCATTCGCAAAAAGACATCAGGCAGTCACCGGTTTACGGTGGCTGCTTTTTTATGCAGCGGCCTGTGAGCCCGTGCGGGGGGCCATCTATCCTGCCCCTGATAGAGTACAGATTTTTGCAATGACTTCGAAAGAAGGTTCTACAGTGCTTAAAGACAGTGACTGGTGTTTCGCCTGCGGACAGTCCAATCCACACGGTCTGCGGCTCAATGATTTCAACTATGATGGGGATCGCTACTGGGTTTCATTCACCCCACAGCGTCACCACCAGGGCTGGTCCGGCGTCGTCCACGGCGGTATCGTGGCCACGCTGCTGGATGAGGTTATGACACGGATGCTGTGGCATGAGGGCACGAATGCCGCGACCGCCGAACTGAATATTCGCTACCACCACCCAACACCTGTGGGAGAAGAGCTGACCGCCACCGCCCACAAAGTGCAGCGGCGCCATGGTGTCATGTCTATGGAGGCCGAGGTTGAGACCGATGACGGCACAGTGCTGGCTTCTGCCAGGGCAAAGTTTATGACACCCAGGGACGGAGACGACGGCTGATATGCTATTTGACAGCCTCATGCTGCGGGCGGTCTGTGCGCAGCTTTCGGACACGATTGTCGGCAGCAGCGTGCAGCGGGTTTTCCAAACCGGCCGGCTGGAGTTCGTGCTGGAGTTTTCCGGGCGCGGAGAACGCCGGCAGCTCGCCATCAACTGCACCACTGACTTCGGACGCATGCACCTGGCAGAGGACTTTGAACCCGATCCAACCGTCAACTTCCCGGCCGGGGCGGTGCTGCAGCGCTACCTTTACCACTCCGTGCTCGCCGACGTGCAGCAGCGGGAGTTCGACCGGGTGGTGAGGCTGGAATTCGCCAACGCCCGGGGCATGGGGCCGAACGCGAGATGCTTTGTCATCGCAGAGATCATGGGGCGGCACAGCAATCTCATCATCACCGATAATGCCAGCGAAATCATCGAGGCGGCCAAACATGTGCCCGCTGCTGTAAACCGCTACCGCCAGATTCAGCCCGGCCTGCAGTATGTTCCGCCACCTGATTTTGACAAGCTGGACCCGCAGGCCGTGGACGTATCCACGCTGGCGGCCTCAGCTTCAGAGGATTCCTCGTACACTCGCAACTGGTTCCGTTCCACCCTCCAGGGAGCCAGCGACATCTTCCGTGATGAGGCTCTCGCACGCGCCGAGATCGATCCACAGCGGCCTGCGGATGAACTCGATGATGGTAACCTCACCGGTCTGGTGGAGGCGCTTTCGGGGCTTATTACAGACGCATCCGGCGGTCGTGGATGGATATACGAATGCCCGGAAACTCGGTTCGCGTACCCCGTATCACTGCAGTGTCGTCCCGACTGCCGTAGCGAATCGGCCGCGGATATCAGCGCCGCCATTGACCGGGTGGCACGAGAACAGATCTGCAGCATCGAGCGGCAACAGATTCGCAACCGGCTTCAGCAGGCGGCGGGCGACGCCTATGAGCTGGCGGGCAAGCGCGTGCGGGAGCGGCGGGAAGCGCTGAAGCGTGGGCAGGATGCTGAAAAGCTGCGAATAATGGGAGAGACGCTTCTGGCGAATCTCCATGAGGTGCCCGCGCACGCAGACAGTGTCACGCTGCCAAATATTTACGATCCGGACGAAACGCTGACCATTGAACTTGATCCCGAGGTGTCGCCACAGGACAACGCACAGAAGTATTTCAAGCGCTACAAAAAGCTTTCGGGTCTCGGAGAGCGTATAAAACCCCGGCTGGCCGCCGCCAAGGTGGAGCAGCATTATCTGTCGGGCCTTTTGGGACAGATCGAGCAGGCCGAGACCGTCCAGGATCTGCGAAGCATCGAACAGGAGATGCAGCAGGAGGGGCATCTCAAAAAGCCGGGTGAAAAGAAAGAGGCCGCCGATGAAGGTGTGACCGTGCATTCGGCGCCCCTGGAGGACAACCGGACGCTGCTGTGGGGCAAATCAGGGCTGCAGAACGACGAGCTTTTGCGCCGGGCCAATCCGGAGGACATCTGGCTGCATGTCAAAGACGCTCCCGGCGGGCACGTGCTCATACGCACGGACGGTCGTCCCGATGATGTGCCTGAGGAGCAGCTTCGGCGCGCCGCCGCCCACGCCGCCTGGCTGTCCAAACAACGCGCAGATACAGCCACCGAGGTTGACTACACCACCGCCAAGCATGTGCGGAGGCTCAAGGGCACGCCACCCGGATACGTGCATTACACGCACCAGAAGACTTTGCGTGTTCAGCCGCGCCCGATATCGGCAGGCTCGGGTTAGCTCACAACCCTGGCGTCGTTGACGACATCATCGATGCCCTTCATGCTCTCGAGGGCCTCAACGATGTTCTCCATCGCTTTTTCGACGTCAACGCCCTTGCCCATAGCGCCACGCAGTCTCGAAACCCGGCCACCGAGATAACAGACCTTATTGATAACCCGTATTGTCATAAGGCTGTAATCGATGTTGTGCTTGGCCACTTCCCGCTCGGCCAGACGTCTCGTCTGCTTGTCTTCCAGCGGCATCGTTCCACCTCCGGAATGACTGGTACGCAAGCCCTTTGATGCTATTATTCCCCACTTTGCTGATGGAGAAACAGTTCCCGTCAGGCACCGACAGACAACCGTGAGGCCATCTCCCGGGGCAGACCGGCGTCTATGATGGCACTCTGCGCCGCCTCCACATCATACCCGAGCCGCTTGATGGTTACAATCTGCTCATCAGTGTCGTATATTGCGCACGCGGCCTGGCTGTTGCCGTCTCGCGGCTGTCCGACTGCACCCGGATTGATCATGTAGCGGCTGTCAGTGTGGATCTCAATAGTACAGCCGCCCGGGTTCGAATACTGACTCGGCAGCGCGCCGGGCTCATCCTGCACGAACCAGCTGGTGCAGTGAGTGTGACCGAAAAAGCAGACCCTGCCATCCATTGCGTCGAAGGTCCGCGCGGCTGTATAAGGGTCATGAACGTATGCGTCGGGGTCGGGGAGCGAGCCGTGGCAGATCTGGATGTCATCAACGGTGACGGTGCGTGGTAATTCGGACAGGAACTCCATATTCTCCGTGGTCAGCACCTTGCGAGTCCATTCAATACACGAACGGGCCACGGCGGTGAACCACCGATCTTTTTCCGGTCGCCAGGCGGCTTCGTCGTGATTTCCCATCACACACACGCAGTCGTGTTGGCGCATCATATCACAGCACTCGTTGGGATGTGCACCGTAGCCGACGATGTCGCCGCAGCATAGACATTTCTCCACATCCCGGCCGTCCATATATTCGAGCACCCGCTCGAGGGCAGCCATGTTCCCGTGAACATCTGAAATGATACCATAACGCACGTTTGCGCATCTCCAGGCGTATGACATGAATACCGAAACATTCGCAGCCGTTCCCCTGCGTCCCTTCTGCCCGTATCGCGGGTAGATTCATTCCTCCAGCCAGATATCCCTTTAGTCGTTCGCCGGTCTCATTCCTTCATTGACCCGCAAACTTGTTTTCTGGGGTGTCATCTGCTAGTATTTGCCTTCGGAAGCGCACTCAAACATCCGGTGGCGGTCCGGGACATGAGAAACCGGCTCTGTCCAGAAAGGCTTTTCATGGATTACGACCCGCTCGATATCTCTCCGTTTACCGCAAAAGACCAGCTCGTCGCCGAAGCCCGCCGCGTTCTGGGCGAACAGGCAGACCTTCTGGACGCCTCACGCGGTGGTCCAAACTGGCAACAGCGGACAATCAGCGGCGCATGGCACACGCTCGGTCTGTATGCCGATTATTACTACGGTGCCCTGAACACCGAGGGCTCCGTGCGCATGATGCCGCCGGTGGACCATGTCGATCATTCCGCCGCCTTCGAACGCTTCACTGACGCGGTCATCGACAGCCGGGAGGTCCTGGCGGTGGGGACCCGCTACCTGCACGCGGTGTGGGATTACCTCTCTTCCGGCATTATCGGGGACGTCTCCCGCAAAGAGATCATCGGACAATTCACCCGGGCTATGACCGCGTACGCATATCCGACACCGGCCACCCTGGAATTCATCCAGCCGATCGCCAACCGGTATCTCGCCTATATGCTGGGGAGCAACCTTGCAGCCGAGAACTTCCGGGTTCATCTGTCGAATGGCTGCACGGATGCCTTCGGGCAGGTCGTGGATACGATGGCCTGCAACGAGCTTCTTCAGCCCGGCGACACAGTGGCCCTCGTCCAGCCGTGGTATGAGCCGATGCGGGACCTGTTCAGCCGCCAGTACGGCTGCGAGGTTGTTGGTATCCGCCGAAACATGGAACCAGAATGCCACACGCCGGAAAGCGAGCTTCAGAAGCTTGATGACCCGGAGCTCAAAGCAGTCGTCATCGTCTCTCCCGGCAATCCGGTGGATAAGACGACGGACGAAGCCCTGCTGGACCGCCTCGAGCAGGCAGTCAAAAACAACCCCGACCTCGTCATACTGTGTGATTACGTGTACGCCAACTTCGTGAGCGAACAATATGATAACGCCCTGAGGCGGATGCCGAAAAACGTGGTGCCCTTTTACGCTGTGTCCAAGGATTTCGGCTTTGCGGGAGCTCGCGTCGGAGCCGTCTGGCTGCACGAGCAAAGCTGTCTGGAAAATATGCTGAACAACCAGCCCCGCGCGGTGGCGAAACGTGTTGATGCGAAATATGTGAGCCGGTATATAGAGGGCAGGCCCGACTTTCACTCGCGCGTGGTGATGCAAAGCGCCGGCGTCTCTTTCTCTCACATGGCCGGTATTTCAGTGACCAACCAAATTCTCTTTGCGCTATGTGCGCTGTATCCGATGGTCAGTCCCGATGAGGCGTCCGACTACTTTGGCTGGCTTCACAGCGAGCTGCAGAAGCGAATGGCCGCGCTGTACGAGGGGCTGGGGCTGCCGAAACAGCCGTCATGTGCCGTATGTGAAAGCAACTACTGTGCCCTCGTCCCTCTGGAAGAGCTGGCGATATCACAGGGACCCACGGTGGCCCGGGAGTTCGAAAAGGTGTCACTGTGGGATTTTCTCACCCATCTCGCCCACAGCCGGGGGACGATTGTCATGCCCGCACCGGTCTTTGGCGCCGAACACAAAACCGTTCGTATTTGCCTTACCTCACTGGGCACCAGCCAGTACCGTGAGGTCGGACGCAACATCGCCGAAGCCATTGGAGACTATACGTTCCCCGGGCCCTGTGACCACTGCGAACAGTAGCAGGCGCCTATGCAGGGGTCCAGTCGCCGATGTCGTCCACGAAACGGATCCTGTCTCCCACACCAAACAGCTCATACAGCTCCACGGCGTACTGATACTCGCCGGGTACCTCGCCGACGAACGTGATCGGCCTGGGAAACACCAGCGCGAGGTTTTCCGGCAGGTCGCCGATCTGTAAAACCCCCAGAAACTCCGGGGTATCGGGGTTCGTGTGCGTGGTGACGGGATTCTCCAGTACGATCTCCTCGACATCATCATCAAGCACGGCGGCGTAAATGGCATGTGCTGCCGTTTTACCCTTTCCATACACTGCAGTGGCCGATACAAATCTCTCGCGTCGCAGGAGCGTGAGGGCCGCCAGAAGATCGTGTGTCTGGCGCTCGGGGAGCGTCAGTCCCGCCGCGTAACAGGCCCGACGGACAGTCCACTGGGTCCCCCCGCCCATCGAGGTTTCGCCGGTGCCGCGGGCTTCAACAACAGCAGTGCCGATGTCTCCACTTACGCGGGGGCGATCTTTTCCACCAGCTGCAAACGGCGTCCGGGCACCGTCGAACACGGTGGTCAGGATCGGTACGGCTCCAGAGGTATCCACCGGGATGGCCAGGCGCGCCCGGCACGCGAAGCCGTCCCCGGTATCAAACTCGTATGAGTAGAAATCCGCGTCATCACGGGCCGTCCCGTCTGTATGCACCTCTTTCAGATGGGGCGAGCACGTCTCCATGGTCTGCCGGAAGGTTCGATTCTGCAGTTTCGCTATTCGCCGATCTCTTTCAGCCTCCCACTCATGTCGGCTGTCGGGCTCCGGTTTATCGGGGCGGGGAATAAAGAACGTCGGGACCTCTTCCATCCTGTCATCTTCGGGCAATTCACCATCAAAGACCAGCAGATTGTCTTCGGGCTCCACAAACTCCGTCACATCATCAGTCACCGGGCTGTCATCGCCCTTGAGGTGATGGTTGAACCACTCGAAGATCTGTTTTCTGAGCTTCGGAGTGTAGCCGTGTGGCGACAGGTCCTCCACCAGCTTCACATTCCCGGGGACACCCAGCACGTCGTACACCCGGTGGATGCGGTGCAGGGCTTCTCTGAAGGCATAGGGCCGCCACAGCACATCGTCCGTTCCGGCGGCGACCAGCAGCGGTCTCGGTGCGATGAGTGCTCCAACATCCGGCGTGCACCAGCGGTAATAATTCACCCAGAAGGCACAGTCGCAATGCCCGTCAGTCGCACGGTCACAGACAAGCTGCTGTATCGAGCCGGTCTGGCACACGGGCACGACACATTTGACCCGCTCGTCGGCCGCGCCCAAAAACCACGACATTGCTCCTCCGCCGGAGAGACCTGTGACACCGATTCGCTCGGCATCCACATCATCCCGCTGCTGCAGATAATCCAGCGCCCGCATGGCGTTGTAGATTTCTACGCCCGCCGGTGTGTATCCGCGGCTGTACCAGTCCCACTCCCCGCGGCCGTGAGTGCCGTTGTGATAGCCCTGCGATTCACCGAGCTGAATCGGATCGAGCACCAGGGAAATATAGCCGTGCTGTCCAAACCACCGGGGGTTGCGCTGGTAGATCCAGTTGACCTTGCCCTTCGTGTGGCCGGTGAGGTACAGGACTGCGGGCAGCGGCTCATCCACCTGTGGAGGGCGGTAGAGATTGCCGGGCACGTATGCCTGCGGAAGGCTCTGGAAATGGAGCTTTTCGACGACGTAGTCATCGCGATTGAGCGTACCCGTCACCGCCGCTTGCAGTGGCGTACGTTCGGGCAGCGGAGACATTCCCAGCATCTGCAGCCACTTCTCGCGGCGGTTTGCTTCCGTTTCATGCAGCCATTGTTTTGTCGGGGGAACGGCCATCGAGGCGCTGGAGACGGCGGTCGCTTCCTGACAGACCCAGTCGAAAACCATGCGGTATCTTCTCCAATGACAGGATGGGGTTCGCTGTTGTTTTCCCGCGGAGTGTGGGTCAGACCTGCAAGAGAAAAGCCCGGCGATCCTTTTCACCGGGCATGCCTGTTGCTTCGGTCCCCGCCGCGCATCAGCGGCAATCGCCTGTCGCGCACGCAACCGCGACGAAAACCGATGCTCCTGGATCCATCAATGATGCATTTTTGGTCAATCAGAACCCCAGATAGTGCGCGAGCGATTTGATGCCCCAATACAATAAGGCCGCCACGGCGAGACATCCGGGTCGCATCGTCGTCCCCCCCTGTTCTGATTTTAGGACCGATTAGACATTATTCTCAGGGGGGACCTCATCTTCCTGCCGGCGGATCCCTCTGGCTGAAAAAAACTTGTGCACCGGGCCCGGCTCGGGATCGCATACTTCGTTGTATTGGGCGGGAAGCGGCTGTCCGAGGAGCTTTTCGATGCGGTCGCGCTGCATCCGAACGACATCCGGATGCTCGGCGAGAACGTCGTTTTCTTCCGCCTCATCGGCCTGCAGGTCGTACAGCACCTGTTCGTCCGGCTGCGTGGTCATGACACTGTAGCGCCAGCGGTCATCCCGGACGGTTGCAGCACCCGCCGCCTTGCCCGACGCCCACTCCGCCCAGCCGCAGACGATGTAGTCTCTCAGCTTCTCTGTCTCGCCACGAACAAGCGGCATCACCGACTGCCCGGGGAGCTCAAACTCAAGGTCGAGCAGTTCCAGTATCGTGGGCATGAGGTCGTGGCTGAGCACATAGGCGTCGATCTTTTGGCCTGCGGGGCCGTCGGGATGGCGCATGTACCAGACGATTCGCGAGGTGTACGGGCGCTGGTTGCGGGGCTTCTTGCCGAATGTCCCATGGTCATACACTTCTGTGCCATGGTCCGACAGCACCATGATGATAGTGTCGTCCATGAGCTTCAGCTCTTCAAGCCGGTCCATCAGCATGCCGATCCACTTATCGACGAAGGTGACTTCGCCCAGGTAGAGGGCCTTCGTGCGCTCGATTTCCTGCTCGGTGGGCCCGTCTCCCTCATGCATGGCGCCGGGGAAAACAAAGTCGAGGCCGTCGTAATCCGGGCAGTACATGTCGGCATACTTCTTCGGGGGATCCCACGGCTCATGTGGGTCGAAGCTGTCGATCCACAGGAAGAAGGGAGCCGCCGCTGACAGGCCTTCCAGGCGGTCGCAGGCGCTGCGGAAGACCCGGGCGCACTGGTAGTCCTCCTCCCGCTGGCGGTCACCCTGGTTGGCGAGATACTGTGCCAGTGTGGCGTGGCGTTCCCAACTGATCGGCTCCCGCACGTGGTTCTTCATTTGCTCTTCGACGAGTTCGGGGACGACCGGCCTGTAGTTATCGCTTTCCTGCCCGCGGACGAAGTCATAGCTACTGAACCCGCGTGTATAGTTCATCGTCGGTTTGAACATGTGGTACGCATCCGCCACCATGGAGGTGCAGTAGCCGCGGGCGGTTAAAACTTCGGCGAGGGTATCCTGCTCGGGCGGGATTTTATGCCACCCCGGAGCGTGGTGCCAGTGGCCCCGCCGGTCGAAATTATAGCGCCAGGGGAAGGACCGGTGGCCGGTAAAAAAGGCTCGTCGGCACTGCAGCGTCGGCTGGCCCTCGCCGTAGGCTCCTTCGAAGGCGACGGATTGCCGGTACAGATCGTCGAGATTCGGCGTCTTGCAGTGGCTCAGTTTTTTGTTCGATCCCACAATATCGGGTCGGAAGGTGTCGAGACAGATACACACAATATTCATCAGCCGAATGTCCTTTCACATAACTGTCATGGTCCGCATGCAACCGACAGGCAGCAGAAGTAATTTTCTGTTCATCTGCCGGTGATTCCTTTTTGTGCACAGAGGATGCTGCCAGACACAGTGGTTTGTCAATCAATTGTGATATACTGAGATATGGTGAAATGCTCATCCACAGACGCCACATGCAGATGGCAGTTATCGTTGTCACCGCGGCTCTCACCCTGATCACCGCGGCGACTGCTGTGCTCGCCCAGAACGCCCCCGGCACACAGGGCGACGCGGAGGCAGCCGGAGCTTCTGTTGACTACCAGACGGCCATTGAAACGTACATCCTTGACCGGCCCCAGGAGACGGCGAGCGGTGGCGGCGTTTTCGAAGAAGGCGAAAGCTTTTTAGGCGAGCGGATTGTAGTTTACAGCCACAACGCTCCGAGTGCGATGGAAGAAGGAACCGACAAATGGAGGGCAGAAGCTCACGATCCGGACCCTGCTGTCTCTGATGGGCCGGGTGCGCAGGGACAGGCCGCTGACGGTTCTGTCACACAAAACTTCGCGTTCCTCAATATCCTTTTCGCGGTGGTCGCCATCGTTGTTGGAGCATTCGTAACCCTGCTTGTTCTGGAAGCGCTGCGAAGCGTCCAGAACCAGTTCCGCTGATTTGACCGGTTCCGCAGATATATGAAAGGGCGGCCCCTCTACAGGCCGCCCGTGTGGATTTCAGATGCACCGACGCTGTAACTATTTCGGCAGCTTCGGTACTGTGGGACGCTTTATCGGCCTTACGGGCTGTGGTTGTGGCTTTGCATCACCGACGGTTACCGTAATGCAGTCCTCCATCACCGTCTGTCGGCCGGCCCCGCACTCCAGGTGCAGCGACAGTGTGTGCTGCCCTTTACTTAAAGCCTCCATCGGCTGCAGCACAAAGTGTCCGCCGTTTCGAGAATAGTCTCCGAAAAAGGGCTTGCCGTTTTCCCACAGCTCCACGTACGTCCCGTCATACTGCGTCTTTCCCTGCACCATAAAGGTGTTACCGGCACAGGTTTTCGGATATTTCAGACCTTCAACCGTCGGGTTCTTTCGATGCACTTCAAAGCGGACGTCCGTGCCGGCGTGAGGTGCAATGGCGGCCGTGACCCGCTTCGGTTTCGGTGCAATACCCGGGCCAGCGGAGAGCCGCACAGTATGGGCCCCTTCACTCAGACCTGTCAGCGAGATCGCGAACCGCCCCCTGTCATCGGCTTTGGCTTTGCCGATCCTGCGCCGTCCTTCAGCCGCCTCCACCGTCCGTCCCGGGGGGGCGCTGCCGGAAATCGTGACGTTGCCATCGCTACTGAAACGCGGGCATCTGATACTGTGAACGTCCGGACGGAAGCGTGCGGGAAGCTGCTGCACGATGGCCCGCAGCTGCTGCGTCTGGGCCTGCGCCTGTGAAGACATTGTCTGCACAGGTATCTGTCCGATCCGCAGAGAGGGGTCGCCGAAAAGGACGTATTTATGCAGATGATGTGACTGCAGCGGCGATTTGCCGAACCAGTGGCCTGCTTCGAGATATTGATTGAGGAAGCGGTTGACGCCGAATGTCCACAGATTGCCGAGGCGCCGGTGCCCCTGCTTCCATCCCTCCAGGAAGCACTTTACGTACGGAGGACTGGCCGTGTTGACACCCATCGTGGCGCCCAAAAACCCCACTGCTCCCGAAAGGTCGGAACACAACCATCTCTCCGCCAGAGACTCGTGATCCACCACGGACGGCTGGATTGGCGCCGGCTCAGGATTGGGAATTTCCGGCCCCCCCCAGCCTTCGGTCATTGAATCTGGCAGATTGCCGTCAACGTCCTCATAATAACCGTTAATCCAGATGAAACGAGCCGTGTCGCAGGCACACGCGACTGCCACAGGCCATTTGCTCTCGTTGTTCAGGCTGTCGATATGCGCATTTGTGAGAACGCCCATGACCCAGTCACCGCCGTGATCGAAACAGACCGCCAGCCCGGCGCCCTGGTTGAGGTCCGAGGCGATCGCCGGAACCCATTCGCCGTGCTCGTATGCGCTCCTGGTGTCGTGGTCCCATGATTCCCACTCGGCCGGGCGGTAGTGCTTATGCGGTGTGAAATCGGAGAGATAGGTGGCGCTGACGTTATCGAGTTCGATTTCGTCACTGCGAAAATCTCTGGAGCCGTTCCACAACACGGCTCTGTCGAACCACGCCTGCCGCCCCTGCATCTCGTATTCGACGACCTTATAGACGTAGTTGGCGACTTCATTCACCGTCGAGGCCGGGACGCGCCCGACGGCGATATCAGGATGCAGGTCGCAGTCGTCCACATTCATCTGGTCGAAGTTCGCAGCCGCCTCGTAGGCGGCTGTGCCCTGCCACCATTCACCGATGATATTGTTGCCATTCCCGTCCCAATTGTCGAAGCTGCCATCGGCTTTGAACAGGTCCGCGTAGTACAGCTCTGTGGCGGGCCAGACGACACCCCAGCTTACGTTGACCCGACCCGTACGATGAAAACGCAGTGGAAACCTATCGCCATCTCCCACGAGCATCGCATAGCGTGTGCCGTGGTTGTTGTACGCATGGGCGAGGGCCCTTTTGACGCGTTCCGGCAGGTCCCGGACGCCGTCAAAACGGCTGTCGGCCTGTATGGCTTCCAGCGTCATCACATGGCAGGAAATACCGGAGGAGTTTTTCCATTCCTCCAGTGGGACAAGAGCGTCGTAAAACTCGGCCGGTGTCAGGACCAGGAGCTCCGCCTGACCTATGAGCGGATGGTAATAGACATGCAGATACTCGACGTCGGTGTTCCCCGCAAAGTCCCGGGCGGTGATGGTGATGAGGTTTTCGCCCTCGAAAATGAGACCGTGAACATTGGGGGAACCGAAGTTATAGACAGGCGGCCCGTTGGCGATGGGCAGTGTGCCCGTGCGGACTTCGCCTCCGTGGGCACAGGAGATGGTGACCTCTTTCAGCTTCACCTGCTCAATGACGGTACCCTCGATGGCGAAAGCACCCTCATACTGGCCGAAGCCGTCCAGCCGGGCATCATCCCCGGGTTTGATAACGGTGAGCCTCGGATCAACCCGGTCCTCGGCACGGGGCGGGCCTGCGGTGGCGAACTGCAGGTCGTCAATGACCGGGAAATAGCCCCCTGCGTACTCGATTTTCAGCTTGCGTATTTTCGGAAGCTGAAACTGAAACTCGATGGGGGTATCAACATCCGCCGGTCCGGGGCCGACCTGGACCGTCTCATACCCGAGCTGCTGGTCATTTTCATTCAGCGCCCACGCCCGGACCTCCACCTTATTTCCACCACTGGGTGACATCAACCCCACATACACCTTCACTCGCGCCTGAGCGGCACTGAACTCGACGATCATGGGTGCGCCAAACTCTTCTCCCGGCTCATAGCCCGTGAGAACATTCGCCCCCGAGTGTGGCTGGAAGTCCTGAGGAGATAGAATCCGCGGAGTTTGCGGGAAGACAACCCCCTGCGGCCCGAATTGATCGTAAATCTCGACATCCGGAGCGAAACCCTCGAAGTCGATCACTTCCTGGGCTACTGCAGGCACCATCACACAAAAAACAGCCAATACCAGCACGACCAGCGAGATCCTCACGACATTCGCCTCCCCTGCAACACTTATGCTGTCGCGACTGTTTCTCGATTTCGTTTTATCTCATACAGTATGCCCCGAATATACAATACTAAACGCACTATACCTGTACGCAGATGATGTCGTGAATGTGGACGGTTGGGACTGCTGCAGTCAGCCAGCCGTTTTCCCATGACCAGTCTATGTCGCGTCCGCCGGGTTCAAAGGAGACGGCTTGGGGCTGCTTTGTGACCCGAACATGCACTGTCACAGGCCCGGTTTCCGGAACCCGTTCCACCACATGGCGGTTGGGGCCGGTGGCCGGATCGGCGGCCCGGTTCACCAGGCTCACCGCCAGCATGCCGTCTTTCTCGCGCAGCGTGCATTCCAGATTCGGAGGGCCTTCAATACGCACGCGCCGCGGGACGTCCATATCGTCAAGTAGCTTTTCCAAAAACCGCCGTAGCCGCGGGTGATGTGTCTTAAAGAAGCTGCTCATCACCGGTCCGTGGATGGCGATGATTTTTCCCTCACCCACGCTTCGCACGGTCACCGCCGGCCAGGACGTTTCGTTCCTGCCGACCTCCTGCTCGTCCATGATGCAGCAATAGACCTCAGCGTCGGTGGTTTGTACCGGCTGCCACTGCTCGGAGACCGTGGCCGCCTCGTCATCAACGGGCAGGTGGATAGTCGTTTTAATTACAATTCTGATAATTCTATTGGATTCGTAAGAGAGATTGAGAGTTTTAATTCTCCGATTAGGTTATAACGCACCCCAAGCCATCCTTCCTCTGAGAGTGTTGTTGTCGACGGAGAAACTTTCCCCGAGCAGGGTTTCAATGGTCCGCGGCCTGACCGGGGGAACCACGCTGTTGGATGCACGGCGGCCTTCGGTCACATGATAAAGGAGAACATTGAAAACCGTTCGCCGTGCACCGAGAAAACTGGCA
>JAWODS010000243.1:0-2907 GCA_046483205.1 Armatimonadota bacterium | reverse complement strand
CGAGGCTGAAGCCACCTGAAGGTCTCCCGGCAAACGGCGCGAAATGATTGACTGATCCTGCGTCTCTGTGCTCGTAAAATGAAAGTGAAACCTCGCTGTCCACACCGGGAGGAATCCATCATGCCCCAGACTCGCCCCAATGTCGTCCTTTTCATCGCCGACCAGTGGCGTGCCAAAGACACCGCCCACTGTGGCAACGATGTCATTCAAACACCAAATATCGACGCCCTCGCGCAGCAGGGTGCCGGATTCAAAAACTGCTTCGTGCAAAATCCCGTCAGTACCCCCAGCCGCGTCTCACTGGCCTCCGGATGGTACTGCCACGTCAACGGCCACCGCACCATGCACCACATGCTCCGGCGTCACGAGCCCAATATGCTTCGGTATTTCAAGGACCAGGGCTACTACGTGTGGTGGGGCGGCAAGAATGACATGATCAATATGGGCGTCATCGACGATTCCTGCCACGAGCGCGTACAGGGAGCCGGTGACAAAGAGACTTTCAGCGAGCGCCCGTGGGAGGCCGGTGACCGCCTGTACCATACATTCCTGTTTGGCGAGGTCCCGGAAAACTGGGGCACCTCGGTGGCCGATGATAATGTGGCTGAAAAGGCGGCCGAGTTCATCCGAGAGCCCAAAGATGAGCCGTTTTTCATGCTGGTGAACCAGACGTGGCCGCACCCGCCCTACGCAATCTTCGAGCCGTACTACTCGATGTATGACCGTTCCGAGATTCCCTTCCCCATCCGCCCGCCCGAAAACTGGGAGGGCAAGCCTGAGATCCTCCGGCGCGTCCACGAGCGGACGAACATGGACGAGGTCACCGATGACGAGCTCCGCGAGATGGTCGCCATCTACTACGGGATGATCACCAAGACCGACCGCAACCTCGGCTGGCTGATGGAGGCCCTCAAAGACAGCGGCCAGTGGGATGACACCATCGTCATCGCCACCTCTGACCACGGCGACTTCTGTGGCGATTATCAGATGACCGAGAAAATGCAGAACACGTTTGAGGACTGCCTGACCAATGTCCCCTTCGCCATCCGTGTACCCGGCTGCGAGCCGTTTGACGCAACGTCCGAGGAGCTGTGTGAATGGGTGGACATCCTCCCGACACTGGCCGAGGCGTGCGACATCGAACTGGGGCACACGGTCTTCGGCAAATCCCTGATGCCGCTGCTGCGGGGCGAAACAGGTAAACACAAGCCCTACGCGTACTCCGAGGGCGGAGCGCTGATGGAGGAGATCCATACTCACGAGAGCAGCCGTCCGTTTGAGAACATCTACTGGTCGCGACCGGCGCTGCAGTTCGAGGAGCCGCGGGTGCATGGCAAGGCGGTCATGATCCGCTCCCACGACTTCAAATACGTCCGCCGCATGTACGATACCGATGAGCTGTACGACCTGCGGAAGGACCCCGACGAGGTTCACAACCTCATTGACGATGCGACCATGCAGGACGTGGTGGACGAGATGTCTCATGCGATGCTTGACTGGTTCCTGCGCACGGGCGACCAGGTGCCGATACGCTGGGACCTCCGCAGCCCCGGCCGCGAACACCCGGAATGGTCCGCCAAACAGACACGGCACAGCTTTGTGACGGATGTGGATGAGGGGTAAGTCAGTTCTTTTCGACGGCAAAAGTGCGTGGCTCATCCAGAGCAGGCCGCCTTCCCGGTGGTCTGCTTTTTTGGTTCTGGCGTTTTAATATGCGAGAAAAGCACTTGACCCCGTTACATGATTGTAATAAGGTCATAGTATAATGTATATTTCAGTGAACCCGAAAAGCAGCACACCGCTGTATGAGCAGATAAAGGAGCAGATGCGGCTGGCCGTGGCCGCCGGTGCTGTTCAGCCCGGTGAGCAGGTCCCCACCGTCCGCGAACTGGCTGAAGATCTGCGCATCAACTTCAATACCGTTGCGCGAGCGTACCGGGAGCTGCAGTCCGAGGGGCTGCTGGTGTCATATCGCGGGCGTGGCACCTTCGTCTCCGATGATGCCGAGACGATCGGGCGCGAGGAGGCCCGCAGGCTCATTCGGCAGACGCTGCAGGAGACTGCCGAGACTGCCGGGCGGCTCGATGTGACGGACGATGAATTGCAGCAGATGTGGCGTGAGGTCCTCGAGAATCGCGAAGAACCAAACCGGGAGTGAATACCGATGACTGACCTCGCCATTGAGACCACCAGTTTGACGAAACGTTTCGGGCGCGTGGTGGCCGTGGACGACCTGGAGCTGGCCGTGCCGCGCGGTAGTGTGTACGGCTACCTCGGGCGCAACGGGGCGGGCAAAACCACCACCATCCAGATGCTCATGGGCTTTCTGGAGCCCACACGCGGGGCGGCGACAGTGCTGGACTTCGACCCACTCCGCGACGAGGTGCCGATGAAAACGGTGGTCTCTTACGTCCCCGAGCAGGTGCAGATGTACGACTGGATGACCGTGCAGCGCACCATGTGGTTTGGTGCGAATACCCATCCGCGCTGGGACCAAAAGCTCGCTGATGACCTGGTGAAGCGGTTCGAGCTGCCTCCGGACCGCCGCCTCGGGAATCTCTCGCGGGGGATGCTCGGGAAGGTCGCCCTGACCTTCGCGCTGTCATCACACCCGGAGGTTCTGATCCTCGATGATCCCACCTCCGGGCTCGATGCGCTGGTGCGACGGGAGTTCATGGAAAGCATCGTCGGCATTCTGCAGCAAGCGGGCACGACCGTGTTTTTCTCCTCGCATATCATTGACGACGTCGAACGTGTCGCCGACTGGATCGGGATCCTCCATGAAGGCAAGCTCATCCCCGACGAAGAACTTTATCGTACTGTTTGACGCGGTTTTGGAACAGCGCCACGTCGGCGTTGTCCATGAACGTCTCGGGAACGTTGATCGGATCGCCCGTAAACCGCTGG
>JAWODS010000118.1:0-12364 GCA_046483205.1 Armatimonadota bacterium | reverse complement strand
AAACATATTTGGGACCGCTTCAAAGCCGACCGGTGCAACGAGATATGCGAGCCAGACGTGTGCCAGGGCCAGCGCAAACATCACACACTCGGCGATATACACAACACCGCTGGATATTGCGTACACCGTGCCCGGCACCGTGGAGAATGCCATATGGAGCTGCTGTAAAAGGACCTCCTGCACCGAAAGGGGGTGACATGGCCCCTCCCCAAGGATTTCCTGGGAGTATTCCATGGTCTCACGCACGGCGGCAAGTTCGTGGCGGCAGGTGGGGCAGGCAGCCAGGTGGGCGACCGAATCGTCGGCATCCGGCGCCCTGTATCCGCTGATGGCGAAGCATGCGAGACTGAGATCACTCAGGTGATCTGCCTGCTGCGGCAGTTGCCCGTCGGTGTGTTCCGACAACAGGTGTGCCGCGCGTGATATCTGCTGCATCTCACGACGACATTCCGGACATTCTTTCAAATGCTCGGAAATGGCGGCTTCGTCCTCTCGCGTGAGTTCATTGCCGGCACAGCTTAATATTTGTTCAACTCTGGCGCAATTGCCCATTTTGGTCTCACACTAGAATATAATGGTATTTATCTGCAAAGTGTTACACTAGTCATTGCTTACATATTCTCAAATAGCTCCGGCTTGAGTCGCAGAAGGGCGTCTTTCAGGCGCCGGAGGGCGTCATAAATGCGTTTTCGCGCCGCGCCCTGAGAGATTCCAAGAATCCGGGCGATGGCGGGACCGCTCATGTCTTCCTCAAAACGCAGCGCAAGAATCAGGCGGTCATCGTTGGAAAGCTCGGCAAATGCCTCCCTGACCGTCTCGCCCCTCTCTTCTTTCTTCAACTGGTCCGGTGGATCAGCAGTCGTGTCCGGATCGCAAATGTGATCGAAGATGTCCTCCTCATCATGGTCCGGACCGGGGAGGTTGCGTACCGTATGTTCCTGGAGGCGTTTGTGCCGCTCCAGCCACTGGAGGCAGTGGCGGGTGGCGATGGTTGTGAGGTAGGCACCAAAGGGGGCGATCGGATGCCAGTTACGAAGTGCGCGCTTGTCATTTACCAGGAGCTTTTCGACAATCTCCGCCTGAAGGTCAGCGCGGTCCTCGCGCCGTTTCGCATACTTTCCGACGATGATGGTCAAATGTGTGCGAAACAGCTCCATCAATGCATCAAAAGCGTCTGCACTGCAGGCCGCCGCCCTTTTCACCAAAGCGGCCTCGTCATCGGGGGTATTCTCGGGCGCCACCAGGTCCCTCCGTCCACCTAATTCTCGGCCAGCCTCTCAATCCTGCACACGTCGCCTCCTACGGGTCTCACGGCCGACGGGTCAAGCTGAATAAATATTCATCAGCCCCTGTCACAGGACCTCTTTATTAAGCCATACATTTGTATAAGTGCGCACTAGTAGTGTCCAGCATAATCATGTGAACTCCGGTCCGTCCGGCGGTGAGGGATTGCTATTTGCTCCTTCTCTTTGCCATCTGCGGACATGCTCCATACCCGCTATCTGCAGGTGTCCATCCTCAAACCAGGCGTGGGGACGGACCTCCGTCTCCTCCAGATCGCACCGCCGGATGATCTCATCACGCAGTGTCTCCATGTCCCGTCCGGCCCGCCGCAGGTGTGCGTAGCCTGTTTCGATGATCTCATCGCCCTCGGTGAGCACCGTCATGCGGTATGACCGCGGCCCCGGTTCCGTCACTCCCAGGGTGGACCACTGCAGCGCTGTAATCTCATCCCACCGGACAAACCGCTTTCTGCCGGCGTCTTCGGCGACCACCAGGCCCTCGTCACAGACGCCCACCCGGCCATAGTTTTCATTGATTGTCCACCACACCGGGAATATCGCCAACAGCAGAAGCCAGCCGCACAAAAACAGCACCGGCATATACGCGGTGCTGCCGTACTCCTGCCCGGGTGGGGTAGTGTATGCGGGATTGAGGAAAATGGGGAGGCCGGTGAGCCCCGCAAGGAATACCGCCACCAGCAGCCCCCGGCCCGTTGGGCGCCGCCACATGGTGCGATACACCCGCTCACAGCTTTCAAGTGTTTTGCTTGCAGCAAATCCCATGATTGTCAGGCCCCACTGTCCACCGGACCTCGTCAGAGCAGCCAGGCACTGAGGTCCCGGTCCAGAAGCTCCTGCAGCTTTTCAACATCCGGCCGAAAGACCTCAATCAGCTCGTCCCACACCCCGGCGTCAAGCATCTCCCGGGGACCCGCCGCGTCGGCATCCGGGTTGACATCCCGGCCTATCAGCGATGATTCGAACGATGCATCCACTCCCAGAAATTCATAAATATCGCGAAGGAATGACGCCTCATCAGCAACGAGGTCGTCATAAATGAGCACGCGCACCTTCCGTGGCTCAAACAGTTCGTAGATATTCTCCAGGTGCCGGGCGTAACAGCTCGGGTCAATCCACAGGCGGAAGAAGGCGTGGCCGTGGTGATGCAGGACCTTTTCGAAGGGAACCCCGATACCGTTTTCGGGATCGAAGCCGTACCTGCCCTTAAGATGCGTGTGAGCCCACTGGAGGAATGCCCGCTCGAGGGGGTGGCGCAGGATCATGGTCATTCGCACATCAGGCAGATGTTTTGCGATCCGCTCAAGCGCCGGAGGATAGCACATATAGGAGTTGCTGAACTCCGCAGCCACCGGCTCCCCGGCGTATTCGCTGAAGTACGTCTCCTCGTACCATTCGAGGCCGCGCTGGTAATGGACGGTGAAGAAGTTGACGTTGTCGGGAGTCTGCGGCACGTAGATCCCAGGATGCTCGGCGTACACGCGCCACAGCCAGCTTGATGCGCACTTTGCAGCACCGATGTGCAGGGCGTTCGGAAGCATCAATCATACCCCCAATAAAAATCTCGGCCTCCATATACTCCTTACGGTGTCGAGGCCGAGATTCCTTCCGTTCCGGTATTCAGCTTTGGGTCCGGAAAATCTTAGAGCATACGGCGGCCCTTCATCACGTTATACACACGCTGCATGGCAATCTCAATCGCGGCGGCGACGAGCGTGATATCTTCGTCCTTTGCACGATCGCGCGACAGCTCGAAGTTCTCGCCGATCTTGGTCTTGATGACCTCATAAACCTCCTGCCGCCCGGGCTTGATGGCCGAAAGGCTGGAGGAGTATTCCAGCATCGAGGCGATGACACCGCCGGCATTGGAAAGGATGTCGGGTGCAACCGCAATGCCGCGCTCGCGCAGCACCTTCATTCCGCCGATGGTGGTGGGCATATTCGCCGCTTCGACCACGCAGCTTGCCTCCATCTGTGCAGCGACCTCTTCGGTGATGACATCACCGATGGCCGCGGGGATGAGGCAGTCAACATCAAGCTGAAACAGCTCCTCGTTTGTGAGCGGCGTTCCGCCCTCAAATCCGCCGACAGTGGCCTGGTCGCTGAAATGCTCGAGTAGCCCATCAATATCGAGGCCGTCCTTATTGTACGTACCGCCGTAATAGTCGGTCACACCGACGACCTTTGCGCCGGCCTCGGTGAGGTCGCGGGCGAGTGGGCGGCCGACGTTGCCGAAGCCCTGGATGGCCACGCTCGCGCCCGCAGGTTCAATGCCGAGTATCTCCGACAGCATACGCTGGGCCATATACGAACACCCGATGCCCGTGCTTTCACTTCGCCCGGGGAGCCATCCATGAACACCCTCGCCCTTGCCGGTCACTGAAGCCGGATCCTGGGTTTCGTTGTAAATGAAGGCCATCTCGTCCGGGCCGCTGCCCATGTCAGGTGCCGGGATGTAGATGTGAGATTTGAAGACATCGCCGAAATCCTTGGCGTAATACTCCACGGCGTCGATGGTGATGATCTTTTCGAACTCAAGATCGCGAGGTGTGCGGTTGAAAAGCCGGTACATCTCTTCCATGTCCACGCGGATGCCGGTCTTGCCACCACCGAACTCAACGTCGCAGACCGCACATTTCAGTGTCATCAAACGCGCCAGCTCAGTGGTCTCCCATATCGTCACATCTGAGGCCAGCCGAATGCCGCCTTTGAAGGGGCCACGGGCGTTGTTGTGCATCGCAAGGCATCCCCAGAAGTTGACCACCCTGCCGAGGATTTTGCAGGGGATGCGGAATATTCGGACCTGCTGCGGCGCCGCCAGCTCGCGAAGCTCCTCACACGGCAGCTCCATCCGGTCGCCCGCCTCACGCATCAGCCACAGTGACCGGGTCTCCGGCTCCTGGTTTTGCAGCAGGACTTCCATATCTGTGTGGAAATTACAGTATTGCCCCATCTCTGCATTGTCTATCTCTTCCATCATTCGACCTCCAGAAAGTTCAAATAGCGGGTTCTCAATTTGTCAGGTGTATTCTGCAGTTGGACGGCGTTCAACACCATTCTCGTCGGGCGTTGACGGCGTTCACGTATTGCTCGGCGATATGCAGGTCCTGCAGTGCTTCGGGCGCCACACACATCGGCGGCATCTTTTCGGCGACAGCACGTACGAAATTCTCCGCCTGCTGTCTCATGGCATCGCGCGGCGGCAATGTGGGCACTGTCGTCCGGGGAGGATCGTCCCCGGGATCTTCAAACAGCTCCACGCGGCCGGGCCGATTGCGTGCCAGTGGTGGGGGCAGGGATATGTCCACGTACCCGTGCTCAAAGCATACCAGCGCCCTCTCATTCCAGTCAATGCTTGTTTTGTATGCCTCCATCTCGATGACACCCGGAATACCGCTGTCACTGCGAGCGACCAGGACCGTGCCGGAGGCGTCTGCATGTCTCACCTCATAGTTCTCGCCGAACAGATGTCTCAACAGATTCACCTGGTGCACATAGTAGTTGACAAACTTTTCGTACCGCTGCAGGGTCTGCTTATCCATGCCCTCCGGCGGGGCATCGGTTTGCATCTCGGGAACGGTTTCGTCTGTTTCAATGAGCTCCTCGAAACCCCCGGCGATCCAATCTCCCGGTGGCATGGTGAGGCGGACGTAGGTCATTGAGCCGAGGTAGCCACTTTTCTGAAGGGCGCCGATCCTCTGTTTCGCCCACATCACCGATGGGTCACTCCGCTTGTGATATCCGACCATGATCCATGTTCCCGCTTCTTCGGCAGCGGTGCATATCCTTTCACCTGCACTCACCGCACGTGCCAGGGGCTTCTCGATGAAGACAGGCACCCCTGCCGCCAGTAATTCAGGGAGGAGAGCGCCGTGTCGTGTGAACGGCTGGGGGGCGACGATGGCGTCGAGATCCTCCGCTTCCAGCATGGCCCGGTGGTCGGGATACGTGTTGTTGATACCGTAGCTCGCAGCGACCTTTTCTCGAAGGCGTGGCCGCACCTCCGCCAGTGCAACCACTGTGCACCCCGGCACCGCAACGTAGCTGCGCAGATGCGCACACTGCCCCATCTGTCCTGCACCGACGAATCCGATGCGGATCTGGCTCATTTCACTCACCGCCTTCAGGAATACTTTTCGGCGATTTCAATACCCAGCTTCGCCCATTCCCGCAGGCGTTTCTGCCGCCCGCGGAGCGTCTCCAGCTCGCGTAGAACAACCTGATAACAACATCCCTGCAGGCGCTTCAGCCCGGCTTCCAGATGCTCGCGGTGTTCCGAGAGGTCGTCCGGGAGGGTAACCTGTGCCGATGACTGCCGCCACATGATCGTGTAATCGCCGCCGCACTTTTCGATAACCCGGTCGAGATCCGTCCAGTACGAGCAGACAAAAATGCGGAGGTTGGGGATCCGCAGCACAAGGTCAATCTTCTCCGAAAGATCCTCACAGCACCCGTACTGCGACCTGCCGTACTGCTGCATCAGGGGCCGCTGGTAGCTGAGAAGGAACTCCTCCTGCATGTCCGGGGAGATCTGGTCGAACTCCTGGCTGTTGACGGCGATCCAGAGGCTATGCAGTCCCACGGGGCCGTCCTCCGGCGGGTCATTCACGGGGTCGCTGCAAAACATCGGCTCATGGTGGTTTGTGGTCAGGACCCCGGCCTCTTCGGCGACCCGCTGGGCTGCCAGCACCGCTTCCGACAGCTTCGCCATGACCCGGTGGACAAGCTCGGGCCGAAATGCGATATCCTCCATCATCGGCACCATCCCACGCAGCCGCTCCAGATAGACGCTCAGATGCGGCCCCAGCGGCGGCGAGCCGGTGATGCGAACGGGCATGATACCGTCCAGCAGATCCGCCGCCTGTGAGGCTTGCCGCTGTGTTGTATCGCGGTCGTATGTGTATTGCGGAATGGTGACTTTTGCGTAATCCTCCGGCTGTTGAACCGGGTGATAATAGCGGAAGCCGCCATCAGCGGTTGAGCCGATGGACTTCCCCGTCTCCAGCCCCCAGGTATGCTCCTGGTTACATTGCCATACGGCGTTGACGCCCCACCACGGCTCGATGATGTGATCGTCACCCACCCAGTCCTTATACAGGTGCCGGCGGAAGCGATATTCGATCTGCCGACAGAGCGGATGTGTACACTCAAGGCTGTCGCGGGGGAGAATCTCCGCCCACGCACCGGCCGGCCTGCACCATACCGGAGCACGGTCCGGCTTCCGCAGCTCATTGACATCACGCCAGCGCCGCCGGCGGCGTTCGTATTCATCACTCTCCGCGAGCTCTATAACCTGCCGGGTCAGATCGCGGATGAGCGCCCTGTCGCTGTCGGGTATCTTTGAGTTTGTCTCGCGCATTGTCGAACTTGTTCCCCTGTCAGGACATCTGAAATATAATGGCGTATGAAGAATTTGTTAAGAGACGGGCGAGCACCTTTATTTCATTCCGCCCGTGTGATAGTGTGCCTGTCGAGGTGATCTGTAGAGATGTGGAACCTACCCGGAGAAGTAACTGAACGCGCTGTAACCATATACATGACCGGCCAGGTATGCACGCAGCCGGCCCAGATCTTCCAGAGCGAACACGTGCCCAAGGTCATTCAGAACTTCATTAATGATCTCAAGCGCCGGGAGTCGGGCAGCATTGATATCTTCTCGGCTTTCGACAGCGAGGGCGACCTGAACAATCCCTCGGCCGCCGCGCGGATGCTGTCAAAGGTCCTGGGCCTGCTGGTGGATCTGGAGCCTAAGGATATTGAGGTGCGGGCGCCTGATTGCGCCCCGCTACTGGAGGATGTGCCGGCGCTGGCAGAGCTCGTGGAAGATCTTTACGACCACTGGCGCAGCTACGAGCGCTACCTGATGCTGGAATCGTCCGCCGATGATTCACGCGACAGCTCCATCGAAGGCCACATGCCCTTTATCTACAACAACCAGGATCTGACCCAGCTTGTGCGGGATGGATACCGCAGGATCGAGCGCAACCTCCGGGGCCACTGGCCGCGAGTATATCGGCAGACACCCGGTGGCGCAAATATGAGCCTGCTGATCGAGACCATCAACTGGGACTGTCCCGGTGGTGTGTACGAGCAACTCCAGCAGATTCGCATGGTCCGCCTGGCGCTTTTGACCCCTCCGGTGGTGCTGTACCCTCGTTCCACCCGCCGCAGCGGGAAATTCGTGGAGGTGGACACAAATCCGCTCCAGGGACTCCGGCTGGAAGCCCGCAACTGGTTCAGCATTCCTCTCCTCGTTGGCGACCAGCGCTTTCACGTGTATTTCGACCGTGATTATCTCGCACAGGCCGTCAGCCTCGTGAACCTCTTCGAGCTCTCCGGACACGAGGAGGCCCGCGAGTGCCCTGATGCCATCGTCGTCTTCGGGATTCCACCCGAGCAGATGCGTGACGAGCCCACGGTTTTTCATTATGACGAGGAGAAAGACATCGCCGTCGGAGCAGTCGTCAAGGGCGACGAAATGGACTACTTCGGCTATTTCAAGAAAATGATGCTGACACTTCACAACGTCATCCAGATGCGCCGCGGGCGTCTGCCAATTCACGGCGCGATGGTGAAGCTGAAGTTGCGCCAGGGACCGGAAACCGGCATTGTCATCGTCGGTGACAGCGGTGCAGGAAAATCAGAGACCCTCGAAGCCTTCCGCGAGCTGGCCGATGAGTGGATCAGCGACATGACTGTGATATTCGACGACATGGGATCACTGCTGCTGGAGGATGACAACACCATCCGCGGCTTCGGGACGGAAATCGGGGCCTTTTTGCGTCTTGACGACCTCGCACCCGGTTACGCATTTGGACGGTTCGACCGCAGTATCTTCATGAACCCGCAGAAACACAACGCCCGTGTTGTCCTGCCGATTACCGATTACGGCCACGTCACCGCCGGATATCCCATTTCCATACTCCTGTATGCCAACAACTACGAGCCGGTCACCGAGTCCAAGCCGATCCTGGAGTTCTTCCGCAAGCCCGAGAAGTCCCTTGAGGTCTTCCGAACCGGATACCGGGCGGCGAAGGGCACGACCGATGAGCGCGGGCTCGTGCACACCTATTTCGCCAATCCCTTCGGCCCGGACCAGAAGCGCGAGATGCACGAACCGCTGGCGCAGAAGTATTTCGAAGCGGCTCACGAGAGTGGCATCCGTGTCGGCGAGCTCCGGACGCGCCTCGGTATCGAAGGCATGGAGCGTGAGGGACCGGCCCAGGCAGCGGAAGCCCTGTTCAAAGAGCTCACCGATTCCGATGAACATTGACAGATTTTTGCAATACGCGAAGCCTGAAAACAGGGGGAGTTTGCGGCATGAGTGAAACATTGGATACGTTTTCGCTGGATGGAAAAGTCATTGTTGTGACAGGCGGCACACGCAGATACGGCAACGCCTTCTGTGCGGGGCTGGCCGAGGCCGGGGCAACGGTCATCCTTACATCCCGGGCGCTCGAAAGAGCCGAACAGGCTGCCGGGACGTTCACCGCCCGCGGGCTGGATGTACACGGACGGCAACTGCAGCTTGCGGAGGACGACTCCATCGAGGCACTCATCACCGGCGTGATTGACGAGTTCGAGCGGATTGACGTGCTCGTCAACAGCGCCCGACACCTGCCCTCGATGTCCGGGGCCACCATCAACCGCGAGGAGCTCAACAAAGTCTTCGACATCAATATCGTCGGGACCGCCCTGCTCACCCGGCAGATAACCCAACAGATGAAAGAGGCGGGGGGCGGCGTCATCATCAACATCGGCTCCATCTACGGCATGGGCGGGCAGGATCCGGCGATATACCGGGATCCGGAGGGGAGCATCTCGCTGGATTACCCGCTGCAGAAGGGTGGCATCATCGCCTGGACGAAGCAGCTTGCCACCACGCTGGCCGGTGACAACATCCGCGCCAACTGCCTGTCGCTGGGCGGCCTGCGGGAGGAGACCCACGACCAGTATTTCATCGACCGCTACAACCAGCGCACCCCAATGGGCCGGATGGCGACGCCCGATGATGTCAAAGGGCCTATCGTCTTCCTGGCGTCGGAGGCGTCAGGATACATGACGGGGGCGAACCTAGTGGTAGATGGCGGCTGGACGGCGTGGTAGATGGCTGTATCAGTCCGCTTCGTACCGGCTCAGCACCGCAGCGGCACACCATGACAGAAAGAGTGCCGCGATACCGCAGGCGGTAAACCCGCCCTGTTGGGTGGTTGTTTCTCCGAAATAGCTCAGCAATAATGCAGCCATTCCGATCCCCAGACCCAGTCCGCTCTTGACGATGAGGCCCTGCACCCCGAAATAAATCGCCTCGCGCCGACGCCCTGTGAGCACCACGTCATGATCGACGATATCGGCGACCATGGCGTTTGGCAGGGTAAACAGGGTGGCGACGGCCGGACCTGCCAGTGCCATGACGATCCCTGCCTGGATAATGGCCGAAACCGGCACCGGCAGCGCCCCGAGGTAGATAAACGGCACCATGAGGCATCCGAAGTAGATCATCGCCGCCATGAGCATGTGTTTCTTGCCAAACCGCCGTGCGGCCGCGGGCATCAGCGGGAAGAACAGCGCGCCCGCCAGCAGACCGACGGCCATGACAGCCCCCTGTGCCGTCTCCGTCACTCCGGCGCGAATCTCCACGATCTTCGGCAATACTCCCATCACGATTCGCAGTGCCATCCAGAAAAGAAGCTGGCTGATGACGTAGGGTATAAACAGCGGGTTTCGCAGCGTCGCCATGATGGCTGCCAGCAGGGGCATGTCGCACGGCTTTTTCCCTTTTTCAGGCGTCTTCACCGCCAGCGGCGCCCACGAGCACACCAGCACCAGGGGAGCAAAAACAAGGGCCATCGTGCGGTAGCCATGGTGATCGATCAGATAACCCGCAAGCAGCATTCCCCCGACGGCGCCGATGACGTTAAACCCGGCCTGCCATGCAGTCAGCCGCACCCGCTCGGAGGTGTCGTCGGTGATTTCGGGCAGCATCGCCAGGTATGGGCAGACGACAACGGTGAACGAAAAGAAAAAGAGTGCTCCGATGACCGCCAGATAAATGCCGTTGATTACGGAGGCTTCGGGGAAGGGCGGGGTCCACAGGAGGATAAAGCTGAGTGCCAGGACGGGCGCACCAAAAAAGATGAACGGCTTGCGGCGCCCCCAGCGTGTTTGAATGCGGTCGCTGTAAAAGCCCACCAGCGGGTCGGCGATCGCGTCAACGACCCGGCCCAGTACCATCGCGGCGGCAAAAGCGCCCGCCGTGGTCAGAACCGTCCAGCCGGGGTCGGCGGGATCGGGCCGGTAACGCTTCAACAGCCACGTCAGCGTCATATCGGTGGTCAGCGCGACGCTGAGGTACCCCAGACCGTATAACAGCCGATCTGTCCATGTGACGCCGCCCTCATTTGGTGCGCTCATGTCACCACCGTCTGAATCCGGCCGGGGTATTCGCGAACGAAGGCTCTGCCACTTCTGCCGGCGCCGGCGGCGGTGCTCATCCGCACTCACCATCTCCGGCCAGCCGGACGAGCGTGATCTCCCGGGGGCACCACAGGCGCAGTGGGATGCCCTCACCCACGCCGCGCGTCACGTACATCAAAGTGCCGTTCTCGCCCATCAGGCCGCTCGCCCGCGCACGCGGCTTCCGCGTGGAGGTGTACAGTGGGCCGATAAGGGGCAGATTGACCTGGCTTCCGTGAGTATGGCCTGCCAGGATGCAGTCGATATCTCCGGCATAAGAATCATCAATCAGATCCGGATGATGCGTGATAACCAGCCGGAACTCTTCACCTTCTACCTGTGACAGGGCGGCCTGCAGATCGTCATGTCCGCTGTAGTAATCATCCACACCCAGAAGCCAGAAATATGTGCGGCCACACTCGATCCGGCGCGCTTCATTGACCAGGACTTCGATGCCGATCTCCGAGTAAATCTCCCGCCACTCATTAACCCCTTTTGATGACGGCTTTCCCAAGAGCGGCGAATACCACAGGACGCCGTGTTCGTGATTGCCCAGCACCGCGTAAACGCCCTTCGGCGCTTCGAGCCTTTGCAGCATCGGCAAATACCGCGAGGCATCATGCGCCCGGTGCACCATGTCGCCAAGCAGACAGATCATATCAGGGCGGAGGGAAAGAATATCGTCCACGAGTCCCTCGACCGCGCGGTCGCCCCCCACTCGCACGCCCGCATGCAGATCGGCAACAGCACAGATAGTAAAGTCCTGCGGCACAAAACCGAGACTCGGGCTCACGATTCGTATCTGCTCGATTGCGATGCCCGAGTGGCTTCCAGCGCCCGGCACATCTGCGTACCCTGCAGTTTCAGCCATTCGCGGTCACTTTCCGCTTGAAAAACAACCAGGTGGGACCGGCCAATGCGGTGAGACTGAGAAACAATATCTTTCTTCCACTTCTCAGCTTTATACGCGTTGAAGGCCGATGTGAAGAGATACGTGCCTTCAGCGGCCGGTCTCTACCGTCACTCATGTTGGAGGATGATTCGGGGAAACGCGGGGAGAATCCTGTTTTGCCCATTGTGCTGTGCGTGCAGAAAAGTGTCTATACCAAAGAAAAAAAGACGGAAGGCTCTGGGGGAGAAACCTTCCGCCTATATTCTTCATCCGACTTTTGTCACATGCGTCCGACGAGTTCCGTCTTCCAGCGAGATCGAGATACGTGTTCCCTACTGCATTGCGTTGGCTGACGTCTGCGCCATGGTGTTAACATTGGCGCCCAACTGGGTCCACGCCGTGATTGCGACAACGACGATCAGAGCCAGAAGCAGTGCGTACTCCACAGTTGTGAGTCCCTCTTCGTCTTTCCAGTAAGCCTTCAAAGCATCAAACATTTTCTACCTCTCCTTTTTACGGCGGCTTTTTTGCGCCCGTTGTAATGGTGTGTTTGCCGAATTTGAAAGCCGGGACGCGGCACCTTCTTCTGCAAATACGCTTTTGTCAAACGTGCAAGAGTGCCCGTTACGTCCCAGGTTTTCCACAGCGCGAGCCGAGCAGCTCGCAGAACGCTAAGTTTTCAAGGTGTTCGCATCTTCGGCTTTCAATCGGCGGC
>JAWODS010000090.1:0-4662 GCA_046483205.1 Armatimonadota bacterium | reverse complement strand
TTTGAGGCAGTGCGCGCGAAACCATTACACATCGTCGGCATACGGAGCGTCTGCACAGCATTTTTTGGCACTACGGAGGGGCATCATGGAACTGAAATTCTCCATTCGTGAGAGTCAGGCACCGGGTGAAACGATTATTGAGAAGATGGAAAATCTTGCCGAGTTGGGGTTTTCGGGCATCGAAATCACCTCAACGCCGGCGTGGGATGTCGCTGAGGAAGTTCGAGATGCCGCCGAGACCACCGGCATCGTGCCAAATATCTGGTCGGCTGAATATCTGAACATTCTCGACCCCCGGCCGGCCGAACGTGAGCGCGCCGTGGCGTCGATGCGTAATGCCCTTACCGTCTGTGGTGAGGCAGGTGGCATCGGCGTCATCTGCGTGCCCCTTATCTGGACGAAGATGCGAAACCTGCCGCGCATCCCCGACCTGTCGCCACTGAAAAGCACGGCGGAACTGGAGTTTGAGCTGCTGGTCGCCGAGCTGTCAGACCTTGCCGACCATGCGCAGGAGGTCGGGGCGGACATCATTATCGAGCCCCTGAACCGCTATGAGATGTGGTGGCCGAACACGCTGCAGGATGGTGTGGAGATTTGCGAGGCCGTCGGGAAAGACGGTGTCTCTATCATGGCCGATTTCTTCCACATGAATATCGAAGAGGCCCATATCAGTGAAAGCATCCGCTCGGCGGGCGGGTACATTAAGAACGTCCATCTCGCCGACAGCCAGCGGAAGATTCCCGGCTTCGGGCACACTGACTTCGGCCCGGGACTGAAGGCTCTTGATGAAATTGGCTATGACTGTTACCTTGGATTTGAGGCCCAGATTCCGGGTGATCCGATGGAAGAGCTTCCCAAATCTATGGATTACATCCGGCAGGCGGCCGGACAGTAGCCCGGACTCACACGCAGGGACGGCGTATGCGTAATCATCATTCGCCCGGTCCCCGCTCAAAACATGCGAACGTATCGCGCGCGGGGCACAGGCACCAGGATGCACTGCGGCAGGCGAGAGATATGGCTTCTGATAATTCCGACACAAACAGGAACGCGCAACCGAAGAACCTGGTCACACAGGACGCCCAGATCCGGGTGCTCGAAGAGATCCAGCAGGTGTACAAGGATCTCAATATCGGCATACAGTGTGAGGAAAAACCCGTGCCCGTGCATGACCTCATCGCCACCCAGGACGGCATCGAAAAGGATAAATTCGAAGTCGTCAAACAAATGGTCAGTGAGGGGAAGCTGGATGTCCCGATTATTGTCGAGGAGCATTTTGTGGACGGGGATTACAAGCGGTACGTGCTGGACGGGCACTGCCGCACCCGCGCCCGCATCGAACTGGGGAAGCGGTATATCGACGCATACGTGATCTGGTCGGAGGCCGGTGATTTCCGCTCCAATTTTGTCTCCGTGGCCGAGCAGTACGGCAATGTGCGGGTGAAAGATCTGAAGCTGGTCTGACATGCCTGCGGCGGGAAGAGAGACAGATGATCACGCCCGGAGCTATTGTCCGGGCGTGTTTGTGTTTGCGGCTTTCCCGGCAGGGCCTCAGGCGTTTTCCCACAAAACGTCTATGGTCTGCCGAAGCCACCGGGCGCAGTTTTCCATCACCGCAACATTCAGCGACTCCTCAAGTGTGTGTGGATCGCGGGTGCCTGTGGCGAGGATAATGCTGGCGATACCGTGAGCGTTAAAGACGTTTGCATCGGACCCGCCACCCCCCCGCAGCGTTTCTCCGTCGATCCCGAGATTCTCCGCGGCCTTCAGTGCAGCCTGCACCAGTGGATGGTCGTCTGCGAGACTGAAGGCGGAATACGAACGGCTCTCTTCTATTTCCACGGCTGCCCCGGCCTCTTCGCAGGCCTCCTGCATCGTCTGGCGCATGTGTTCGACCTGCGCGGCCAGCTTATCCTCGTCGTGGCTGCGGGCCTCTCCCCGTGCAATGCAGCGGGGGGCGACGATATTTGTGGCCTCGCCACCCTCGATCAGGCCGATGTTGGCGGTTGTTTCATCATCAATGCGCCCGATGTCCATCGCCGCAACCCCCGCCGCGCAGGCCTGGATGGCATTGATGCCCTCTTCAGGACAGACTCCGGCGTGGGCGGCCTTTCCGGCGACGGTGTAGGTCATGGACATGGCCGAAGGTGCCGCTGTTACCACCTGTCCGGCCATCCGTCCGCCATCGAGAATCAGGCCGCAGTCAGCGTCCATCACACCATAATCCAGATGCTTCGCGCCGTTGAGACCGGTCTCCTCGGCAATAGTGAACAGAATCTGGATATCTCCGTGCGGGGCGTCATCTTCCAGAAGCTCGCGGATGACGGCAAGGATAATCGTGATACCTGCCTTATCGTCGGCCCCGAGAATCGTGTCCCCGGCGGAGGTGATCATATCCCCGTCGCGAACCGGTTCAATGCCGATACCGGGCTTGACCGTATCCATGTGAGCGTTTAGCATGAGTGTCGGCAGATGGGGCGAGTTGCCCTCGATGTGGCACCACAGGTTCCCGGTGTCACCATCTATCGCCTCACCGGCGTCATCGTAATGCACCGACAGGCCCAGCGCCTCCAGCTTTTGCTGCAGCACGCGGGCAAACTGGCGCTCCTGTCCCGAGAGACTTGCAGTCCTGACGAGCTCGCAGAATTCTTTTGTCATCGTGTCTTTGTCTATCATAGAGACCCTCCCATGGGCAATTTGCACTATAGTACGCAATTGACCCGACAGGACGCAAATCAAATGCGCATCACCATCCTGGCCGCCGACTTCCCACCCTCGCACGGGGGCATCCAGGCGTACGTCAGCAGCCTGGCCGCCGCTGCGACACAGCAGGGCGCCGACATCCGGGTCATAGCGCTTCAGCAGCCACAGGCGCAGCAGTGGGATGCGAGCGCCCCCTACGAGGTACAACGTGTACAAGCCGCCTCAAAGCTGCAAATATGGCGGCGGATGAGAGATGCGGCGATTGGAGGCGATTCGGACGTCATCATCGCGGGCAAATGGTTCCCTGAAGGCCCGGCGGCACTGCAGGCCGCACGTGCCTCGGACTGCCCGTGTGTGGTGATGGGATACGACCGGGAGTTCGCGCTGCACGGCCTCAACCTGGTGAAGTGGGGGATGCAAAAGTGGGTGCTCGGGGCCTGCGACCTGTGCGCAGTCTGCAGCAATTATGCGGCCGATATGATGGAGTCAATGGGCGTGCGGCGGCAGAAGATCCACTGCATTTCCGGCGGTGTTGACACCGATATGTTTTCACCGGATCCACAGGGAGCGCAGCAGCTTCGCGGAATGCTGGCGCTGGATAATGAGCCCGTCTGTGTCAGCGTGGCGCGACTGGTGCCCCACAAGGGCCACAGGTATGTCCTGGAGGCTGTATCCGCCGTCCGCAGCGAAATTCCGGACCTGAAGTACGTCATCGTTGGAGAAGGCAATTATCGGGACTGCCTGCAGCAGCAGGTCAGCGCCCTCGACCTCAACGAGAGCGTCATTTTTACCGGCCGCGTTGACTATGACCGCCTGCCGGCATATTACACCGTGGCCGATGTCGCGGTGATGCCCAGCTACGATATCCCCGGTGAGCCGACCGAGGGCTTCGGGCTGTCGTACCTGGAGGCCAACGCCTGCGGGACGCCCGTCATCGGAGCCATGACCGGGGGAGTGCCGGAGGTCATCGATCACGACATCTCCGGCCTGCTCGTCCCCCAAAAGGATACGGAGGCCCTTACGAGGGCGCTGCTGCGGCTGCTGGGCGATCGTGATTATGCGCAAAAGCTCGGTCAGCAGGGCATGGAGCGGGTACACCGGGAATTCACGTGGGACCTCGTCGCCCGCCGTCTTGTGACGGCTGTTAAAAGCCTTCATACCGCCCCATAAAAAACCGGCCGCCCGAAGGCGGCCGTTTGCCTGTGCTTCCTGTCAGTCCCTTTTAGTCCTCCGCCAGGGTCGCGTGGGTTTCTTTGAGCTGCTCAATGATGGGGATATTCTGCGGGCACTTTTCCTCACACTGGCCGCATTCCACGCATGCGTCGGCCTGCAGATGCCCGTGCCTGTTGTCCGGCCCCAGGCGGGCGTAGCGCTGCTTGGCGGTCTCCGTCAGCCCCCACACCCGGTGCAGGTTCATCGCCGCAAACGCCTGCGGAATGCCAACATCCTGCGGGCAGGGCATGCAGTAGTTGCAGCCGGTGCAGTACAGCTCCTCCAGCTTCTCATTTTCTCGCACGGCGCACAGAACCTGCTTGCGCTCCTCATCACTCAGCGGCTCCTCGCGGGAGGCTGCGGCACAGTTTTCTTCGACCATCTCGATGGTATTCATGCCCGACAGCGCCACCGATACATTGGGGTTGGAAAGCACGAACCGCAGGGCCAGCTCCGGGGTGGAGGCGACGTCATCCACCAGCTCACTCAGCTCGCTGGATGGAAAGCCGAGGCGGCCTCCTCCCACCGGCCCCATGATTTCCACACCCATGCCCTTTGAGGCGGCGTACTGGATGGCGGGCTCGTTCTTGCGGTCCAGCAGGTTGTATTGCACCAGCATGCCGTCAAACAGCCCGGTGTCAATCAGTGTCATGATGTTTTCGGGCGTATCGTGGCTCGAAAAGCAGGTGTAGCTGAAAATACCCTGCTCTTTGGCCTTCATCATGGTGTCGAGGATGTACGGCTCGA
>JAWODS010000055.1:0-3111 GCA_046483205.1 Armatimonadota bacterium | reverse complement strand
CGCACAGACTGAGGGCGCACCCTCCGGCCGGCGCGTGCTTTTGAACAAGCTGGAAGAGCGGCTCATCTTCGACGATACCGAAATCGGCCTGTCGTGCAATATCTATCCCGACACCTGCCACCCGCAGGGCTACCGGTACCTGGTGGACTTTCAGCGCCGCCCCTGGCCCACCTTCACCTGGGAGACCCAAGAACTGTGCCTGCGCAAGGAGATCTTCATGCCCCACGGGCAGAACCGCACGGTTATCCGCTACACGCTGCTGGATGCCCCGGAGGCCACCTGGCTGGCGGTCAACCCGCTGGTCTCAGGGCGCGATTACCACCACCTCATGGAATCAAATATCTCCATAAATGCCAGCCTCGAACACAGCGCCGAACACTTCTGCATCCAGCCGTATGACGAGGCCTCCCGCGTGTGTCTGTGGTTCGGCGACGGGCATCTGACGCGGGGCACCGACGGGCTGCCGGGTGAATGGTATTACGACTTCATCTACCCGGTCGAAACTCGCCGCGGGCTCGATGACACCGAGGACCTCTATTGCCCCGGCGAGATTCGCTGGCTGCTGCATCCCGGCCAGAGCGCCACTGTTGTCGCCGGATGCCGCCCCATGGAGGATCTTGATGTGGAGGAGCTCGCTGCCGGGGAGCGGCGGCGGAGGACGGAGCTCACCACTACTGATGCCGGGGACGATATCCAGCAGCAGCTTCACCTCGCGGCCAACCAGTTTATCATCGACCGCCCGGGTGGTAAAAGCGTCATTGCGGGATATCCGTGGTTCACCGACTGGGGCCGCGACACCATGATCAGCCTCCCGGGGCTGACCATCGCCACAAAGCGGTACGCCGATTGCAGGGATATTCTGCAGACCTACCTGGCAAATATGCACAACGGGCTGATTCCGAACCTCTTTCCGGATGCGGCCGAGAAACCCGCATACAACACCTGTGACGCGACGCTGTGGATGTTCGCCGCCGCCCGGAACTATTACGCCGCCACCCGCGACCTCGACTTTTTCGCAGGCGAGGTCTATGAGACGATGAAATCGTCTATCCACAGCCACATCGAGGGCACCAGCTTCAATATCGGCATGGACACCGCGGACGGTCTGCTGCACGCCGGTGACGCGGACACGCAGCTCACCTGGATGGATGCGAAGGTCGGTGGCTGGGTGGTTACACCCCGTCAGGGCAGACCCGTGGAGATTAATGCCCTGTGGTACAATGCCCTGCGGACGGTCGATTTCCTGGCAGGCAAGTTCGATGACACCCAGACGCAATCCGAGCTCGGTGAACTGGCCGGGGAGGTCCGGGCCTCGTTCGTTGACACCTTTTTCGACGACGAGCTCGGCTACTGCTATGATGTCATCGGCCCCGACGGGCCTGATGCGAGCCTGCGGCCCAACCAGCTCATCGCCGGGGCCCTGACTTACCGCCTGCTGAGCGACGAACAGCTCCTCAGCATACTGGAGATTGTCCGACAGAAACTTTTGACGCCGTTCGGCCTGCGGACACTGTCGCCTGACGATCCCGCCTACCAGGGGCACTACGAGGGCGACCAGTACAGCCGCGACGGGGCCTACCACCAGGGGACCGTCTGGCCGTGGCTGATCGGACCGTACTGCAGGACGTACTTCACCGCCCACGGGGTGAACGATGAAAGCCGCGACCACGTCAGTAGTGTCATCCGACCTCTCATTGAGTACCTGCAGGCTCACGGCAGCATCCCGGAAATTTTCGACGGTGACGAGCCGCATTATGCCCGCGGATGCATCGCCCAGGCATGGAGCGTCGCCGCCGTCCTGGAATGTTATCGGCGAGTGCAATAGAGACGTATTGCCAGAAAACAAACCACGATTTTGATGAATTGTCTGCCAGAGGAATGAGAGCATGGCGGTATATTTACCCACAGCCGCGGTTGGAAACGGTCATTGTCTGAGTACGCTGGGAGCCAGCGGCGAGATAATGACCTTCTTTTATCCGCATATCGACTTTGCACAGAATATTCGCGAATGTCTGCCCCTGGTCTATGCCGGACGTCCCGGACATGGCAAGCTCATCTATACGTTCGAGGACACCTTTACTTCCGAGCAGCGTTACCTGCCCGATACCGCAATTGTGCAGACAATACTGAAGGCGTCCGACCCCGCCGTGACCATCACCTTCACCGACTTCTGTCCCGCCGGTGATGGAGAGGAGACGGCGGCATTCATCCGGCGCGTGGAGATTCAAAATACCGGCACCGATACATTCGTCGGCTCCTTCGGGCACTACTTTCACCTGTTTTTGGGCGAGGTCTGCGGCAAGCAGGCGGTGCGCTACGATTACGAGGAAAAACGGTTCCTGCAATACTTCCGCAGCATCGGTGTGGCCGTCGGCGGCACGGCGCCGGACCTGGTCCGCTGCGGGAAGGCCAACTTCAACGACCATCGCAGCGCAAAAACCGATCTGCATGACGGGCATCTCAACGGCCAGCCGGAGGATATCGGCCAGGTTGATTTTGCCAGTCTCCACCGCATGCGCCTCGCGCCCGGCGAGACTCACAGCCTCTGGATGTGCATGGCGTTTGACAACGAATGGCACTTCGCGAGCGACGCGCTGGACACGCTGCAAGACATTGGCCCGCAAAAGTTGCAGTCCGACACCGTGCAATACTGGAACGATTTCCTGGCCGGCCGCACGACGGTCGATGTGCCGAACAGATTCGACAGCGCCTACCGACAGGCGCTTGTGATGCTGGGGATCCTGCAGGACGCGAAGGCCGGGAGCTTTGTGGCCGCTCCGGAGTTCGATCCACAGTACGAACGCTGTGGCGGGTACGGCTACTGCTGGCCCCGGGACGCATCAGAAGCCGCCGAGGCCATGGCCGAAGCCGGATATGACGAGGCGGAAGAGCAACTCGTGAAGTGGTACTGCAGGGCCCAGGAGCCCGACGGGCTGTGGGGCCAGCGGCACTGGGCGGATGGTCCCATCGCCTCGTCGTGGTCGGTGCGCAAAGATTTTCGCCAGCTCGACCAGTCGGCCGCAGCCCTGCGCACCGTCTCTCAATGGGCACTGGCGCACAAAGATAATGCCGACATGTCCGAAATATATCCCGTCATCAGGCGTGCGGCCC
>JAWODS010000437.1:0-16374 GCA_046483205.1 Armatimonadota bacterium | reverse complement strand
ACACGATGAGCGAGTTTTTCGGCAAATCTATATCAAGACCGTCCAGGTTATGCTGGCTGGCCCCGCGTATCCTGATCTCGTCTGCTTTCACTGGTGGCTTCCTGTCGGGCGGAGATAATGCGTCCAATAAGACGCGCAAACACCGGAGTATGTTCAGTGATGAAGTGGTTTATCGAACCGATGTTCTACATCAATTTTACCGCGCAGAAATGGCAGTGTCAACGCCGGTCGGATAGCTTACGGTATGTCCTCATCTTTCAATATAAGAGCAGGATTGACGACCGTCAGCGTCTGCCACAGCTCGGGGCCGCCGATCTCCACCACCGCCTCCTTGGCAGGGGTCAATACGGGGCGGCGCCTGCGGGCGTTGTGAGCGTCGCTGGCGATGACATCCACCAGGCCGTCTTCGAGCCACTGCCTGCACATGCGCCGGACTCTGCGGCCCTCCGAGCCGATGATACTGCCGACATTGATCTGGGCGAGGCAGCCGCGGTATCGCAGCGTTTCCAGCAGACCCGGATCGTTCTGGCAGGCCTGGGCGCGCTCGGGGTGGGCGAGAACCACGCGATAGCCGGACACTGATATCTGGAAAATCTGCTGTTCGACGCCCTCGATGCCGCCGTAAAAGGGCAGCTCGGCCAGCAGGTATCTGCTCTCATTGAGTGTCAGCAGTTCGTCACTGCCGGCCATTGCATTGAGGTCCGCCGTCACGGAGACTTCACTGCCCGGGAAGAGGGTGAGGTCAATGGCGTAGCGCTCTATCTGCTGCCGCAGTTTGCCGAGGGCTTCGTGAATGACCGCGGGCGTGGTATAATACGGGTCGAGGCCCGCATGTGGAGTCGCACAGACAGCCCGGACGCCGTCTTCAGCAGCCATCCGGGCCATTGCCAGCGCAACCTGCATATCGGGCGCGCCGTCATCGAGTCCTGGAAGAATGTGTGTGTGGAGATCTATCATGAATACATGTGGATCATACCACATTTGGCCCCCTCATAGAAATTGACTCGGTCAGGGGCAGTTGCTATACTCGGATGATTGCTCAATGCTCGTATTCAGGTGTCAGCACTTGCAAGAACTGACGTGATGTTTCAGTCATGACCGCCGATGAAAAGGCCGAAATCAAACTGAAGGTCGCCCGCCGCAACCTCCGCAGAACGTGGCTGACGTGGGGGCTTTTGCCCCTGGCCGTGTGTCTTATCCTCGTCATGGCCGCCGATTCTGTGTACGCGGCGAATGCCGTTGCCCACCAGGATGCACTTGAGACAAACTTCCAGGCGATTTTTGCCATCACAGCAATGCTGTTTTTGGTTGCCTTCACACTGGATGGACACTGGACGAACCGGCACCGGCTGGCCCGGTGTATCCTGCGGGCCATGCAGGAGGACAACAGGCGCGCGAAGGCCGACACGCTGGCGGATTACGCCTCCGTCGCTCACCGGAGTGTGTGGGTTTCCTCCCGCGTGCAGACGGTGGCGGGTGTGGCGACGGCTGTTTGCGCTGTCCTGGCGGCGGGGATGGGGCTGGGCATCTCTCACGCCCTCATCATCCTGGCCATGGCGGCCTCGTTTCAGATTTACGTGCTCTCACGACATCCGCATTATCTGGGCATCGTGCAGGATGCAGACTCCGGACATCTTGCGCTTGAGTTCCTTGAAGAGAAAGATGACGAGTAGGTCGCTGTTTTCTCCTCCCGTTTAACTGCGCTACCAATACCCTTCTGCACGCCGGGAGCAAAGACGCCACAGCAGCTCCGCACGTGACAGGATTATCTGGACCGTTCAAATAGCTGGAGACTTCGTTATGCGTTATCAAAGACCCTACGGCACCAACGACATCATTCCCGAAGAAGCGTCCCGCTGGCACTTCATGGAAGACACCTTCATGGATCTGTGTCACCGGTATTGCTACGGGGAAGTTCGCACCCCCATTTTTGAAGACACGGACCTGTTTATCCGCTCGGTCGGTGAGGGCACCGACATCGTGTCCAAGGAGATGTACACCTTTGAGGATCGCGGTGGCCGCAGTCTCACGCTGCGGGCAGAAGGGACCGCTCCGGCCATCAGGGCATATCTGGAAAACCACCTGATGGATCAGGACCCCGAGCGGGTGGTGAAGCTCTTTTATATCGCCCCGATTTTCCGCTACGACCGACCGCAGGCCGGGCGCTATCGCCAGCACACCCAGTTCGGGATGGAGGCAATTGGCACGGACAATCCTGCCGTGGATGCCGAGGTTATTGACCTGGCGATGACCTTCTTCAGATCCGTGGGCATCGAGGAAGTCACCCTGAAGCTCAACTCCGTCGGCTGTCCGAAATGCGCCCCCGGCTACATCGAAACACTGAAGGAGGCCGTCTCGGACCGGCTTTCGGAGATGTGTGAGGATTGCCAGCGCAGGTATGATGAAAATCCCCTGCGAATGCTGGACTGCAAGGAAGAGGGCTGCCAGGAGATCCTGGCGGACGCTCCCCGCATGATTGATGTGCTGTGCGATGATTGCGCCGAACATTTCGAGCAGGTTCGCGGATATCTGGATGAGCTGGGTATCGAATACGAGCTGGACCCCGATATCGTTCGCGGGCTGGATTACTACACGCGCACCGCGTTTGAGTTCATCGCCCCCGGTATTGGAGCCCAGAGCTCCATCGGCGGGGGCGGCCGGTATGACGGGCTGATCGAAGAGATGGGCGGAGAGCCGACACCTGCCGTGGGGCTGGGTATCGGCGCTGAACGAGTGATGCTGGTTCGCGAGGAGCTCGGGCTCACTGAAAAGCCGCGGCCGCGCAGGGGCAGCTACATTATCACCCTCGGAGACGCCGCGTGGGCCGAGGGGGTTCGCCTGCAGGCGAAACTGCGAAAGGCCGGCATCCGTGCTGACATCGATTACCGTCGCCGTTCCATGCGCGCACAGATGCGTGAAGCCGACAGAGAACATTTCGCCCGGGCGCTTATCATCGGAGAAAACGAACTTGATGAGGGTGTGGTCGCAGTCAGAGATATGAAGAGCGGAGACCAGGAAAACGTGCCCTTCGAGGACCTCCCGGAGCATCTGAAGGACGAATGATACCCTCCCCCGGTCGTGAGGGCGGCGCTGTCAAACCCGTTATGTGCCGGAGGTGCAAGAATCCGACACTGCCGGACGAAGATGGCAATTGCATGTCGTGCGGTTTTTGCATCGGCCGGGTGCAGTGGCTCACCAGCAGGCTGTTTTTTGTCCTCCTGGCCGTCACAATCAGCACCGTACTTCTGGGGGTCGTGGTTTTTATTGTCGAGCAGTACGGCCCTCCGGAGCCCGGCGGGCCGGCCTACCTGGTCTATATCTTCCTGCCGGTGGCGGCCGTGATCGGCCTGGGACCAGTATTTCTGCGAAAGATACTGCGCCGGATGCCGGAGGCACAATACGTCGCCCGGTGCCTGGTCATCATGGCCGCGCTTGCCGAAGGTATCGCGGTCATGGGGCTGGTCTTATATCTGGTCCTGGGCAGTATCAAGTGGTTTGTGGTCTTTTTGGGAATAAGCTGGGTGGTGTTCACGATGCTGGGGATCCAGCTCTCTGACGCCATCGCCGAATACGAGCGGCGGCTGGTGGCGGAGATGGAAAACGAAGACGTCTGACCCCGGTTTCTCCCTACACCGCTATTGTCTGCCAGTGTGGTGCGCCTTATGTCCTGCGCCGCATTCTGTTGTGCGCCGCATTCTTACGTGTATCTTAGGAGGCTGTACGATGTCCGAAGCCAGTGACTTTCTGAAGCGAACCGTACCCTGTGGTCAACTCCGCATCGAAAACGCCGGTGACGAGGTTGTCGTCAACGGCTGGGTGCATCGCCGCCGCGACCACGGGGGATTGATCTTTATCGACCTGCGCGACCGCTCCGGACTCCTGCAGGTCGTCTTTGACCCTGAAGTAAACAATGAAGCCTGGCAAAAAGCCAATGACGTCCGCGGCGAATGGGTGCTTGCGGTGCGGGGGAAGGTTCGTGAGAGACCCGAGGACACCGCCAACCCCAATCTTGCCACCGGCCAGGTGGAGGTCGTCGCCAGCACCATGGAGATCCTCAGCGAGGCGAAGACCCCGCCCTTCTCATTGACCGACAATGAGGAAGTGGATGACCTGGTGCGGATGCGCTACCGCTACCTCGACCTCCGCAGCGCCCGGATGCAGCACAACCTGGAGGTCCGGCACGAGGCGGCACAGGCCGCACGACGGTTTTTGACCGCAGCAGGCTTCTGGGAGATAGAGACACCCGTTTTGTTCAGGCCGACGCCCGAGGGCGCCCGCGATTACCTGGTCCCCAGCCGCGTCAGCCCGGGACACTTCTACGCCCTGCCGCAGTCGCCGCAGCTTATGAAGCAGCTCCTGATGGTCTCGGGCGTGGAGAAATACTTCCAGCTCGCCCGCTGCTATCGCGACGAGGACCTCCGCGCCGACCGCCAGCCCGAGCACACCCAGATCGACATGGAAATGTCGTTTGTGGACCGCGAGGACATCTACAGCATCACCGAGCGCCTTTTTGCCTACGTTTTCGACCAGGCCGTCGGTATCGAGCTGAAGACCCCCTTCCCGCGGATGACCCACGACGAGGCCATCGCCCGCTACGGAACCGACAAGCCGGATATCCGCTTTGGAATGGAGTTTGTTGACCTCACCGAGGTCGTCCGCGATGTTGAGTTCCGCGTGTTTTCAGGCACCGTGAAAAAGGGCGGCCAGGTCAAGGGAATCTGTGCCAGAGGCTGTGGGGATTACACCAGGGCTCAGCTCGATAAACTCACTGAATTCGCCCAGCAGCACAAGGCCCAGGGCCTGGCGTGGATGCGCGTGCAGCCCGATGGCGTGGATTCGCCCATCGAGAAGTTCTTCAGCGCCGAAGAGATCAACGCAATTGTGGAAGCATTCGACGCCTCACCGGGCGATCTTTTGTTGATGGTCGCCGACGAGCCCGACATCGTCGCCGAGAGCCTCGACTGGGTGCGCCGGGAGATGGCCGGCCGCGAGGGCCTGATCCCCGAGGGAGTATTCGCCCCGCTGTGGGTCTCGGATTTCCCCATGTTTCAGTGGGACGATGACGCCGGACGATGGGTGGCCGAACACCACCCCTTCTGCATGCCACATCCGGAGGACCGCGACCTCCTCAAAACCGATCCGGGACGGGTACGCGCCCTCGCGTACGATGTGGTCATCAACGGCGTGGAGCTCGGCAGCGGAAGCATCAGAATCCACCGTCGTGATATCCAGCAGCAGATCTTCGATGTCATGGGTATTGATGAAAAGAAGGCCGAAGAGCGTTTCGGATTCCTGCTGAAGGCCTTCGAATACGGCACCCCGCCCCACGGAGGCATCGCCCCGGGATTCGACCGGCTGGTGATGATGATGATCGGGGAGGACAACATCCGCGAGGTCATCGCCTTCCCGAAGACTCAGAAGGCCCAGTGCCTGATGTCGGGCGCACCGGCTATGGTGGATCCCGAGGTTCTGCGCGACCTGCACCTGAAGCTCGACATGCCGCCTGAAGACTGATCGCCACGCACGATTCAGGACAAAGGCAGTTTGTCCCGGCCAGTGGCGGGCCAGTTTCGCCGCATCCGCATGACGCCCGGATTCGGTTTCCGTCTTTCTGCGCTATTTGCCCCGCTCCCCTTTGAGGCTCCGCGCATCACGGTCTCTCTGCTCCGGCCGACGCAGGTCATCACAGCTTGCCATACCGCCGCTGTGACTGTTATACTTCGACAACTGTCCCCTTGTTTCGATACACCACTCTCAACGGGAGGATGACCACGGATGTCAGACCTGAAATCCACCACATATACGCTGACAGTCGCCGCTGGAAAGCGCCTGATCGCAAAGGCGGTTGCTCAATACGGGCCTGTCAAAGATGGGATGGAATCCGGCACCGTCGCTGTGGCCAAGGGTACGACCAACGCATACGTGCTGGAGGAGCTTCTGGGCGAGAAGATTGACAAAGGGGCATACGTTCTGGGGAAGAATCTGCCCCCCAATTTCGAGGATGCAGACGGTATTTTCAAGGGCAGCATGGACGAGGTTGTATTCAAGAACGGTGAAATTATTGAGGGAGTCGGTGTCAAGGAGGCTGCTCCTGACATGAAGGCCGGAGATGTCGTCATCAAGGGCGCCAACGCTCTCGATCTGGACAACGGCTGCGCCGGTCTGCTCATCGGCGCTCCCACCGGCGGAACCCTCGGTGGTTTGATCGGCCCGGTGTACGGACGAGGGCTGCACATGATCATACCGGTCGGCCTCGAAAAGCAGGTCGCCGGCTCACTGCGAACCACCGCACAGTACTGGAACGTCGATCCGGAGCTGCGGCGGCCTAAAAACCCCGGCCTGTGGATCATGGAGGGCGAGATTATCACCGAACTGCAGGCCATTGAGATATTGACAGGTGCAGAGGCCATGCAGCTTGCCGCCGGGGGAGTCTGCGGCGCCGAAGGGACCGTTTGGCTGGCAGTCACCGGCACGAGCGAACAAATAGACGCGGCCGACGCTCTTATAGATTCAGTACGCGACGAACCATCATTCGGAAGCTAACCCCTGCTGTCTCGCACAACGCAGGGGGCCGGAGGGAGTCGTATGGCTGCAGAAGAAGGCGTCAAAGAAGCCCGGTACTGGGAACCATCAGAAAAGAACGATGATGTCGATTGCAGGCTGTGTCCGTGGAGCTGCCATATCAGCCCGGGAGACACCGGCATCTGCATGGTCAGGGAAAATCGCGACGGGACGCTGTATTCGATAAATTACGGCAGGCTCACCTCGGTGGCGATGGACCCGATCGAGAAAAAGCCACTGTACCATTTCCACCCCGGCAGCCAGATCATGTCAGTGGGCAGCTTCGGGTGTAATCTCAAGTGCAGCTACTGCCAGAACTGGCGGATTTCACAGGAAAAACCCAGCAGCCAGTACATGTCTCCCGAGGAGCTGGCCCGCACGTCCAGAGAGCGCCAGTCACAGGGCAACATCGGTGTGGCCTATACCTACAACGAGCCCATTATCTTCTACGAATACGTCTATGACACGGCACAGATCGTTCACGAAAACGGCCAGAAAAACGTTATGGTGACCAATGGAACCATCCAGCCCGAGCCGCTGGCGGATATCCTGCCGTACATCGACGCCATGAACGTTGACGTCAAATCGATGGATAATGCTTTTTACCGGAAGTTCTGCAGCGGGCGGGTGGAGCCCGTCCTGCGCACCATCGAAAACGCGATTGACGACTGCCACATCGAGATCACCAATCTCCTTATCCCGGGAGAGAATGATTCGGATAAAGTCATTCACGAATTAGTTGACTGGATTGCCGATCTTTCGCCGGACATCCCACTGCACTTCTCGGCGTACCGCCCCGCCTACAGGGAGACGATACCACCAACAGGCCGGGAGAGCCTCCAGCGGGCCTTCGACATCGCCTCAGAGAAGCTCCACTACGTGTATGTTGGGAACGTGCACCTGGATGGAACAACCGACACACACTGTCCGGAATGCGGGAATGTGGTCATTTCTCGCAGCGGATTTGGAGCCCGTGTCACGGGACTTGACAATGGGGCCTGTGCGAAGTGTGGAAGGGAATTGAACATTATTGAATGATGGAAGCGATGCAAAAAAAGGTCCGGTCAATATACAGCAGCTTGCCGGATCGTGGGTGGCGCGTCTTCGCAAGATCGCCAGTGTCCTGATGCGATTCGGCTTCTCCTCCATCCTGCAGATGATAGGGTTGGAGCGCTATCTGCCGCAGGGTGTCAAGGATGACCCGGCTGCGGCAGGTCTTTCGCCACCCGAACGCCTGCGCCTGGCGCTGGAAGACCTCGGCCCGGCCGCCATCAAGCTCGGACAGATGCTGTCAAGCCGCGGAGACATCATGCCCCCTGCCTACGTGCAGGAGTTGCGGCGGCTTCAGGATGATGTCCCTCCCTTCGGATTTGAGCGGGTCGAAGAAATTATCCGCGAGGAGTTCGATGCGGAGATTCATGACCTTTTTGCACACTTTGAGACTGAGCCGGTCGCCTCTGCCTCTTTAGCCCAGGTTCACAGGGCCACACTTACAGACGGCACAGATGTTGCGGTGAAGGTCCAGCGCCCCGATGTTGAGGAAGCAGTGAAGACCGATTTGCAGATTCTGTCGTGGGCGGTGGATTTCGGCCAGCGGCACAACGAGTGGCTCCGGCAGAGACACGCATCGCGCCTGGTGGACGAGTTCAGACACTCTCTGACAAACGAGCTGGATTTTACCCTGGAGGCGTCCAATACGGAGCGGCTGCGTGACAATCTGCGGAGCATCCGCAATGCCCGTCTTCCTGCCGTCTATCACGATCTGACCACCACGCGGGTGTTGACGCTGGAGTGGATAGATGGGGTGAAGGCCGGTGATGAAGAAGGGTTTAAGCGCCTCGATCTTGACCCGAAAGAAGCGGCTCACAGCTTCGGCACCATCATGATCCACCAGATCGTTTATGACGGGTATTTTCATGCCGACCCTCATGCCGGAAATGTGATGTTCACCCGGGATCACAACGTGGTGCTTCTGGATGCCGGGTATGCGACGACGATGGGGGAGAAGCTGCGGGGGCAGTTGATACGGCTTTTGCGGTCCGGTATCAGGCGTGACAGCGAGGACGTCGCCGATACCCTCATGGAGTTTGCGACCACCTCTCCTGATTTCGACGTGTCGGAATTCATCCTCGATATGGAGCAGCTTATCACCCACTATGCAGAAATGGAGCGCACTCCGAAGGTGGGGATGGGCGAGATGCTGCAGGAAATGATGCGCCTTATCATGGAGTACCGGATGCGTGTGCCGGCCGTGCTGCCCGCCGTCACCAAGGCGCTCGCCGTCACGGAGGGTGTGTGCCTGGAGCTTGATCCAAAGTTCAACTTCCGGCCCATCGTCCAGGATATTTTGATCAAGTGTGTGTTCAAAGAGCTTCAGCCGATGAACATCATCGAGGATGCGATCAACTCCTTCCGCAATGTGCGGCGGTATATGGGTCTGCTACCGAGACAGTTGAGCCGTATTCTGAACCGGACGGAGAGCGGCGAGCTTTCCATGCACGTGACACTGGACGAGCTGGACAAGCCGCTGCGCAGGATCGACACCATGATCAACCGTCTGTCGCTGGCCCTTTTGATCTCATCAATCATCCTGTCGTCTGCTGTTCTCACCACTGTCGAAACCGCCTCGCCCATTGCAGACGTGTTGACCACTGTCTATCTGGTCGGAGGCGCCGCGCTTGGGTTGTGGCTGCTGATAAGTTTCCTGAGATCGTAGGATTACCGTGCATACACAGGATCGTCTGAAAACAGCGCTCAGCCGCCCCCTGGTACTGGCTTCCGGTTCTCCCAGGCGGCGGCGAATATTGCAAGATGCGGGCCTGGATTTTACAATACAGATCAGCAATGCCGAACCCGAGCCTCACCCGGGCGTCGCTGCATCGGCTTTCGCAGTTGAAGCCGCCGGAGTGAAAGCGCGAGACGTTGCCGGGCGCTGTCCGGGGCGGATTGTTGTCGGTGCCGACACGGTCGTGGCCCTCGATAACACCATCCTGGGCAAACCGGCGGATCTCTCTGAGGCCGCAGGAATGCTGCGGGGTTTGAGCGGCCGGAAGCACCAGGTCATCACCGGCGTCGTCATCGCCTTCAATGATGCCGACGGTGTGCGGGTGGTGTGGACCGGCTGCGAGAGCTCGGATGTTATTTTCAAAGAGCTTTTGGATGAGGATATCGCCCGCTACGTTGAGACCGGTGAGCCGATGGGAAAGGCCGGGGCTTACGCCATACAGGGCCGCGGTGGTGAGCTGGTGAAGCGGGTTGACGGTTCGTATCTGAATGTTGTCGGGCTACCCCTGGATCTGCTCAAAAGGAGCCTGGACGATCTCGGATATCGGGGCCCGGGCGTCAGTGAATAGGGCGTTACGCAGGACCATGGAGGCAACGAGGTGCTGGGAGAGTTATTAAATAAAGCGACAAAGGCCATGCGCCACGCCCTGTCGCGATTTTCAAGTGACATGGGTATAGATCTCGGCACCGCCAACACGCTTGTCCACGTCAAAGGGCAGGGGATCGTGCTGCGGGAGCCCTCCGTGGTTGCCATCAATGCAGGCACACACCGCGTTGTTGCCGTCGGCGATGAGGCGAAGCGGATGGTGGGGCGAACCCCGGCGGCGATTTCGGCGATCCGGCCCCTGCGCAATGGAGTCATCGCCGATTTCGAAGTCACCGAGGCGATGCTGAGATATTTCATGCACAAGGCCCTCGACAAGAAGTGGTTTGCGCACCCGCATATCGTGGTGGGCGTGCCGGCGGGGATCACCGAAGTCGAGCGCAGAGCCGTGGAAGACGCCGCCCGCCAGGCCGGTGCGTGGGAGGCACAGATTATTGACGAGCCGATGGCCGCGGCGATCGGTGCGGGACTGCCGGTGGCCGAGCCGGTCGGCAACATGATCGTGGATATCGGCGGCGGCACCACCGAGGTGGCCGTCATCTCGCTCGGAGGCATCTGCACCCAGCGGTCAATGCGCACCGCCGGGGAAGAGATTGACGAAGCCATCAGCTCCTATATCCGCCAGGAATACAACCTCTTCATCGGTGAGACCACCTCCGAAGAGATCAAGATGCGTCTGGGCTCCGCGTACCCCCGCCCCGAGGAAGACAGCATGCAGGTGCGGGGCAAAGACCTTTTGACGGGACTTCCGAAGAGCGTCACCATCAACTCCGGGCAGATCCGGGAGGCCACCGCCGAGCCGATTGCGGCAATCGTGGAGCTGGTGAAAGAGACGCTGGACGCCACGCCCCCGGAGCTGGCGGCCGACGTGATGAACCGCGGCATTGTCCTGGCAGGTGGTGGAGCGCTCCTGCAGGGGCTCGATAAGCTCATCAGCGCGGAGACGGACATCCCCGTGTATGTTGCCGAAGAGCCGCTGCTGTGCGTGGCGCTGGGTGCGGCGATGTATCTCGAACAGCTCAACAGCTTCCCCGTGGGTGGATGAGCCGTGCTGTCGAGGGAACAGTCATCACAGATTAATATCCGGGCCCTTGCGGTATGGGTCCTGCTGGCGGTCGTACTGACTGTCTGGCAGCACCGCGCTCGGGGCGCCGGAACCACCAGCCTTCCCGAGCGCGCTGGCAGAGCGGTCATGTGGCCCGTGCAGTCGGCGTGGACGGCAGCTCTGACATGGCAGCATGATGTGGCCGTCTCCCTCATACACTCCAGGGAGCTGGTCGAGGAAAACCGCAGGCTGAAGGCACAGGTTGAACGCCTCGATGCCGAGAAGCGCCAGCTTCTGGGGAGCTATCTTGAAAATAAGATACTCAGAGAAAAGCTCGGCTCTGCGCTCATCGGAGAAACGAAAGGTATCGCCGCGCGCGTCATTGGCCGATCAACGGGATCGGGTGGGTCAATGGTGACGATCCGGACGGTGAATGGCCGCTCTCTGGAAACGGGAAATGTCGTTCGCACCGATGCCGGATTGCTGGGGCGGGTTGTCTCGGCGGATGGAGCCACTGGAAACGTCCTGCTTTTGACCAGCCCGGAGCACGCCGTGGCCGGTGTGGTCCAGGAGCGCTCCCGCAACAGGGGCATGGTTTACGCGATGGCCCCGACGAGTACCGGACGGTATCTGCTGCGCATGGAAAAGCTGCAGGGACACGCCGACATCCGCGTGGGCGACGTGGTGGTGACCTCGGCAATCAGCGATATGTATCCGCCCGGTATTCCCGTCGGGGTGGTCATCCGGGTCGAGCGCGCTCCCGCAAGCACCAGGACCTTCCGTGCCATCATCAAACCATTCGCGGATTTCAACACCATCGACTACGTCCTGGTCATGCGCGGGGGAAAGTGAGTCCGTATCCACGCGTCCTGACCGGGTGCAGTTGACGTCACGGCCACCGGAGCGAGGCAGCCCGTGTTTTACCTGGCGAGCACAATCACCGTTATCCTGATCGTGGCCCTGCAGCAGGCGTGGCCACCATGGCTGCAGATGGCCAACACCACCCCTCACCTGGGGCTCATTGCCGTGGTGGGCTTCGGTCTGCTTCGTGGGCCGCAGACGGGGGTGATTATGGGGTTTGTCGCCGCCTTCTTTTCTGCCGCCAGCGGCTCTGCTCCCATGGGTGACCTTTTCATCAGCCACATGCTTGCGGGCTTCGGCGCAGGTCTCTTTCGGGGCGGCTTCTTTTCGACCCGGATTTCAGTGGCGACCCTCGTGGTCTTTGCAGCGTCCATCGTCGCTTCACTGCTGCATCTGCTCATCGTGCCACCGTCCCAGCCGCAGCCGTGGCTGTATCCGATGTTCATGCGCGCCATTTTCACGGCGATCTGCTGCGTGCCCCTGTACGCTTTTATCCGGTGGCTCAACAGCCGGCTGCCCGGCCACGACGACCAGTACTGAATATCCCGGAAACACCCGTGAACATTCACCAGCTTACCGGCCCCGGGGCCGGATGCAGCTTTTAAGATCATCATAGAAAGGGCGCACAATGAAGATCGCGGCCATTATTCCGGCCAGATACGAATCGACCCGTCTTCCAGGCAAGGTCCTGGCAGAGATTGCAGGCAGACCGATGGTGCAGCATGTCTATGAGCGTGCCTGCGAATGCGAGCATCTCGATGAGGTCATTGTCGCCACTGATGACAGCCGCGTGCAGGATGCAGTGTGCGACTTTGGTGGAAGATGTGTCATGACCCGCAAAGATCACGCCTGCGGAACCGACCGGATTGCCGAAGTTGCCGCCCGGGCGGACTACGATATCATCGTCAATGTGCAGGGCGACGAGCCGCTCATCCGCCCGGAGGTCATTGCGGCGGCGGTAGGCCCGTTTTTGGAAGACGATACCCTCCGTATGGGCACCGTCGCCACGCCGATTTTGGACGAGGCGGAACACCTCGACCCCTCCGCGGTCAAAGTGGTTGTGGACCGGTCGGGATTCGCCCTCTATTTTTCCCGCGCTCCGGTCCCGTATTTCCGCACCGACGATGACGCCGGCTTCCAGCAGCGCCCGAAAGCAGCACAGCCGCTCAAGCACATCGGCCTGTACGTCTATACGGCGGAAACGGTCCTGTGGCTTTCCTCACAGCCGCAGACCCCGCTGGAGCAGTCCGAAAAGCTGGAACAGCTCCGGGCGCTGGAGAACGGCTGTCCTATTCGCGTGGTGGAGGTTGACTATTCACCGGTGGGTGTGGATACTCCCGCCGACCTGCAGCACGTGCGCGAATTTCTGGAGGAATCGGAATGATCGAACCTGCACAACACTCATTTCCCATGGGAGACATGATGATCGGTGGCTCGCAGTTCACCGTCATCGCCGGCCCCTGCCTGCTGGAGGACGAAGAGACCACGTGCGCGATGGCCGAGCGTCTGCGCGACATGATGGCGGATTTTGACGTGTCGTATATCTTCAAAGCCTCGTACGACAAGGCGAACCGGACGTCGATTAAATCGGCACGCGGACCAGGCTGGCAAAACGGCCTGGCAATCCTCCAGGCGGTCAAAGAGCGGACGGGCGTGCCGATTATCTCGGACGTCCACGAGACGCTGCAGGTGAACCCGGCGGCCGAGGTCCTCGATATGCTGCAAATACCGGCCTTTTTGTGCCGCCAGACAGACCTGCTGGTCGCCGCCGGAGAGACCGGGCTGCCGGTGAATATCAAGAAGGGCCAGTTCATGGCTCCCGAAGATATGGAACACGCCGCAAAGAAAGTCACCGCCACCGGCAATCAGCACGTCACCATCACCGAGCGCGGCACCACCTTCGGCTATCACAACCTCGTTGTTGACATGCGGGGGGTGGCCATCATGAGGCAGTTGGGCTACCCGGTGATCTTTGACGCCACCCACAGCGTGCAGCTTCCGGGAGGCGCCGGTGGGGCCTCCGGAGGGCAGAGAGAGCTGGCACCGGTCCTGGCGCGGGCGGCGGTGGCGGCGGGGGTTGACGGCGTTTTCATGGAGGTCCACCCGGAACCCGATACCGCCCCCTGTGACGGGCCGAATATGCTGCCGTTTGATCGTGTGCCCGAAGTGTTGAGCCAGCTTTTGGCGATTCGAAAAGCTCTGTCGGATTCACAGGAGATAGATTGAACGATGACTGACAAAGACATACTGCAGCAGGCGGCGGAAACGCTGGATATTGAACGCTGTGCGCTGGAGGCGGCGAAGGGCCGTCTTGGACGGGATTTCGTCCGGGCATGCCGGATGCTTCTGGATATGACTGGCCGCGCAGTTGTCTCGGGGATCGGCAAATCCGGTTCTGTGGGGCGCAAGCTCGTCGGAACTCTCGCATCCACCGGCACGCCGGCGCTCTTTTTGCACCCGGCCGAGGCTATCCACGGCGACCTCGGCATGGTCTGTGACGACGACGTTGTCATCATGCTGTCCAACAGTGGCGAAAGCGATGAGCTGGCCCGGATCCTGCCGTATATCCGGCGCCGCGGGGTGCCCATCATCGCCATTTGCGGCAACGAAGAGTCGACACTGGGCAGCGAGGCGGATGTCATTATCAATTCCGCGGTGGAGCGGGAGGCCTGTCCGCTGGGACTGGCGCCCACGGCTTCGACCACCACGATGATGGCGCTGGGAGATTCACTGGCGATGTCGGTGATGCAGGCCCGGGGCTTTACCACCGACGAGTTTGCGCGGTCGCATCCCGGTGGCTCGCTCGGGCGGCGGCTTTTGACACGCGTATCTGATGTCATGAATTCCGGTGACGATAATCCCACCGTGGGGCCGGACACCACGGTGCTGGAGACGCTGCTGAAAATGACGCAGGCGTCGGTGCGGGGTGTTGTAAGCATCGTGGATGAGAATGACAGGCTGCTGGGAATGTTCACCGACGGCGACCTGCGGCGGCTCATGCAAACACGCGACAATCGTGATGAGCTCATGGAGGCGCCGGTGTCGGAGGTCATGACCGAGGATCCCACCACCATCGGCCCGGACAACCTCGCGACCGAGGCGCTGCACGTGATGGAGGTCAGGGAGTTTGACAATCTGCCCGTTGTGACCGAGGACGGGACTGCGGTAGGCATCGTTGATATCCAGGATCTGATGAAATTTCGGATCCTGTGACCTGCGTTGGGTGGAGTAGTGCCTGATAAGATGTCAGTGTGATTGGCGTTGACACGCTCGCCTGTCTGAAAGGGATCGCCTCGGGCGGGAAGCTGGCGGCAGACGACGCCCTGGATTTGCAACAACGGCAACGTAAATCCAGGGCCGAGCCACGAAAAACTGCGGGTTTCGAGCAGGTCGCTTGCGGTCCGTTGGATTCGTATGAGGCACCGTTGCACTCTGTACCACCATAAGCGGCGGGGTGGCTGCCGATGGGTGCTGTGACCATCATTCAGACAACTGATCTGCACGGGCGGCTGACGATGCAGATTGCCTCCCGGCTCGCCGCCTACAAGCGCAGGCATGACGCGCTGCTGTGTGACTGTGGCGACGCCCTGGGCACGCCGAATTATGCCCCGGCCATCGGCGTCGAAAAAATCGCCACCCCCATGCACCGGGCACACTATGATGTCATGTGCATGGGCAACCGCGAATACGGACTTTTTCGGCAGATGACCGAAAGCAAGCTCAAACCGTTTAACTTCCCGGTCATCTCCTCGAACCTCGCAGTCGGCACGCCGGGCATCGAATGCGTGCAGCGGAGCGCGACGTTCGAACACAGCGGTCTCTCCATCGGAGTATGGGGACTCAGCCCGGATATGACCCCCTCGGGGAGCCTCGCCCGCCGGGTCTCACGCGTCCAGTTTTCGCCCCCCACAGAAACTGCACGGAAGACGGTAGAAAACCTTCGCCAGACCTGTGACATTGTGATTCTGCTTTTGCACTGGGGGCACAGCATGGCCGAGCAGACAGAGTTCGTTGAAAATCTCACAGGTGTTGACCTGGTGCTGTGCGGTCACATGCACGTCAATGCAGGCTCATTCGAATATATCAATACCACGCCACTGAGCCGGTGTGGCAGCCACGCCCGACAGGCGGCTATCCTGACCCGGAGCGATGACGGACAATGGAGCCAGAAGCTGGTGGAACTCTCGTGACTTGGCATCTGTACGCAGACCTGGGCAACTCTTCGCTTCACTGGGGCGTTTTCGCCGCTGGAGAATGGGCGGCGACCTCCCGGCTATCCAGTGGGGACGCCCTGGCGTCTGAATGTGTCGAGTCACTGGCGGGCATGGTGAACCACGCGGGCGTCACACTGGCGGACTACGCGGGTGGGCTGATGTGCAGCTCGGCACCCTCAATCAGCGGCACCCTCCGCGAAGCCCTCAAGACCGAACACGGCCTGGACCTTTCGGAAATGGATGATACCCACAGGGCTCTCGTTTCCACGCGGTATTACGACCCTGCACAGGTTGGAGCCGACCGC
>JAWODS010000426.1:0-14079 GCA_046483205.1 Armatimonadota bacterium | reverse complement strand
GGTACAAGAAGAACCGGAAAATATGGGCGCATGGAACTATATACAGGATCAGTTCAGAACCATTGCAATACAACCCGTAACACGACCTGCCAGCGGAAGTCCCGCTGTAGGCCTTTATAAAATTCATCAAACCGAACAAAATGATATTATAGGAAAAGTTTTCAGAAAATGTACCTGCGAGAGAAACTATAAATATTGTAACCTCGATTGTGAGGTTGGTAGTTACAGAAAACAGATCATACAACCTTATTATATTAATATCTAAATATTAAAATAATGTTAGAAGCCAAAATGATGGAAAGGGGTTTTGAAGATGTACACGCGACGTAGAGGGTTCACTCTCATCGAGCTGCTGGTGGTTATTGCTATCATTGCCATCCTGGCGGCGATTCTCTTCCCGGTATTTGCGCGGGCGAGGGAGAAAGCGCGGCAGTCGAGTTGCCTCAGCAATGTGAAGCAACTCGCTCTCGGCTTTGACATGTATGTCCAGGACTATGACGAGACCGCGCCATTCGCCAGAGATCACAGCATGACGGGCAGCCAATACTATCTCAGTTGCCGCAGCTGGATGGACCAGGTTGAGCCATATGTGAAGAACAAACAAATTTTCGTCTGCCCGACGATGAAACAATACACAAACGGCAAAAAGTACGGCTACAGTTTCAACGCAGGCATGGGATACGATCCGGGGTATGACCGCACCGGGCCGTTGTACGAAGGTCTGGACATTGCCGGGGTGATCTATCCATCACGGACACCATGGCTCGCTGATGCCATGTACACTCCCTGGAATTATCCGGGCAACCTCAACCTGTTATACTACGCCCTGGCGCACAGAGCCGACCTCGAGGACAAGCATCTGTGGCCGGAGGCTCACAACGGTGGCCGAAACGTCGCGTTCGTGGACGGGCACGCCAAGTGGTACAAGTACGACCAGATGTGTGATGAAAACTACGGTGGCACACTCACCTGGTATGGCTACAACCAGGCCAGCTTGTACGGCGACTGAGCAAGACCGGCCAACAGACTATCAGCACATGCACAGGAGCCTGCGACCATCGCAGGCTCCTTCATTTTCCCCTTATTTTTCTGCAGGCGTTCCCCTGAACGCAGCACTACTTGAGCAGCGCATCTTCCGGCACCTGAAACACCACCGGCCTGACGATATTCCAGCCCTGCTGAACGTGTTTGCAGGAAACCGTCATCACACCGGGCCGGTGCTCACCGATGTAGGGGTATGAGACCTGTGGGTAGTCATCTTCCTGTGCCCGCAGGACCTCCACGGGATCCGTCCACGTCTCGCCGTCGTCCTCCGATAGCGCCATATGAAACGAGCTTCGGATCCCGGTGGTTTGCATCGTATTGTTCCAGATGATGGCCAGCCGTCCGCTCTGCAGCCGCGTGAGGTGACAGGGCGAGCTGGGGCTTTCAAACTGCGTCTTTTGAGGCTCCTCCCACGTCAATCCGCCGTCGTCCGAGAATGACTGCATGAAGTATCCAAGGTTGGTGCGGATGAGCATCCACAGCCGCCCGTCGCGCAGCTCCTGCACCACCGGCTCCAGCGCCCCGGCGTGATCCCCGTGCTGGCCGATGTCAATGCTCGCGCCCTGCCGCCATGTTTTCCCACCGTCGTCAGAGACCACGCAGACACTCACAAGGCGGCCGGGATCGGTGACAAGATAGCTGAAGGGCACCACCAGGCGGCCGGTGGATAGCTCCACGGCATCATTCGTCGCGCCCGTATAGCCCCGAAAGATCACCTGCCGGTCGCCGACGGTTGCGCCCTCGTCGGTGCTCCGGACCGCCCACAGGTCGCTGCGCGTCTTATCCATATTCGGCTGATCGTCCTCCCACACCGAGGCATAGAACCCCAGGTAGAATATCCACACAGTTCCGTCCTCGGCTCGCAGGGGTGTTCCTCCTGCGGCCTGGCATTCTGGATGGTGGATGATCTCGCGCTCCTGCCCCCAGGTTTTGCATCCGTCTTCAGAAATCCGGCCATAGACCCGGGAGGCGCCCGGTGCCTGGCCGTGAACGTTTACGGGCCCGGCATAGATGAGCATCACCCGCCCGTCGTCGAGGTCTACGGTGCCACCGGCGTTGACGAAATCGTGATCGGTCTGTGGGGTGCAGATTTCGACCGCTTCATGGTGCCACAGCTCTCGCAGTTCATCATTCATCCGGGTCACTCCTCTTCATAAAACCAGTCGGTGCTGATGCGTGCGACGTGCAGGCCGTCACGGGCGTGGTAGCTGATCACAGCGAGATCATCAACAAAGGTGACGCTCTGGTAGCCGTAGTCATCGGAGCGGTCGCCGGCGATGATGCGTGGATTTTCCCATGAACGGCCGTTATCCCGCGAGAGCATCGCCACCAGCGGGTTCCTCCGGCCGTGGCCGTCACCGGTCGTGCAGCGGATGAGCAGAAGATCGCGGTTGCGCTCACCCGGCAGCCGGTCGCAGGTGATGGCCGAGGCGTTCGGGGGCAGCGGCATATCCCGCAGCAGCTCGACATCCTCCCACGTCTCCCCGTCATCGGCCGAATACGCCCGCCCCATGAAGCCGCTGTAGGTACGGAAAAGCATCATCAGCCGGGCGTCGGCAAGCTGCACCACGTCCGGCTCCTGACACTCGTGCGGGAACACGTCCACGTGATTCTCACTGGGCCACCACGAATACCCGTCATCATCGGAGTAAAAAACCATCGACACATACCCCGAATGGTCGTGCGATTTCGGCCATCGCTTCTTGAACTCAACCGGGGCGATGATGCGTCCGTCTGAGGTCATCAAAAACTTCGCATTATGCATGAGGCAGTAGCTCGGATGGGGCGTCATGCAGTACTGCTGTGACCACGTTTGCCCCTCATCGGCCGAACGGCGGTAGTAGTTATGGGCCTGATAGGGGAGGCTGGCGGCGTTGTAGATGTACGACATCAGGATGTCGCCGTCAGGCATCCGAAGGAAGCTGGGATGCCGGTAGCTGCCCTGCCGCTGCGGATCGGACGGGTCGGGCAGGAGGGTGAACTCTTGGCTCCAGGTCTTTCCCAGATCGGCGGATTTTCGCGCGCCGATCCCGCCGCTGGTGTATCCGATCAGAAGATCGCCATTTTCGAGCTGAATAATATCTCCGGGCATGCCCCGTGGGCCGTATTTACCGCGCTCAACCGGTGCAACAAGAGTATCCTCAAAAGTCATGGCCGGCCTCCTGCCGTGGCGTAATTGGACGCTCCGTGTTACAGGAGGTTTCTTTCACGCCTCACACAGACCTGCATGAAATGGCAAAACTGTGAAGCGGGCGACGGTTATGTCTTCTCCGCCACGATGAGGAAATATGGGACATGGACGAAATGCTGCCAGCCGGTCGAAGTCTCCAGCCGCTTGATGATGCCGTCCAGCTTCTGCCGGTCGGTGTCATGCAGCGGGAGGTCAAAAAGCAGCCTTGCCGCGTCCGGTTCGGCCCTGCGGGGCAGGTGCGCCAGCTCCACGTGTACCTGCAGATGCTGCTGGCAGGCGGCGGGAAGCTTGCGGCCGATATAAGGGTCGCCCCCGACCTCGGTGAGCCCCGTTACCCACATGGCCTGCAGGCCCAGGTCCGGGTGTTCAATCATCCCTCCATAATCCGGCTCGATCGCCACCAGCACGCCAGCAGGGGCCAGGACGCGGACGGCTTCGGCGATAGCCGCCTCGAAATCTGCGATCCACAGCAGGGTATTTTGGAAGAAAACGAGGTCGAAGCAGGCGTCACGGAAGGGCAAAGCACAGCCGTCGGCAGCCACCGCTTCGCTGTCCACAGCAGCGGCGGACGGGCTGATGTCGATGCTTACCACGGGTCCCCTGGCGCGGCGCTGCAACTCTGGAGTGACGACACAGTGCCCCGCTCCAATCTCTAAAACCGACCGACGCAGGCCGATCTGCGCCCGGCGAAGTGCACGTGACCGCGGCCCCGACAGCCACTCTGAAAGCCGTGCCGCCATTTCCGGCGCCGGACGCTGTGGCACACCGTTTTGTGAAAAACTCGGGGGATTCACCGTCCGCCACCCGCACAGGCGCAGGCACACGCGCATCCGGCGCACGCACAGGCGCACCCGCCTCCACCACCCCCACCGCTGCCGGAGCTTTCGGCCATCGATTCGAGCATCTCCACCCCGACTTTGTCAACACCGGCGAGATTGATGTGTCCGGAGCGTCCACCACTGATGCTCACGGGATTCATGGAGCTTGCAAGCTGTCCGGTGACATTCTCCGACCAGCCCACAAACGAGGCGGCGACATCTCCCAGGGAGGTGCGCCCACCGACGGGGGTTGACGCCCCGCCGCCCGGAGTGCTCCATGTCGGGCGATAGGTATAGCCACGGCTGTGCCAGGTACCGAAGTAGTGGTCGGATTGCGGGTGCATGATGAGCCACAGGTCGTTGTCCTGCACGTACTCGTCCCGCTTTTCGATTTCGCCGATCTCCTGGGCTTCAGACCACGCCTCGGAGATAATCGAGCGATAATACTCCCTTGTCTGGTCCACATCAAAGCCCTTCAGCCTTTTGACGGTCGTATCTATGAGGTTTTTCATGTCGTCGCTGAAGTCGAGATCGGCCACCGGGGTGTCGGGGTTTTCGATGAGGGTTTCGATGAAGTCCTGTTCGAAGCCGCGGATGACGGTGCCGCGAGCGCGGGCGAGGTCGCGGCGGTCCTGCCGCCCCTCGACCTCATAGCCCTCCACCAGTGTCACCGTCAGCGGCTTTTCTTCTTTGATTTCGCAGATGTTCTTTTTCAGCAGGCCGAAGATAACGAGCGACAGGACCTTCCCCAGCGGCAGCTCCAGAAGCACCGCGGCTTCAGGAACCGCCAGCCCACGCTTGATCCCCGCTCCGGGCACCGAGGCGATGGGGGGCAGATACTTTCCGTGCCGCAGCTTCAACTGCCGCTCCGACAGCCACCAGATCGGCGCAAATATGGGCAAAAACAGCGCCTCCATCGTCGGACTGAACGCCCACAGGATAATGAGAAAAAGCACGGCGGGAATGAACATGCAGGTACCCGTCCCGGCGCTGATGCGGTAAAAGAAGATGCCGAAGAGAATCAAAAAGACGACCCCGGCGATGGTGCGGGCGCCCGTTGACTCCGTCCACCACTTCCACAAGAGCCCGAGTCTGGTCATCGCCACAACCCGGTCCATCACGTCTTTGGGAAATGACACCCCGACATTATGCGGCCCGTCCATCCGTGTGGCCTCGTAATACCACGCGACCGCCTGGCTGTCATCGAGGTCCATCTTGGCGCTGAACTCCTCGCCCTGGTGCAGCACATCGTCCAGGTTCAGGCTGTCGGGCAGATATGCGATGGTGGCCAGCTTCGTCGTGCCGGTGACAAGATCGCCGTCAAACCACGTTGGCGTGATCTGAAGCGACGCGTAATCCGCGTTGGTGGTGTCCTGATAGACGAGATCCGGCATCGTGCAGGTGAACTCGAAGGTCTTCGTCTCTCCCGGTTCGATCGGCGGATAGAGAGGGATTTCAACGCCGACGTCAATATATTCCGACGGACGAATGCTTCCCATCGGCTGCCCGTCGAGAGAGGCCGACATGTTTGAGATGTCGTAGCCGCTGTGTGGCAGGCCGATGTCCACGATATCAATGCGGTGTGCGCCCTCGTTGCAGTGAAATTGGATGGTGTACTCCAGCTTCACCGAGGCATCGGGGTTCACATAGACGCCGAAGACGACCTCCGGGATCTCGAAGGAGTAGTCCTGGGCATACGCCGGCGCCACCGCCATCAGCGCTACGAAAAGTATTGTGAGCATGATCAGGCGTGCCTTCACTGTTCCCCACCAGCCTCTTTTGGATCGCTCCAGCCGTCAGGATCTGCCGGACAATCGGCCGCACAGATGGGCAGATCCCTGCAGTCCGGGCACTGTATGGGCGCTTCGAGCCGCTCTCGGTACCGCGAAAAGGCGTCATCGCTCCAGATGGTTTCCCAGGGGTCCTGCAGGATGTTGCCCGCCGGGCGTCTCGGTCCCCGCGGCGGGAGGACATCGCCGTCGGCGGTAATGCGGATGCACATATCACCCGATGTCCGCGGCGCCCGTCTGATCTGTGGGGCCAGTGGCTCAGAGGGATCAAAGCGCACGGGGGGTATCCACAAAAACCGACCGTCCACTTCAACCGTGGCGTCCTCGATGGTCGCCGCCACCTGGTGCAGCTCGTGAGCCGCCAGCGCACCGGCCTGCTGGGAAGTAGTATCCCCATCCGGACAGGCCATCGCGTAAAAGCTCATGTTGCGGATGCCACTTTCCGGTCCTTTGACGATCATCTCGTGCAACTCCGAAACATTCTCCTGAAAAACCGGCACAAAGGCGACAGACGCAAACTCCATTTCACGGCACTCTTTGAGACACTGCTGCATCCGCTCGTAATCTCCCTCACCTGCCATAGTGTCGTGCACGCAGCCGTCCATGGAGACACACAGCAGATCGAGATGATCCAGTCCGGCTTCGGCGGCGTCGCGGATCGTGCTTTCCCCCATCCAGCTCGCCACACCCCGGAGGCCAGAGATTAAGCCGACATCTCCGGCGGCTTCCACCAGCGGTGGCAGTTGCCCGGTATCGCCTTCGGGATGAACCACAAAGGTCACATGGGGCACCCCTGCTTCCCACAGCTTCAGGAGCATCCGGCGTGCAGTCACCGGATCGCACTGGTCAATGTCGGCCTGCATCGGGGCCGCCAGCTCCCTCGTCCAGCCGGTCATCTCCGGGTCGGCGAAATTGCTCACCGGGTAGTTGTCACTCGGGCTTGCCATGGCTTCGATGATCGAGTGCATCTGTGCGAGGTCCGCACCAACCGTCTCTTCCGAAACATCGTGGAATCTCGCCCTGATGTCCTGTCGGACGCCGTCATCACTGCGGCCACTGAGGATGCCGTGAGCCATCAGTACTCCCACATTTGACAGGTGGGCGGCCTCCGCAGCATTGGCTATCAGAAGGCCTCCACCGTCAGGATCAACGCGAAGATGAAAGCGGGTCACCACATCTCCGGTCAAATCTTCGAAATGGTGGATACCGGGCTCGACGGGTGCTCTATCTGAACCGCCAAACAGGCCGGAAATCCGCTGCTGCAGGGTCCGGTCACTCATTGTCCTTCCCCTCTTCTTCGGCCTGGCGCTGCAGTGGGCAGCCGCCGCCACAGACCATCAGTTGCTCGCATTCGTGACACCTTTCCGGCAGCCCGGCCTCAACCGGGCGCTCCCGGCGAAAACGCAGACGGCGAAACAGCGGCGAGTTCCAGATGACGTCCCACGGATCGTCGAGAATATTGCCGCAGGCCTCGTAATATGACTGGCACGGCAGCACGTCCCCATCCGGCTCAATGCAGATGGAATACTCAGCGGCATTACAGGACTTGTACCCCAGGCCGATGTCCAGCGGCGACATCCGGCAGTACATCGTGGGGGTGTACCACAAAAATCGCATATCGTATGCATCCGCCCGGTCGCGCACCCGCTCAAGCACCGGCTTCACCTGCGGGCCCTCCACCGCCGAGGGGTGACGTGCCCCGCAGCCCGAGTGAATCATGCCGTTCATGGCGAAGGTCCCCAGCCCCAGATCGTGGAGAAAATCAACGATCTCGAGTGCTTCGTTGACATTGTCCGACAGCAGTGTTGTATTGGTCAGCACATGGAGTCCGGCCTCCAGGCAGTTGCGGATACCGGCAACCGTCTCGTCAAATGCATCGGCGGCAACGATTTCGTTATGCACCTCACGCCGGTGGGAGGCGAGGGTTATCTGGACATGATCCAGACCGGCCTCAAGCAGGTTTTGAACGAGTGACGGATCGGCCAGCGCCCTCCCGTTGGTGTTCACGCCGGTGATCTGCCCCAGCTTTTCAGCGTTCGCCACCAGCCGCACCAGGTCCGGATGCAGCGTGGGCTCGCCGCCGGTGAAAATAATATAGGGGACCCCGATGTCGTACAGGCGTTGCAGGACCTCTTCCCAGCGGGGAGCCGACAGCGAAACACTGCTTTTGCGCCCCGGCTCGTTGTAGCAGTGAGAGCAGTGATTGTTACACTTATAATGCAGGGCGATGTCCGCCTTGTAGGGAGCCCTGGCACGGACGGAAAACGGCGGTGGCTGCTCGATGCCCAGCTCCTGCACGCGGCAGTGTGACCCCGGTCGTCGCAGCTTCTGGGCCATGATCTGCACATTCCGGTAATCTGCCGCCAGGCGCTCCGTGGAGACCTCCGGATACGCCACCTGCAGGTGCTGTACCGCCACGTCGGGGTCGGTCCGCTCAAATGCCAGGTACAGCATGTGCCCCATGGAAAGCGGCAGATGGATGGCCTGCGTGGCGTTCACAAAGACCACTGTGCTGCCGTCGTCGTGGACCCGCAGATGGAGGCGGTGGCGGCTGTCCGGCCCGTCACAGCGGTAGGTGTAGAGCCCGGGTGAGGGGGGACCTTCAATCATCGCCTGCAGCCGCGTGGAAAGTCGTCGGAAATCGTCGCGGACATAGCCGGTGATGCGCTCCCACAGACCCGCCGAAGGGGTCACCATTTCGGCTTTTCCTCCAACTGATACTCAGTGCCGCAATAGGGGCATTTCACAAAAATGGCTCCACCTCTGACGTCGAGGTTTTCCGAGGAAAGCTGTCCGCCACAGGCCTTGCAGCGCATCTGTTCGGGATTGACGTCCCCCGACAGCTCGATCTCCTGGATGATCTTTGTATCCGGGGTCTTCATCCGCGCGATATACACGAGCGCCGCGGCGGCACCGAGGAGGACAATCCCGATGATGACGTGCACCGTTGAGTGCCACTTGCCTGCAGCGATGAGCCACAGGGCTCCAAAAAGTCCCATCAGGCCCGCAATAATGTACATGATCGTGTGCATAAATCTCTTCCCTCGTCCCGGCGCAGCCTGCAGATCGTAATGATTGATATGCTCTTATCCGACAGATTCGCTCCGGTGGACACCGATTCCTTCCGGCGCAACATAAACTGTCTGTGCAGGACATCGCAATCCGCGCAAAGAACGTTACTCGTGAGCCACAGGTTGCCCGCAACAGTGTACATTCTACACCTGGAAGGTGAGCCGATGAAACCTGTCCGAAGCGTGCTCATTGCCGGTTTCGTGACCGCGATTACCATGTGTTGCCTGGCCACAGCCCCGGCACAGGACGTCGAGCTGACGATTGCTCAAAACACGGTCGAGGGAAGCCGCCTGAGCGTGCAGGGACGCATCTCGGCGGACAACCTCTGGCCGGGGGACCGACAGAACGTCGAAAACGAGCTGCGGGTGTTGGTTGAATATATCGAGCCCGGAGGGAAGTTCCGTGTGCTTCCCGATGCGCTGTGGATCGGTCACGGGCCGGTAGTGGGCAACAACCAGCTTCTTACCGCCGGGCAGCAAAACGGCGTCAAAACTCATTCGGAGGAAATCTGGTCCAAAAAGCTCCAGCAGGGAGACACCGCGGACAGCTATCAGTACGCGGGAAATGTGGATATTGACAATGCGGCGAAATATCGAATCGTCGCCGAACTGAGCCATAAGTGGGTTGATGATCAGCCGCACTGGACCTTCGCACACCGGGAAATGACATTTGAAGTTCCCAACAACGGCGACACCCCGGTGCAGACGCCGCAAATCCCCACTCCGCAGGCGACTCAGGGCACACCTTCCGCCGGTGGCAGCAGCACCTCCGCCGGTCAGTGGGCTGCGGTTGTCCGGCGGTATTATACAAGCGGCGGCAGCGATCCGGCCCCCGGCAGCCCTGAATATACCGACATTCAGCAGCAGGTGCAGCAGGTGTCGGAGGATGAAGCGAGCCCGGGGGCACAGCAGCAGACCATCGGACAGATTATATCGATCCTTAACAACAGCATGTCCGTGACGCCGGGAACGCACGGTATTCCGGAGGTGCTGGCGATTAATGACGGGGTTTTCAACAGCCAGATAGAGCCTCTGAACGAGCGGATGCTGCGCGGGCTTATACTGCGCAACGCCGCCCGGATTCTCCCGGCGACAGAATAGAATTGCCCGTGTGACCCGGCAAGCGACAATCAAACGGGGCCACTCAAAAAGAGGGATCCTGATGCAGATGAGTTATAACCGACTTCACAGACGTTCAACAATTGGTGTGCCAGGCTGCGTCGCCGCGATTTTGGCTCTCCTGGTCGCCGGGTCATCAGCTCTCGCACAGCAGGTTGACCTGACGCTTGATGATGTGCACTTTCTGTCAGAACGCAGGCTTCATGTGAAGGGCTCGGTGCACGCGCAGGGCCTGATGTGGCCGTGGGAGATCCAGAATGACGAAACCGTCTCCTGCCGGCTGTGGGTGGCCGCCGATTTCATGCGCCCCGACGGATCGTGGAATGTCCTTCCCGACGAGTTCCGCGGCAAATCGCCTGATGTACAGGCACGGGACAGTTACGGCCCCGATTCAGTTGGCGTCTATACTGACAACAAAAAGCACGCCGAGGGGACGCCGTGGCTGAATATCCCGCTCAGGCCACTGATTATCTTCGAAAAGGAACTTGATGAACCAGGCCCGGGAAATCCCGGCGACGAGGGCAGGACTTTCACGTTTGACGAAACACTTGAGTTTCCCACGGCGATCCGCATCCCGGATGAATACCGCATCGTTGCGCGGCTGGAGCGCAGCACCTCCTGCTACGGAATCCCCGTGCGCTTCTGGAACTTCTTCACCTACGCCGTCTGGGGGCCTAACCCCTGGGGCACTGGCACTCCCCCCGCCACACCCATTACCGGCATCTCCCCGCTGGGCGTCAACGGCCCGACAGCTCAGGCCAATCCCGATATCTGGAAGCAGTTACACGGATCGACAGGTTTTGCAGATACTGGCGGTACCGCAGACACCGGCGGTGTCACCACACCGGGCAACCAGGGGCAGCAGGCACCCACCGACCCGCAGACAGCACAGGCCGCGATTCAGCAGACACTGGCCGCCGACGCCAGCCTTTCAAACATCCAGGTGCAGGTAACGGCCGGGGAGACGCTGATTACCACCGCCCCTCCGGCCAATACCAGTCCGGGGCAGTGGCCGAACAAGATCGCCGAGATCGCCACTATCGCCGCCGAAAACGCGTCCTTTACGAAGCAGATCCGCATCTCCTTCGTCGGGCAGGGCCAGCAACTGGAGGCGACAATATTGCAGGCCGACGCTACCCGATACGCAAATGACAGCATTGATCTGCAGACCTTCATGGGCACATGGAAGGTCAAGAGCGCCACAACCGCAGACGATACCCCCGAGCCAGGCGGTGCGGACACCGCGACAGAAGGGCCGATAAATACGGACAGGCAGGGCCAGCCTGCGGCTGGAGGGCAGCCGGACGATCAGGAGGCCGGTGACACGACAGCGCAGCCCCCCACGATCCCCAACGTCCCGGCCACCCCGGGCACCGACCAATCGGCGGCAGAGCGGGCTTCGATGGCGCGGGATGCGCTGCAAAATGACTGCGCGGAGGTTCTCGGGCTGCGCAACGTGCAGGCCGACCTGACTGAAAACAGCGTGCAGATCACCGCTGTTGCGCCGGAGCTGCCCGCACGAGGTCTGTGGTCTCCCATCATAGCCTACGCCCTCGCCGACGCCTCGCTCCTCGCGCCGTGGACCGATACGCTTTCGATCACCTTCACCCAATCCGGAGCGGATAATTTCTCGGTGCAGGTGGCCCGTGCCGATGCCGACGCGTATGTCAACGGCACCACCGGCTTTAAGCAGTTCATGCAGAAATGGCAGGTTGACGGAGCATCACCGCCGGAGATGACCGGCCAGCCATCCACACCCGGAGGGACATCCACCGGGCCGACGCAGGGCGACAGCGGAGGTATTGAAGCCGGAGCCATAGCCACCGACATTCTTCTGTCCCCCGAAAGACTGCCGCAGGGATGGCAGAGCAGCCAGCCGGTTGAGTTTTCGGCCACCGACATCCTGGCGGCGGTGGCGCCCGGATCCGCCGCATCAACCCTGCCGGTGGAGTCCAGCGCGATGCAGACCATACAGGTTGGTGACCGGGCCTACACGGTGGTGGCGATGGTGGCTCCCTCCAGTGCCGACGCACAGACGAGCCTGGCCACTCTCAGGAACCAGCCCGGCGGCACCGGGTCACCGGGGCTGATTGAGGTCTCGCAGGATCCGCCCGTTCGCGGCATGGCGCTGGGGCGTGCTGTGTACCTGGTGTGTGGCAGTGGGCCGCATGTCGCGCAGATTGGCGGTCTCATTGGTATGTCATATTCCGGCGGCGCAACAGAGCCGCAAACACCCCAGGTCCCCCAGATACCGGCAACTCCGCAGACCCCCCAGACGCCGACTCAGCCACAACCACAGCCACAGGACCAGGGGCCCCAGCCGATGGAGCTGGATCCCACCAGTGTCGTCAAAGAAGCGATCATCTGCGAGGGCGTGGATGAGCATAACGACCCGGTCGGCATCAAGCAGCTCTTCCCCACCGAGACGAAGAAGGTGACACTGTTCTTGCGCATCGCCGGGGCACCACAGAACACTGAAGTGACCCTCGAATGGTCCCGGAATGACCGCGTCCTCACTCGCCGCCTGCTCATCCTCGCCGGTGACCAGCGGCTTGATGTGCCGATTTTCCCGGCGAGAGCAGAATATCTCCCATCCGGGAACTATGCGGTCGAGATCAAAGAAGGCGAGCGCGTGGTGGGGCGCAGGGTGTTCACTATCGCCGAGTGACCTAAGACCGGCCTTATGAGGCGAGCACCTCCCCATATACAGGTGCTCGTTTTTCTGAGAACGAAAAAACGTATGCCGACACTGAACCATTCCTGAAACCCATGGGAGCGAATGACATGATATCGCGCGTTATTTATGCCGGACAGCTCATTGACGGCACGGGCAGCGAGCCGGTCGCGGATGCAGCAATCGTCATCGAAGAGGGACGTATCAGCGCCGTCGGACCCGCGGATGAGGTGGAGGTCCCCGACGATGTTGAAGAAGTCGAGGCCCGTGATAAAACCGTTATGCCCGGGATTATTGACGGCCATCAGCACGTCGGCTTCGGGCTGCGCCCGTTCCAGGATCTCCGGGCGAACCTGGCAAAGGGTGTCACCACGGTGGTGGGGGCAAATTCCGGTCCTGAGGGTGTCGCCATGCGTGAGGCCATCGCCTCCGGCAGGATGGGTCACGCGGCTCGATACTTCGTCTGTGCGGTGGTCGGCGCGACCGGTGGTCACATGCACCGGGAGGACGACAACATCGCCGGCGTCGACTGCGACGGGCCGTGGGAGGTCCGAAAGGGCGTCCGTGCGATGGCCATGAAGGGGGTGGATTTCATCAAGACCGCCGCCTCCGGGGGCTTCCAGTGGGCGCATGAGGCGGTCGAAAACGAGGATTACACGGTCGAGGAACTGGCAGCGCTGGTGGATGAGGCGCACCGGCGGCAGAAGCAGGTCGTCGTACATGCACACTCTCAGCCCGGCCTGAACCACGCCATCCAGGTTGGCTGTGACCAGATTCACCACGGGGCACTGATTGACGAGGAGGCGCTCGAGGGCATCAAGGAAAAAGGCCTCGCCTACCTGCCCACACTCCACATCACCAGTGAACAGTGCTATACCCGCGAAAGCTGGGCGCTGCACATGCGCGAGCGCATGCGGGAGGCCTCGCCGATCCACCGGGAGGGCGTGAAAAAGGCGCACGAGATGGGCATCGAGATGGGTGTGGGCACCGACGGCAACGCCGGTGACGCCATGCATGAGCTGATGGAGCTGTGCGACTGCGGGCTTTCTCCAATGGAGGCTATCGTCGCCGGAACGCGCAACACCGCCCGGGCCATGGGGGTTATTGACCGCTTCGGGACCCTGGAGCCCGGGAAGCTCGCTGACCTGCTCATCGTCGGAAAAGACCCGCTGGATGACATTTCGGTGCTGTATGACGAGGACAACATCCAGCTCGTGATGAAAGAGGGCGCCGTGGCCTTCACGGACGCCGAATACAATCGCCATTACTACCCCCGTGGTGAATAACGCTGCGGCCTGTCATAGCCTGTCGTTTTGGCACACAGAACCTGTCTTCATCGACAGGTTCTTTTGTATGCGGCACGAAAAAGAAC
>JAWODS010000122.1:0-3171 GCA_046483205.1 Armatimonadota bacterium | reverse complement strand
ACGAGCCGGAATACATTTGCAACACCCCGAGCTTCGACAGCCACAATCGACCATACATCCGCAGCCGCGGACTTGATCTGCACGAAACAGGCCATTTCGAGACCCTCCGTGACGGCACATGGGTCACACGCAGCTTTGTAGAGGCGGTGAAGGAGCGCTACCCGGATTTCCAGCGATTCGACCGTGGTGCCGGGTGGTATTACACTCACGCCGTCTTCGACGACCAGGACAATATGTACTCGATTGTGCAGTTGAAGCTGGAGAATTCGAAAACCGCCGCGCTTCTGTTTTCCAGTGATTACGGGAAAACTTTCCAGTGTTATGACCTTCCAGGCAGGTCGCCGAATATCGAACTGCGCACCGACACGCACTCCCTGCCGGGGCCTCCGCTGATTGCGACGATGGAGAAGGTCGCCGATCATCCGACCGCGCGATGGGGGGCCTACAATCGCCTGCTTCTCACCCAGCCGGTGGTCACCGACGAGGGCCTGGAGCTTCCCGAGCCGGTGGCGGCGACGGAGAAATGCTTTGGCATGTGTCAGCATTCCGGCGGTGCATCATTCGCCACTACAATCGGCACGAAGACGCATATTACGTGGGCCGAGATGCGCGAGGAGGAAAATCTCCCCGGCTCTCCGACGTTTGCCGCAACCTACGACCGCGAAACCCGGACGGTGGGCGAGCCCGTCTTTGTCGGGTACGCTCCGCCGGTGAACGACGTCCACAACACCCCGGGCATCTGCGCCGACAGCGACGGCTACGTGCACGTGGTCACCGGAGCACACGGCGATCACTTCTATCATTACAAATCAAAACAGCCGAATGATCTCACTGAAAGGTTTGAAAAGGCTGTGACGATGCTGGACTTCGGCTTTGAACACCCCCGGCCCGAAGAGCTGGAGGGACCGGGACGTCCGGCCCGGCAGACCTACCTCGGCCTGCTGTGCGACCCCGATGACACACTCCACGCGGCCTTCCGGTGGTGGATCCGGTCAGAAGACGATCCATATCATCCCGGACAGACCTACGCCTCCCTGGGATACCAGAAGAAGCCGCAGGGGGAGGAATGGACGGATGCGCGGAAGCTCGTGGTGGCCGTGGCCCATGGTTACAGCAACTATCACGCGAAGCTGGCGATGGATCGCAGCGGGCGACTGTACATCTCCTATTCCTACTTCAACAAGCAGCCCAACTGGGTGTACGGCGAGAATCCGAGCCACTACAACTTCCCGGCGATATTGACCTCCGGCGATGGCGGGGAGACCTGGGAGCTGGCCGAAACGAGCCACTTCGAGGCAGGCATCACGGAATAGTCAATCCATGATCTCGGCGACGGCGAGGCCGTTTTCGCCGGCGATAGAGTACACCAGCCAGGTCCGGCCGTCTTCCTCGTAGATGGCGGGATCTCTCAGTTCGTGGACCGGCTCCGAAGCCCAGCCGCCCTCGGAGGTCTGGATGGGCAGATCGGCGCCCTCCCACGGCTCCTCGGGTCGCAGGATGGTTTCTTCGTCACCCGCGCTCCATGTTCGCCAGTCGCCGTCGAGATTGACGTTGGAAAGCACGATCCGCTCCGGCGTATCCCCGACATCGGAGTAAAACACCTGCAGGGTGCTGTCAACGATTCGCACGGCGCAGTGACGGAGGTTTTCGAAAAGCTCCTGCCCCTGCTCGAAAGACGCCAGCGGATCCTCCGACCGGTACACACACCCGTCCCGGGCAATGGCGTAGTAGGCGTTGGCCCATTCGAACACGCGGAAGTAACTGGGACCAAGCACCTCCGGCCTGGCGTCGAAATGAAGCCCGTCGGTGGAGGTGGCGGCAAATGTTTTCTGCCCCTCGTCGGTGGGGCCGTGGAAATACATCCGCAGGCGGCCGTCATCAATATGCACGTCCGGTGAGGCGACGTGGTTTCGGCAGGGGGCCTGTTCGAGGTGCAGCACCCCCGGCTCATAGACCTCCCACGGCCCGCACAGGTCATCCGCACAGGCCAGGCGGATATGCTTCCCCTTATGATGGGCGAAATACAGATAATACCGCCCCAGCGGATTCTGAAGCCAGCCGGGCGCCCGGATGAGCGAGGGGCCGTTGATATTATCCCCGATCGATCCGTGGGTCTCAGGGGTGATGATGGGGTTGCAGTCGAGCCGTGTAATCTGCATGACGAGGGCCTCCGTGGCGTGCAATGAGAGATTAAGCGGCGGCGATATGACAGGCGCTTCGTCCCAGTGGCTACTATAGTACATGAAGCAGCCTGCTGCAAAAGGCCTGGTTGCCCCCTGCACGCGCCCCGCTGATTGCGATTGGAACAGGAGCATCAGGAGGATTCTCTGGCCCTCGCGTGCAATAGTACAGAGACATTCAATGTGTGAAATAATAGGAGGCTGACTTCGTGGAACCTGTAAGGATAGGGATTATCGGCCAGGGCGTCATCGGACACCATCATCTGGAAGCGGCCCTGAGTTGTGAATACACAGAGCTGGTGGCTGTTGCGGATTTTTACCCGGAACGGATGGAAGATGCCCGACAGGCCGGGGTGGAGAAGACCTACACCTCAGGCCGGGAACTTATCGATAACGACGACGAGGTTGAAGCGGTCATACTCGCAATGCCCTCCGGTGTGCGTACATCGCTGGCCTTCCGTGCGCTGGCGAATGGCAAGCATGTGCTGGTTGAAAAGCCCGTCGCCAACAACGCCCGTGAGGTCGAGGATCTCATCGAGCGGCGTGGAGATCTGGTGGTCGGCAACTGCTCCCTGCGGCACCGGCTGTCGGACTCCGCGCAGGCGGCCCAGGAGTTCGTGGAGACCGGCGCCCTCGGAAATATCCGGCGCATCCATGTTCGCTGCTTCCGGGCCGCGGGCCCCAAAAGCGAGGGGGCTCCGCCACCGTGGCGGCAGTCATTCTCGCTAAACGGCGGCGGTGTGTTGACAAACTGGAGCTGCTATGACCTGGATTACGTCCTCGGCATCGCGGGCTGGGAGTTTCGCCCGAGGCAGGTTGTCGCGCAGTGGTGGCCGTGCCTGGAGAAATTCAGCCATTTCGTGGCGGAGGATTCCGATGCTGACTCGCACTTCGCCGCCTTTGTGATGGGCGAAGATGACAGCGTCCTGACCATCGAGCGCGGAGAGTTCATGCCCATACAGGAGGAAAACGCCTGGCAGATCATCGGTGA
>JAWODS010000285.1:0-18778 GCA_046483205.1 Armatimonadota bacterium | reverse complement strand
CGCCATTATCACGATCCTTGCCGCGATTTTATTCCCGGTATTTGCAACGGCCCGCGAACGCGCACGCACCGCCAACTGCATCAATAATCTCAAGCAGCTCGGCACCGCCGCGAGCATGTACGCCAACGATTATGACGGTCATTTGAGCATCGGCGTCGCGCCGTCGCACCAGGGCACCGAAGACGGCACATGGTACTGGCGATGGTTTCAGTACGTCACCAACATCCAGGTATATCAGTGCCCCTCCGGCGAGCAGGAGCAGCTCGTGCAGTTCCCCACCGGCGACAGCGGCCCGATCAGCTATGCGACGATTTGTGAGGCCTGCTTTGAAAACGAGGTCTGCGTACCCGAGCGGGTCCGGCAGCCCGCCAACACCATGCTGCTTTCAGACAATCCGTGGTCTGCACACCGCTCCTGCCCGAAATCACACCAGGGCAGGTCGCAACACCGGCCGCTGTTTGACATGCAGGAGCAGTATGACCGCTTTCCGTGGCACGCGGAGAATATCAATATCTGCTTCATGGACGGGCACGCCAAGTCCATCCGGTGGACCCACACTCGCGGCGGCCCCGGTGACCCGCTCTTTATGCACCAGTGACCCGCTGGACGCGAACCCTCCCGGCCGCCTGTGCCGCCCTTCAGCGCCGGGCGGTCTGTTGTTGACAGGTGGTGCCGTTGCCGAAGCATGCAAGAACGCCGCAGCCGTTTTCCTCTGACATGAGGCTTTGAGTGAGTACCCCATGGGATTTGTCCGGCTTGTCAATCTAACCCGCACATTTGATGAGGTTACGGCGGTTGATGGCCTCGACCTGCAGATCCGTGAGCGCGAGTTTCTGGTCCTTGTGGGGCCGTCCGGATGTGGCAAGACCACGGTCCTGCGCATGATTGCAGGGCTGCAGGAGCCCACCGCCGGTGAAATATGGATCGGCGACCGGATGGTCAACGACGTCTCTCCACGCGACCGCGACATCGCCATGGTCTTTCAAAACTACGCCCTGTACCCCCACATGACGGTGGCGGAGAATCTCTCCTTCGGGCTCCGCCTGCGTAAACTGCCGCACGAAGAGATCGCCTCACGAGTTCAGGAAACCGCACAGATGCTGCAGATTGATCGTCTCCTGGACAGGCTGCCTGCGGAGCTTTCCGGCGGCCAGCGCCAGCGTGTCGCCCTGGGACGAGCAATCATCCGCGAACCTGTCTGCTTCCTGATGGATGAACCACTGTCGAACCTCGACGCCAGGCTGCGCGTCCAGACACGGGCGGAGCTCATCCGGCTGCACCGCCGCCTCGGCATCACCACCATCTATGTGACGCACGACCAGGTCGAGGCGATGACCATGGGTGACAGGATCGCGGTGATGCGGGATGGGCGGCTGCAGCAGGTCGGGCAACCGGCCGAGGTTTATCGCACGCCGGCGAACATGTTTGTGGCGGGGTTCATCGGCAGCCCCCCGATGAACTTCCTAACCGCCCGGGTACAAGACGACGGCGGCGCCATTCATCTCACCGGTGAGAGCTTCGACCTGCACCTGTCTGAGTCGCCCGAAAGCGCCAGCCAGTATCTCGGCGGGGAGGTCGTCGTGGGCATCCGCCCCACCGACCTGAAGCTGGCGGAGGATCCCACACAGGCCTGCACCATTGAGGCGACACTGGTGGTGCCGGAGCCGACGGGCGCCGAAACCGTGCTCTACCTGCAACTGGGCGGCGAATCGCTGGTCGCTTCGGTGGACAGCGACAGGCAGTTTGAAGAGGGACAGCAGCTCAAGCTGGCGGTTGATATGTCCAGGGCCCACCTGTTCGATCCATCCAGCGAAGAGCGAATCACGTAACCACACGGAAAACGCCATGGCCGATACCACACGTATGGAATTCATGGAGCACCTGGATCGCCTGCGCTCCTCGATATTGCGGGTGCTGGCCTACCTGGTGGTGGGGATGGCCATATCGTGGAACTTCCGCACGTGGATTATGGACCTGCTGACGTATCCCGCGAGGGTGGGCGCCGAAACCGCGGGGATGGAGGAGTTCACCTTCCATATCTTCGAGCCGGTCGGCGGCATCATGCTGATGCTGCAGGTCTCGCTGCTCGGTGCAATCATCATCGGCTTCCCGTTCATCTGTATCGAGCTGTGGTCTTTCATCCGCCCCGCCCTGCAGCCCCGGGAGCAGCGTGCCATCTACATCCTGCTGCCGTCGGCGGTGGTCCTTTTTGCTGCAGGTATCGCTTTCTGCTATCTCGTGGCGCCCCGGGCCATCGGCTATCTTCTGGTTTTCAACACCCAGCTCGGTGTGAAGCCGGAGTTCTTTTTGCAGTCATACCTGCGCTTCTTCATGCGGCTGCTGGTTGTCTTCGGACTTGCGTTTGAGACGCCGCTGGTGATGATGTTTCTGGCACGCATCGGCGTGGTGACTGCAAGCTCGCTTCTGGCGACGTGGAAGTGGGCGATTGTGGTCATCGCGGCGATCGCAGCGGTCGTCACCCCCACGCCCGATCCGTTCAACATGGGCCTCGTAGGCGTCCCGATGCTGCTTTTGTATTTCCTCAGCGTCGGCCTCACCGCCCTTGCAGAACGCGCGGCAGGAGGCATCAGCGGGAGATCAAAACCGGAGCAATCAAACGCTGCCGACATAGGCCCGGCTCTGGAGAAAGACCACGAAGACCCCCCTGACGATGAGCCATCATCCGCGGACACCGGCGGACGTGAAGATTGATGGATCTGTTCGACGCACTCCAGGAGATCGCCGACAGCGACGACTACCGCGACCAGCTCGAGCATCTCCGCGTCATCGACGCGCGTGAGGCTCGCCACGCAGACCTGCAGCACGACCTTCACCCACAGGTGCAAAAGATCCTCACCGGTCTGGGCATCGAGAGGCTGTACAGCCACCAGGTGGAGGGGATCGACGCGGCGCTGGATGGTGAGAACACCTGCATTGTGACCTCCACCGCCAGCGGAAAGACCCTGTGCTATCTCGTCCCGGTGGCACAGGCACTTGCAGAGCGGGCCTCTACACGGGCGCTTTTCATCTATCCCACGAAGGCCCTCGCCCAGGATCAGCTCCGCAAGCTCGGCGACTTCGGCGCAGGCGAGGCGTTCGAAGCCGAAACGTATGATGGCGACACCCCGCAATCGCGGCGCCGGCGGATCAAGCGAAATGCACAGGTCGTGCTCACCAACCCCGATATGCTGCATGTCGGGATTTTGCCGTATCACCACACCTGGTCCAGCTTCATGCAGAATCTGCAGTATATCGTCATTGATGAAATGCACACATACCGGGGCGTATTCGGCGCCCACACCGCCAATGTGATCCGGCGGCTGCGGCGAATCGCGGCCCAGTACGGCGCCGATCCACAGGTCGTGTGCTGTTCGGCCACCATCGGCAATCCCCTGGAGCTGGCCGAGGAACTGACGGGGCTGGATTTCCACCTCATCGACGAAGACGGCTCGCCACAGGGACGCAGAATCTTCGGCTGGTGGAACCCGCCGGTCATTGCCGAGAGCACCGGTCGCCGCAGGAGCCCCAACACCGAGGCCGCAGAGCTGCTGTCGGCGCTCGCCCAAAGACGCATCCGGAGCATTACCTTCACGCTCTCACGAACCACCACGGAGCTGATCCTCCGCTACGCACGGGATATTCTCCGCGAGGACGGCCTGCAGGACAGGGTTATGGCCTATCGCGGTGGGTATCTGCCGGATCAGCGCAGGGACATCGAGCGGCGGCTGTTCGATGGTGAGTTGCTGGCAGTCACCTCCACCACCGCCCTGGAGCTCGGTGTGGATATCGGGGGCATCGACGCGGTTATCATGGTCGGCTATCCGGGCAGCATCGCCAGCGTGTGGCAGCAGGCGGGTCGGGCGGGCAGAAAGCAGGAGGACTCGCTGGCGCTGCTGGTGGCGATCCGGGGCGGGCTGCACCAGTACCTGATGCAGCACCCACAGTACCTGCTGGAAAAGCCAACCGAAGAAGCCGTCATCAACCCGCGCAACGAGTTCATCCTGGCGGCGCATCTGCTGTGCGCGGCGTATGAAACACCATTGCGAGACAGCGATGAGGAGCTTTTCGGCCCGCAGATGAACGAGCTTCTGGAGCTTCTGAGCACCGAAGGCTTTGTCACCAGGCGCCACGGAACATGGTACTGGCTTCATCCGGAAATGTATCCGGCGGCGAAGGTCAGCATCCGTTCCCTTTCCGGCGAGCCGTACCAGGTGTACGAGGCCGAAAGCGACGAGCTCCTGGCCACGGTTGACGCCGACGCCGCCTTCCGCGAAATCCACCGGGGCGCCATATATCTGCACGCCGGGGAGAGCTACCGGGTGCAGAGACTGGACCTGGAGGAGCGCCGGGCCTTCGTCGAGCCGGTGCGCGTTAACTATTACACCCGCCCCATGCGGCAGGCTGATGTTCATCTCATGGAGCTTGACGAATCGACCAGCTACGACGACATTCGTGCCCGCTACGGGCAAATCGTCCTCAAGTCGAAGGTGATGGGCTTCCGCAAGATCCGCCAGACGGACGGCAGAGAAGTCGGCAGAGAGGATCTCGACCTTCCGGTGACGGAATTTGAGACATCGGGCTTCTGGATCAGCTCCGTGGAGGCAGCTGCTTTTTGCGTTGAAGGCGGGTATGACCTCGCCGGAACGCTGCACGCCGTCGAGCACATGCTCATCGCCCTGCTGCCGCTTTTTGCCATGTGTGATGAGCGGGACGTCGGCGGGGCGTCGGAACCCGTCCATCACGATACCGGTGAGCCGACGATCTTCATCTACGATTCTTATCCCGGCGGTGTGGGCATTGCGCGAAGCGTCTATCACCGCCTGCCCGAGCTTCTGGACGCGGTGGCAGAAACAATCCAGGCGTGTCCCTGCGACGACGGCTGTCCGGGCTGCGTGCAATCGCCGATGTGTGGAAGTGGCAACGAGCCGCTGGATAAGCACGGCGCCGCCGCGCTCGCCCGCCGCTGGTCCGACACAATGACTGCAAACAGGGAGGAAAACGGGGCGGAGGAAACGAAGTAAGATATTCTGTCAGGACAGCCGTTGCAGGAGGGACTTATTCTGCTCGATCTGCACGTTCATTCGACGGCATCAGACGGCTCGCAAACACCGCAGGAAATCGTGCGCAAAGCGCATGAGATCGGTCTGGATGCCATTTCTATCACCGACCACGATACGATTGCGGCGGTGGCTCCGGCCCAGTCGGCCGCTCCGGAGGGTCTCCAGGTCTTCCCGGGCCTGGAAATCAGCACGGAGCTGGACGGCTCGGAAGTTCATATTCTGGGATACTTCATCGACTGCTCCAACACGGCACTGACGGAGAAGCTGGCGGTGGTGCGCAACTCCCGCGTGGAACGTGCGCGTGTCATCACCGAGAAGCTCAACGCGCTGGGAGTTTCGCTGGATTACACCGAGGTGCAGCAGCAAGCCGGATCCGGCAGTGTCGGCCGCCCGCATATCGCCCAGGCTCTCGTTGCCAACGGGACCTGCCAGAATCAGCAGGAAGCTTTCAGCCGGTTCCTGCGCCGGGGTCGTCCGGCGTATGTGCCACGCTACAGGCTGACGCCGGGCAAAGGAATCGAGCTGATCGAGCAGGCGGGCGGGCTTTCGGTCATCGCCCACCCGGGTATCTGCGGCAGTGACGCCATTGTCCAGAAAATACTGGAGATCGGTGTCGGGGGCATCGAGGCGTACCATACGCGGCACACGAAGACCGACAGCGAGCGGTACGTAAAGATGGCCCGCGACCGCGGCCTGATGATCACCGGCGGCAGTGACAGTCACGGCCCCGGAGGCCCCATCCCTGTGGAAATCGGCAGTGTGCAGATCCCCGAATGGGTGGGGCCTGAATTGCTGGAGTGGGCTGAAAACAACAACGCCTTTATCACCGCATAGCAGGTGCAATTATGGAGACAATTGCCTCGGTCGCACTCGAACATCCCGAAGTGCATGTATTGACACTCGAAGGCGAGGCGGGAGATCAGTGCGCCGATATCGAGCGCATTGAACCGCTACTCAACGGCCTGATCGTCGGGGGCACGCGGTACCTCGTCATCGAGATGACAGATGTGTCGTGCATCGGCCATACAGCCCTGGCGACACTTGCGTGGGGAGCCATGGAGCTGCGCGACCGCGGCGGCGATATTGCGTTCGCCGTCAGCGATGAAGCCCTCGTCCGGCAGCTTCAGCGCCTGGGCATCGACGGAATGATCCCGGTGTATCAGACCGTGGCCGAGGCCGCTGCCGCGGTGGTAGAATAGCCGCCAGATGATTTTTTGATGCCGGGCAAACCCCTGCAACAATCACACACCGGCCTCAAATCCGCACGAGGCTGCGTATTTACAGGAGGCTTCCCATGACGCAACTGCGCATCGTTTGTTTTGGTGATTCCGTCACCCAGGGCGCCCCGCACGTCCCCATCGAGGACGCATTTCCGGCGCTCCTGCAGCGGCGCCTGAGTCACATCGGCCAGCCGCACGCGATGACCGCATCTGTCATCAACTCCGGCCACGGTGGTGAGAACAGCGCCGAGGGACTGGCACGCTTTGACAATGAGGTCGCTGCCCATGAGCCGCATATCGTCACCGTCGAATTCGGCCTCAACGACATTCGCTGGGAAGAACATAAGAAGACCACGGAGGAGCAGTTTGCCGAAAACCTCCGCGAAATCCACCGGCGCTGCAGCGACCTCGGCGCACAGGTCATTTTCATGACACCGAACCCGGTCATCAACCGCCTCCACCGCTCGTGGGAGACTGACCACTACGCCGATTACGGCGGCTGCAACCAGAAGGTGGAGGCGTATGCTGAGGTCGTGCGGCAGGTCGCGGCCGAAAAGAGCGTGGCGCTGTGTGACATACACCGCAGCTTCATCGACCTGGCGATAGGCCAGCAGTTTGACGGGGCCTGCCTGGATTACCGGGATCTGGTGGGCCTGTCCGGCTACATCCGGCGTGAGGACGGTGTGCATCCGACCGTCCGTGGCCAGCACGTGATCGCCGTCGAGCTTTTCCGCACCATGATGCACGAGCGGATGCTCGCGGATTTCATCCCCTCCGGGCCGTAGGCAAAAAGTTTTCGCAAATATGCTTTAGTTTTGTGAATTATTATGTTTGGCGGGACGGCAAAAGGTGCATACTACAATATACGATGTTACCTTTTGTCTCCATTGAGCGGTGGTGGTGTGGGTCATGCGGGGTGATCCGGTATGGGCCGACTTCTGCTCTCGAAAGAGTCGAAGTCAAAGACAGATAACTGCCTCGCCTCCGCGGAAGACCTCTGTGACAGCATGCTTGTGCAGCTCGGACGGCACAATCGCGCCGCGGCATTTTCCGTGATTGTGGACCGGTACCACGAATGGATCTATTCGCTGATCTGCCATATATGCGGCTCGTCGGATGCTGAAGATCTGACCCAGGACGTCTTCGTCAGCGCCCTCATCAATTTCCCCACTTTCCGACTTCGTGGCGAGCGGTCTTTGCGCAACTGGCTTGGTCGCATTGCCACAAATGCCGCAATCAACGAGCTCCGCCACCGGAGGCGTCGAGAGCGCCACGAAGACTACTCGCTGAACGACGAATTTACCACGGCCCACAGCAAAGGGTATCGCGACGTTGCCGACACGTCTTCAGAGCCACACCGGTGTGCAGAGCTTTCGGAGATACTGCGCAGCGTTCATGCCGCCATCCAGGCGCTCCCTCCCCACCAGCGCGAGGCCCTGGTACTCGTTGACCTCGAGCAGCGCGGCTACGAAGAGGCCGCCAGGATCATCGGCTGCCGCGTGGGCACGCTCAAGTCACGTCTGTCGCGCGCCCGTGATGTCCTTGCAGCGAAGATAAGACCTCAGAACAGAGCCACCCGGACGAGCAGCCTCGTATCCCGCCCCTGAACACCGCACAGCCCGTCCGCCCTCAAATTGCTGCAAGCCTCCTGGCATCGCTGCCCCGGGCTTTGTGATTCTCCGCGAGGCGTGTGCGGGGGATTTCAGTCCTGCAATACCCGGTCGAGGGCCGCCGCAATCTCCTGCTCCGGGCGCGCACCGACCAGATGCTCCACGACCACGCCGTCGCTGAAAACCGCCAGGTATGGAATGCTGCGAATGTTGTACTGCTGCACCAGCGGCTGGTTGCACGATTTACTGATGTCAATCCTCACGACTTTGACCTCTCCCGCGTACCGCCGGCTGATGCGGTCCAGTGTTGGATGCATCATCAGACACGGCCCGCACCACGGCGCCCAGAAGTCAACCAGCACGGGTGCGTCAGATCGCAGCACCGTCTTTTCAAACCCTCCGATGTCGCAATCCATGGGCCTGTTAACGGCCTCTGGCTTCTCTGGCTGTTCCGGCTGTGGTGGCTCGACCGCGTCTTCGCCGACGGCCGCAGGCTCCGTCGCGTCGTCGAGGACACAGCGGGGCGGCCCTTCTGCAGGGATGATGCGGCGGACGATAGTCTCACCTGATACCAGGTCCACTTCGCCATCGGTGTATGCGACCTCATAGCCGAGGGCCTCGGCCACGAATCGAAGCGGGATAAACACCCGGCCCTCCGAAAGCACCGGGGGCACCTGGAGCTGTCGGGACTCCCCATTGACGAGGGCCTGCGGATAGCCCACCTGCATGACAATCTCCGTATCGCCGTGCCGTACCGTCACCGTCCGCGTTGCCGGTGACCACAGGATATGAGCGCCGAGGTCGTCCACGATATCCCGCGCAGGAACCAGGAGATGACCGTCGGTGCACACCGTCTCGACCCGCACGGTGTCCAGCGCATGGGCACTGAAAGCCAGTACGATGATACAGCAGACGCAAAATACAGGACTATATCGTTTCTTCACGGTGTCTCTCCCATACACAAACCTGGTACTGTTTCGTACTGTGGCAGACGGTCGCCGGCGCGATGAGTTCACATTTGCACCGTTTCCGACCGGACAGCGTGAACGGGCAAAGGAGGATTGAGGCGACCGCAAGGGAAATATTCAGGTGGTGCGTTTGCACTATATTACCATTTTTTACGGCGGGATGAGACACAATGAACCACAGGGCCCGAACTCTCAGCATCGGCTCTCCGGCGGACCTCGACGCAGAGCTTGAAGCCGCGAATGTGACCGAATACGGCATTGCTCGCATGGTTCCCCGGGGACGGATGATCATCATGCGCCTGGAAAAGGTTCCCGGCAAAGCCGCCAACTTGATGAAACAGCACATGCTGGCGGCAGGCGGAGATGTGGCTGTGGGCGAGCAGGTGGCGGGCTTTGACGACACACCGGCGCCCGTGATTGTGCTGGGCACGCGCGAGCATTATCATCACCTGATGGCCAATCTTGCCATGCAGCCCTTCGGCCTCAAAAAAATTGCTGAAGAAATGGCCCGGACCCTGCAGAATACCGACAGCACCCCGGCCCCTATCCGCTGTGGTGACAGGGAGCTTCGGTTTGACCATCGCACTCTGGTCATGGGCATTATCAACGCAACGCCCGACTCGTTTTCTGGTGACGGGCTGAAAGGCGATGTCGAAGCTGCCGTTGAGCAGGCCAGAGAGTTTGTCTCTGCAGGCGTGGATATTCTCGATATCGGTGGTGAATCGACGCGCCCCGGCTCAGAAGAAGTGCCTATAGACAAGGAAATCGAGCTGGTCACCCCGACCATCGAGGCGATAATCTCGGAGCTGGATGTGCCCGTCTCCATCGACACCTCCAAGCCGGAGGTGGCGCGGCACGCGGTGGGCATGGGCGCCAGCTTCATCAACGATGTGTACGGACTGCGCAGGGACGGGATGATCCAGGCGGTGGCCGAGACCGGCTGTGGAGTCTGTATCATGCACATGCTCGGCGAGCCGCGGACGATGCAGGAGAATCCCACCTATGAAGACCTCATCACCGATATCTACGACTTTCTCGCCCGGCGCGTGGAGGCGGCGGTCGAAGGCGGGGTCGAGGAAAGCCAGATCATCATCGACCCGGGCTTCGGGTTCGGCAAAACCGTCGATCACAACCTCGAAATCGTCCGCCGCCTGCGGGAATTTCGGTCCATGGGCCGGCCCGTGCTTATCGGCGCCTCCCGGAAATCCACCATCGGCCGGGTGCTGGACATTCCGGATCCGCAGGAGAGGCTCTGGGGCACAGCCGCTCTCAATGCCGTCGCCATCACCACCGGCGCAGATATCATCAGGGTGCACGATGTGGCAGAAATGACGCAGGTCGCGCGGATGACCGACGCGGTGCTTCGCGGCTCCGGGGAGGCTCAACAATGACCCGCCCCGGCAAGGTCGCCCTCCGCCGTGAGGTACTCGAGCGCCGCGACAGTCTCGATGACGCCGAACATCGCCGCATGAGTATGGCGGTGATGGATCATCTGAAGACCCTCCCGGATTTTCAGGCCGCACAGACACCGCTACTGTTTGCCTCATTCGGCAGCGAGGTGGATACCTGGCCTCTTCTGGAGGCACTGGTGCAGTCGGAGGTTACCCCCCTTCTGCCCGCTGTGGGCGAGGCCGCGGGAAAGCTGCATCTGCGGGCCGTGGAGGACCTGGACGCCGACCTCGCTCCCGGCCCCTGGGGCATTATGGAGCCCACGGAGGAATGCAGGGAGCTGCAGATCAGCGACCTTGACTTTATCCTCGTGCCGGGCGTCGCTTTTGACGAGTCCGGGCGGCGGCTGGGATATGGCGGCGGCTATTACGACCGTCTCCTTGAAGCAGCGGAAAACTGCCAGCCCGCTCCGGCACTGGCCGCGGTTGCCTTCGAACTGCAGATTGTGCCCTTCGTCCCGGCACAGCCACACGACCGCCGCGTGCCGACAATTGTTACCGAAAACCGGATCATCAACTGCTCTGGAAACGGGTGAGGATGAATGAAACGCGATGTTATCCGGATCGTCAACATGACTTTTTACGGCCACCACGGAGTGGATGAGTCCGAACGCGAGCTCGGCGGAAAGTTTGCTCTCGATATCGAGCTTTTTGCGGATCTCACTGAAGCCGGACGCACGGATGACCTGGACAATACCATCGACTACAAGGCCGTGTATGACTGCGCCCGCGAGGTCGAAGCAGATCGGAAATACCTTCTCATTGAGGCACTTGCGCACGACGTCGCTCACGCGATTCTTCATGATTTCGCGGTTGAGGCAGTCACAGTCCGTGCGCGAAAACAGAGCGTACCCCTTGGTGGGCTTATCGACCATACAGAAGTCGAAATCCACCGAGAACGAAGCGAAATATCAGATCTGTAAATGACAGGAGCAGCGAACATGCAAAAACCGGTCAAGCTCACAAAAGGTGAAGAGGAACAGCTCTTTGACGCCGAAATGCTGGACGAGTTGGTGGACGAAGACATTGAATTTCGGGACGTGGGTGTCAACAACACCAGCCTCGTCCCCGGGGGCTCGCTTCCACCCGACGCACACGACGATAAGCTGGAGGTCGTCACCCCCATCGCCCTTGGTGAAACCGAGGGGCCCGTCGCCGTCTATACCGACGGTGAGGGAGGATATGAGATCGAGCTGGCCTCCTATGACAGTATCGTCGTTCCGCGCGGTGTCCGGCATACGGCCCGGAACGTCTGCGACACGACGGTGATTCTGTACATCACAAACTTCCGCTACAATGACTGATACGACCCAGGGGGAGTGTTTATGGTGCTGACAGATTTGACGGTGCGGGATTATGCGCAAAAGCTCGCGTCGGATGCACCGGCGCCGGGCGGAGGGAGTGCGGCCGCGCTGGTCGGAGCCCTCGGTGTTGCCCTCGGTGAGATGGTTGGCAACTTCACCGTGGGCAAAGAAAAGTTCGCCGATGTCGAGGAGGAGGTCGCCGCGGCTCTGGACCGGCTCACCGAGCTGCGCAACAGGCTTCTTGACCTGACCAATGAGGATGCAACCGCATACTCGCAGGTGGGCGAGGCGTACGGGATGCCCAAAGACACTGACGAACAGAAACAGCAGCGCCGACAGGCCATACAGGAGGCGCTACAGGCCGCTGCCGATGTTCCCGCACAGGTGATCCACTGCTGCCACGAGGCCGTGGGCGAGCTTCCGGTGCTTCTGGAGAAGGGCAACCAGAATCTTGTCAGTGATGTGGGGGTCGCCGCAAAGCTCGCCATTGCGGCCGCCGACTGCGCGTGGCTGAATGTGGAGATCAACTGCGCGTACATGAAGGACGAGGAATATATCGCGCAGCTCCGCTCCTCGCTGCAGGAGCCGCTCGACGCCATACGAACCAGGGGCAGCAATATCTGGGATGAAACTGTAAGCCGCGTGCGGGCGTAACAACCACAAACACGCGAAGGAAAGCCGGGGAGATACCCGGCGGGAGGCACATCTGTGAAATCGGAGAATACGACGCCACAGGACCGTTCAGCCCAGCGGTGGGAAAGCAGTGAGTTGTCACAGCCCGGTGCGGATCCGGTTGAGGTGCGCGCCCATCATCTGCTGTGTGCCATGTGCGTGCGGGGCGGGTGCGATGACCCGCCGGACGGCCTGGACGCCATTCAGCCGCTGCTTGACGCCATGTGGGAATATCCGTATGTGTCGCTGAAGATCACCGCCGACCTCGACTGCAACCGCGCCCATTATTTCGACGTCTATGAAGACCGTGACGGCGAGCTTCCCGCGGATTTCGAACAGCGCCAGGCCGATTATCAAGGACGGCGGCGCGATCTCGAGGTCTGCCGGCTCATGGGCATCGCTCCCGGGACAATACTACCGGCCATGCAGGCGTACCAGACCATATTTGAGGCCATTGACAGCGTGGAGGGAATTTGCACCTCCAGCAACCCGGATTCCGACGTGTGGCCGGAATGCCCGCACGCCCATGACGGATGCTTCGACCGAATCCGCCATCACGAGAAGTACAGCGCCGCCGAGCAGGCCAAACGCGGGGAAGAGATGGACGGTGTCGGCATCTGGGCGATGCTGCGACACAGGACTCGCGAGGATATGCAGGAGGCGAAAGAAGAAACGGTCCGGATGATTGAGGAGGCCGACCGCCTGTACATCCGTCCCCAGCACGTTTTGTGCATTCTCTGCACCGCGCACAGGGACGAGCCGCTCGTGCAGGACAACCTCATCGAGTTGCGCTGGAAGATGGAAGAAGACCCCACCATTCCCGTCACCCTGACCGAGGGCTGCTGCATGGTCTGCGACCCCTGCAATGTGTATCACCCCGGGGAGCATCTGTGCCTGTATCACCATATCAAGGACCAGCTCCGGGACCTTGACATCCTGGAGGCGCTCGACCTGCCTCCGGGGGCCACGGTGCCTGCCGGTGAGCTGTACCAGCGCGTGTATGACCGCATCGAATCACTCACACAGATCTGTGGCTGGGGCGATGAGAAGAAGACAGCGCAGTTCTGGGCGCCGTGCAGCGGGTATGCAAAGGATCTCCTCGAGCGCTGTAGAGAAAACGGCGTGCTCACCGGCCAAAACGACCTCTAAGGCCAGTGCGAACGTCTCAATTCATATATCAATGCAGCGGGTGTACAATAGGATTGACAGGTAGTAACCGACAACGGTATGGAGCCAGACCGTACCGGGAGGGATAAATATGCCACAGAATGCTGAACTGCAGGTTGCGCTCGATTTCATCAATGGCTCGCAGGCGATGCGTGCGGCACATGAAGCCTATGAGGGCGGGGCCCGGCGGCTGGAGGCCGGAACACCGCTGATTAAAAGCGAGGGGCTCGATATCGTGCGAAAGCTCCGCAGCGAGTTCCCCGATGCCACCATCGTTGCGGACATGAAGATCATGGACGCCGGTCGGGTTGAGGTGGAGGCCGCCGCCAAGGCCGGTGCTGATATCGTGGCCGTCCTCGGAGCCGCCTCCGATTCAACCATCCGCGAATGTGTGGAGGCCGGTGAGAGCTACGATGCGGGGATCATGGTCGATCTCATCGAGGTCGGCGATGTGGCCGCCCGCGCCTATCAGGCCCAGAAAATGGGCGCCGCCATCATCGGCGTCCATGCCGCCATTGACGTGCAGATGGAGGGAAAGACGCCGTTTGACAGTCTGCGGGCTGTCTCACAGGCCGTGGACATCCCCATCGCCGTGGCCGGTGGCATTAATTCCGAGACGGCTGCAGAGGCCGTTGAGAATGGTGCCAGCGTCGTCATCGTCGGCGGTGCGATCATTAAGGCCCCCGATGCCAAAAAAGCAACAGAGGACATCATCCGGGCTATAGAAACCGGTGAGGAAATCGCCACGGAGAAGTACAAGCGCGGTGGTGCCGAGCAGCTCCGGGAGATTTTCAGCGGCGCCTCGGCCGCCAACGTCTCCGACGCCATGCACCGGAAGGGCTGGGTTCCCGGCCCGCTGCCGATTCGCCACGGGATGCGCTGTGTCGGCCCTGCCCTGACCGTATGGACATACCCCGGCGACTGGTCCAAGCCTGTCCAGGCCATTGACCACGCCGCCGAGGGAAGCGTGCTTTTCATTGATGTCCGCGGCCAGGGACCCGCTGTATGGGGCGAAGAGGCGACCAAGAGCTGCATCAGCAGGGGACTGGCGGGTGTTGTCATCAACGGCGCCGCCCGCGACACAGGCGAGATTGCAGAGATGGACTTCCCGGTCTTCAGCACCCTCAGAGGTCCCGCCGCCGGGGATCCCAAAGGCCTCGGCATGATTGACGTGCCCCTGCACATTGGCGAAACCGACATCCGCACCGGCGACTGGGTGATTGCCGATGACGACGGTGTGGTGGTGGTGCCGAAGGAGCGAGCTGTGGAGGTCGCCAACCGGGCCATGGATGTTGTGGAGCGGGAGGCGCGAGAGAAAACCGAGATCACAGACAAAAAGATGACCCTCGGGCAGGTCTCTGAGCTTATGCGGTGGGAGCAGCAGCGTGGCGAAAGCGACGGAGAGTAAGGCAATGCAGGGTGATACACTGCCTGACGGTGCCCATATCGTCGTCGTCGGCCCCGGGTCCATGGGGTTGGTGCATGCCGCGTTTTTGCACGCAGCCGGTCGCCGTGTCACACTGCTTGACTACCGCCCGGAACGCGCCGAGCGTATCCACAGCGGAGGCGTGAGCGTCACCGGCGCAGCCGACCTGCATGCAGATGTCTCCGCAACCGCCGATCCGGCACAGATCGGGACCGCTGATTTGCTGATATTCTTCGTGAAGGCCTACAGCACCGAAGCCGCTGTCGCTCACGCATCTCCCTGCATCGGCGAGCGGACGGCGCTTCTGACCCTCCAGAACGGTCTCGGCAATGTCGAGCATCTCATCTCTGTCGCTTCACCGCGACAGGTACTGGCAGGAACGACCTCCACCGGCGCCTACAAAACCGCAGAAGCCACCGTGCACCTCGCGGGCATCGGCGATGTGCAGATCGGCTCCGTCGGAGGGAATATGGCGCTCGCCCGGCGGGTGGTGGAGATACTTGACGAAGCGGGCTTCCCGGCACAGGTTGCAGACGATGTTGACACCATCCTGTGGACGAAGGCGATCATCAATGCCGGCATTAACCCGCTGGGGGCGCTGGCCCGGGTGCAAAACGGGCACATCCCAAAAATCCCCGCGCTTCGCCTTCTGCAGGAGGGGCTGGTCGCCGAGGCCGCAGAGATTGCCACGACAGCGGGCATCGAAATTGAAGAGGATCTGTTAGAATATACTCGACAAATCTGCGCTCAGACCGCCGAAAACCGCTGCAGCATGCTCCAGGATCTCTCCTCCGGCAACCAGACTGAAATCGCGCAGATCAACGGATACATTGCCACCGAAGGCCGGCATCACGACTGTCCCACCCTGTATAATGCAACAGTAACCCGGCTGGTGAAGGCGGCTCAACAACTATGAAAGGAAGTCCGCAGATGATAGTCATTGGTGAACTGATCAACGGTACTCGCGACCGCATCGCAGAGGCGATCAAAGAGCGAGATGATGAGTATATTTCGGACCTGGCCATGCAGCAGGCGGAGGCCGGGGCTGATTTCATCGACTGCAACCCTGGAACCGTCGGTGATGCTGAAGTCGAAGACATGGTCTGGCTGGTAGAAACCGTCCAGGAGGTGACCTACCTCCCGATCTCCTTCGACAGCCCGAACGTCGATGCGGTCAAAGCGGCGCTGGATGCGTATGAGGGTGAAGAGACCCCGATGATCAACTCCATCACCGGCGAAGAGGAGCGCATGGAGGCAATGCTCGACCTGGTCGCCGACAGCGGCGTCAATATCATCGCCCTGGTGATGTCTGACGACGGGATGCCCTCCGATGCCGATGACCGGGTGAACACCGGCCTCGATCTCATCAATACTCTGACCGACGCGGGCGTGCAGAGGGATCATATCTTCGTGGATCCCGTCATCGCCCCACTCGGCACCGACCACGAGGTCGGCCGCGATATCCTTGGAGCCATCGGCGAAATTCACACTCAGGAGCCGGACGTACATATCACGTGCGGACTGTCGAATATTTCCTTTGGTCTTCCCCAGCGGCGGTTGCTGAACCGCATCTTTTTGAGCCAGTGTGTGGCCGTGGGGCTGGATTCAGCCATCCTCGATCCCCTTGACCGCGAGCTGATGGCGGCGTGCTGTGCCGCTGAAGCCCTCGCAGGAACTGACGAGATGTGCATGACCTATATCCGGGCGTCCAGGGACGGGATACTCGGCGGCGAGTGATTTATGGTCAAAATGAGACACGCGCTGGCGGGGGCGGCTGTGCTGGTTGCCGGGTGGCTGGTGCTGCTCGGATATGCGGCCGCGTGGCAGGCGCCGGCATTCTATGAAAAGCTCGGCACCGCCGCGATGGACTGGGGGCTTGCGGGACTGGCGACGGCGTGCTACTCACAGGCGGCCGATATTCGGACAGATGCAGATGCACAGTCTCTGAAGGATGCCGTCCACGACAACCTCGTTGCGGCGCGGATTCTCCTCACCACCGGCCGCCCACACGCAGCGCTGTCATTCGCCGAAAGCGCGAGCCGCATCAGCCCGGGCGATAGCGCGGCGGAGGCCTGGGTGTGGCGGATGCGGTACCTGTGTGCCACACGGGCGGAAGCGAAGCGACAGCTCCGGCTGCTGGTAGTGCAGACAGATGAGCCTGAGGCGGTGGTTGCACTTGCGGCGTGCCTGGCCGACGAGTCGAGGCTGCAAAGCGCCCGGGCGCTGCTGGAGAAAGCGCTTCAGAAAAATCCCAGGTGTGCGGCCGGATGGCTGGAACTGGCACGGGTTTTCCGGCTGCAGGATAACCGCACGAACGCGCTGCGGGCGGCCGTAAAAGCCCATCAGTCCGCGGAAAACCAGCCTTCGGTGCGAACCCGGGCTGCACAGACAATCCTCGCTGTCGGGGCGAAAAAGACCGGGTACATCATCGCCGGACGCAGTCTCGATTACTGGTATCATGCCGCGGCATACCGGGTGACGACACATCGGGGCCTGCTGGTGGTGATCGGCGTTTATCTGGTCTTCATATTCTGGCCCGCGATTGCGGGAGGGCTCAAATCAGGCCGACGCCCTGACAGCATATAGCACCCGATCACGACTCCATGGCCGCGACGCGCTCAAAAACGCCTTCGACGATCTCCGCCTGCCGGTCCCAGGTGAAGGCCAGCGACTCCTCGTGGGCCCTCTGCCCCATCCGGCGGGCTGCTTGCGGATCAGCGGCCAGTGTCGCGATCTTTTCCGCAATCTCTTCGGCGTCTCCGTCCACGAGGTAGCCACTTTCGCCGTCCACCACCAGGGTTTCGGCAACACCCTCGGGTGTGACGACCAGGGGCAGTGCCGCAGCAGCAGCCTCGGCCATGACAAGGCCGAACCCCTCCAGCCGCGAGGGGAACACCAGGCAGTCGGCGGCGCCGTAGTATTGCTCCGGCGGCTGATGGCCGAGGAAATGAACGGTGTCAGCAAGCTGCGGTGTAATCAGGCTGGCGAAGGCCTCCGGATTGCCGCGGCCGAGCACAAGGAGGTGCAGGTCGGCATTGTTCAGCACCTGCATGGCCTGCAGAACCCGGTCCAGCCCCTTCCCCTCCCACCGGGCGCCGATAAACAGCAAAACAAAGGCACCATTCGGCATATCCAGCTCTTTTCGCACAGGACCGCGGTGCTCCTCGCGAAGGCCGGGATGAAACCGGTCGTGATCGATGCCGTTGGGCGCGGCGGTAATTTCCTCCAGCCCGATCTCACAGGTGTCGGCAATGGTGTGGCGGAGCTTTTCAGAGACCGTCATCACTCCACCGCGGCATTTTCGAACCACCCGGCGCTCGTTTTCCATGGCCCTGCGCTGCCACCAGCGACGGACATAGCGCTCCCAAAACGGCATGTCCTGGCGGTTGAAAAACACGTCTTCATTGACCTGTGCCAGTCTTCTGTGGCTGGTGTGTACCAGGGTGGTATTGGCGATGAAGCAGTTGCCCCCCTGAGCGTTGATGATGTCGAAATCTGCAGGGTCAAGAGCGCGCCGGGAGGCGATGGGGATCCACAGTTCCTGCATCAGCGGACGGCTTTTAAGCGGGCAGGGCATGATATGATACTCTACATCATCGACTCTGTCGGCGGCTTCGAAGCAAAAAATATGGACTTCGTGAGAGGGCGAAAGTCGTTGAGCAAGTTCGGTGACGACACGGTTCTGTCCGCCGCGCCGGTCCGCTTTCTCCACGACGAAGGCGATCTTCACCCCCGCTCACCCCCGACCAGTGCATACCACACGCCACGAAGGTTTGCGCCAAACTGCCGGTAGGCCGAGGGGTTCCGCGAAAATGCATGGTACAGCAGCATCAAAAGCCCGGGCACCTGCCTGCTGCCAACCAGCATCAGATACGGCAGCCACAAAACCGCCTGCCAGCGAGG
>JAWODS010000224.1:0-3438 GCA_046483205.1 Armatimonadota bacterium | reverse complement strand
CTGACGTGGAAGCCGGCTCGGGTCGAGGCCCGGGCTGTCGTGATGTAAAAGACGTGATAACGCGTGTGAGCGCGATTTTCCGACAAGGAGGTAGTCCTGATGGCCGAGCAAATTACAGTCACCCTGCCAGACGGTTCCGAAATGGAGGTGCCAAAAGGGACTACATCCCTGGAGGTTGCTGAGAATATTGGACCCCGCCTGGCCAAAGACGCCGTTGCAGCAAAGATTGACGGACAGGTCACCGACCTGACAAAGCCGCTGGAGGAAGACGTTGAGTTCTCGATTCTCACCTTTGACGATCCCGAGGGCAAAGACGTGTACTGGCACTCCAGCGCCCACGTGATGGCCGACGCCGTCACCCGCCTGTTCCCTGACGCCAAACCAACCATCGGCCCGGCGGTTGAAGACGGCTTCTATTACGATTTCGAGGTTGACGAGCCGTTCAGTGACGAGGATCTCGAAAAGATCGAAGAGGAAATGCAGAAGATCATCGACGCGGACCTCGACTTCGTCTGTGAGGCCATGCCTGCAAGCGAATCAGCCGCCTACTGGGAAGCGCACGGGAATCCCTACAAAGTGGCTCTGACCTCTGACGTCGTGGCGCTTGAAACCGAAAAGGAACCGCCGCGCGGACACGACGCCATCCAGGAGTTCATGGATGAGCATTCCCAGCATTTCGACACCGTTGAGGTTACGCACTACACGCACGGGGAGTTCACCGACCTGTGCCGCGGGCCGCACCTGCCCTCAACCGGCCGGATCGGGGCCGTCAAGCTGACCTCCGTCGCCGGGGCATACTGGCGCGGCTCGGAACGCAACACCATGCTGCAGCGCATTTACGGCATCTCCTTCCCCAAACAGAAGATGCTGGACGAATACCTGGACCGGCTGGAAGAGGCGAAGCAGCGCGACCACCGGGTGCTCGGCCGTGACCTGGAGCTTTTCACCTTCTTCGAGGAGGCCGGGGCCGGCTTCCCGTACTATCTGCCCAAGGGCGCGATGCTCCGGCAGATCGTCACAGACTTTTCCGTCGAAGAGCACATCAAGCGCGGGTACAAGCTCCTGCGCACGCCCCATCTGATTAAATCAGACGTCTGGCACACCTCCGGTCACGCCCAGCAGGGCTATCCGATGTATTACACGGAGATCGAGGAGCAGGAATACGGCATCAAGCCGATGAACTGCCCCGGGCATCTGCTTATTTACGGGACAAAAACGCGCTCCTACCGCGACCTGCCCCTGCGGTATTTCGAGCTCGGAACGGTCTATCGGCACGAACGCAGTGGCGTGCTCCACGGCCTGATGCGCGTTCGGGGCTTCACGCAGGATGATGCGCATATCTTCTGCACGCCCGATCAACTCCAGGACGAGATCATCGGCGTCATCGAGTTTGCCAGCGACATGCTCGAGGTCTTCGGCTTCGATGAATATGACTTCTACCTGTCAACCCGCCCGGAGAAATCCGTCGGCACCGATGAGCAGTGGGAGCGGGCGACGGTCGCTCTCAAAGAGGCCATGGAGTCTGAAGGCATCGATTACGATCTCGACGAGGGTGGCGGAGCGTTTTACGGACCGAAAATCGACGTGAAGGTTCGTGACGCCATCGGCCGACAGTGGCAGTGTGCCACCATCCAGTGCGATTTCACCCAGCCCGAACGCTTCGACATCACCTACGTCGCCGAAGACGGGCAGGAGCACCGGCCGGTGATGATCCACCGCGTGGTCCTGGCGGGCATCGAGCGTTTCCTGGGCATCGTCATCGAAAATTACGCCGGCGCATTTCCCCTGTGGCTCGCGCCGGTGCAGGTCATCGTCCTGCCGATTGCAGACAGACACGACGATTACGCCTTCGAAGTCTCCGACCGCCTCGAGCAGGAGGGCTTCCGGGTGGAGGTTGATACCGACACCTCGACCCTGGGCTCGAAGATCCGCAACGCGGAGATGCAGAAGTACCCTTACATGCTCATCGTAGGCGATAACGAGCAGGAAAGCGGCGAAGTCTCCGTCCGCGACCGCGAGGAGGGCGACCTGGGGCCGCAGAGTCTGGAGAGCTTTGTCGAGACACTGCATGAACAGAACGTGCCCGGCAAAGAATAGCGTTTTTCAACAGGCTGCACAATCTGGTATAATTGCTGCACAGAGGTGCAGCGTTGAAGGTTGAAAGGAATAGACAGTGGCGCTGCGCCAGTGTATTGGACAGCGCCGCTTTTTCATTTCTATACGCAGGTTCGTGCCGCGCTCTGGATATTTCTGAAGGGGGATGACGCACATGCGACGTCTTACCACAATTGCTGTCGCCGCTGTCATTGTCGCGCTCTGCACCTCAATCGCCACGGCCGGCCTGTTTGACGACCTGAAGGACAAGATCCCCACCGACAAACCTGATCCGAAGGAAGAGGCTGAAGAGAAGGCAAAGGAAAAGGCCCGGGAGGAATTGCGCCTGCAGATTCCGGACCTCAGCCGCATTCTGAACGAGGACCCCGCAATTACCACGACCTTCAAAGACGCCATCACGGGTGTCCCGTTTCTGGATGATTTCGAGCCGCTCTATACCGCCCCGCTGTCGGAGCTTCCGCTGGATCCAGGCGGAGGATATATGCTCGCCGCCCCGGGGACGTACGAGATGGAGGCGCAATCATACTGTCTTCACGCCGGGGCGTATGCACCCGGAAGCGGCGACGGCTATCTGACCGCAGAGCTGAAGGGCTCGGCGGCCCGTCCTGTGACCGACATTCTCCGCAAATCACTGGACTATCCCAATATTCCACAAACGAAGATCCAGTCGCTGATATGGGGCATCCAGGCGAAGACGAAGATCTCCGACATGCCACAGGAGCTGCGGGATGTCGCCGAAACGCTGCTGAGCGACGACCAGCTCCGGAAGCTTAATGGAGGAGCCCTGGGGCTGGTGCCCGAGGAGCTGTACGACCAGGCATTTGTTGAGCTGCCGGACCCGCTTCGAAAGATCAAGGAGGCCGAAGCAGGCCTGCGCTCAAAGCTGACCTCCGCGACCGATTTCGATTACGGCGAGCTTGAAGAAATCGCCATCCGTCCCGGTGAGGCTCCGCCCAGTGAAGATGGCATCGAGACACCGCTGGGACGATGGTCCTTCAATCCCGATGGCTTCTTCGTCCGCTATTTCCCGCACAGCTACCCCCGCACAACCATGCAGGTGATCCGACCGAGTGATTTTCTTATTGAAGCCGATGACGACGGGCGCATCATTTCGATTGCCGATCTTCGCGGCCGGGTTATCAGCATCGAATATGATGACGCTATCGCCCCGATGGTGTGCCAATATGATGAGCACAGCCGAGGATATGCCTTTAAGACAGTGCGGCTGTCCTGGCCGGATCCGAACAACCCCACCGGCCTACTGAGCGAACAACTGCGCGATGCCGGCTGGCTGCTGACGGGAATACCCACAGAGCGCGGCCG
>JAWODS010000205.1:0-14326 GCA_046483205.1 Armatimonadota bacterium | reverse complement strand
TCGCGCGAAAAGTTCTCAAGTGCTTCGACGGCGAATTCCCACAGATTCTGCAGTCCTGTGGGGACCAGGTTCAGCCGGCGTCCCCCAAGGTACGCAAGGATCCCGACAATGGCAATGACCAGCCATGCGGTGAGTATGATCGGGCTGATGTATGCCTCCGCCCAATCGGGAATATACGGGAGCAGTGCATTGAGCCACTGTCCATGATGTTCGATGCTGGTCTGGCTTTCTCCATGCATACCGTTTATCGCTCGATTAAATAGCGGGAGAGAATGCTGCGGTGGTTTCTACAGTAGAGACGTTTTCAATCGCTTTTTGGGTCAAAATCGTCGATGGCGGTCAAATATGCGAACAAAAACCCGGCGAGAGCAACGGTATATCCGACGCACATACCGATCGCGCTGGCGTTTGTAAATTTGAACACAACATAACAAAAGGCCCCCACGATGAAATACTTGAAAAGAGACGCAGCGGCATACCACCGCTTGCGTCTTCGTTCTTCATCAGGGCCGCCCACCAGCTCGACACTACCGGCCAAAAACCACAGGGTGACAAGACCAATGAGAGCTCCGGCTATTATCCCCAGAGCCATATCGTACCATCGAAAACTAACAAAAAACCCAGCAATAACGATGCCAGGTAACAGGCTGAAAATGACTATGCGCCCCGGTGGTCGCTGAGACCAGGCGCTCATTTTGTCTCGCTGGTCTCCTGGATCACTCGCCATAATTCTATAAACCCGGCTGCCGAACCCAGGAGCAGTCCGACAACGGTAAGCCAGGGCTCCGTGCCCCAGCGATGGTCGAGCCAGTTGCCAACATACACACCGACGCCGACGCTGACAGCGAGCGTCACGCCGACACTGCTCAACGCCATATTTCGTCCGGTTTGACGGGTTGATGCGCCGCCATTTTCATCCGGGTCGTCGGGCATTTTGGCCGCCCTTTCACTGCAGTTATGATATGATTCGCGCCGCGGTTTGTCAAGGTCGCCCCGGCTTGACGCCTGTCCCCTGCGGTGCTACTATGACGGCAGCCTCGCCTGAAGCGTTACACCTTTCGAACAGGATGATCCATGGTGGCACAGGAAGTCAGTCCCGAAGAAGTTCGCCATGTCGCCAACCTCGCGCGGCTGGCGATGACCGATGAAGATCTCGAGCGAGTTCGGCATGAGCTGAATCGTATCATGAAGTACTTCGCACAACTGCAGGAGCTTGACACAGACGACGTCCCCGAAACCTCCCACGCCATCCCCATGACCGACGTGTACCGGGATGACGAGGTGCAGCCCAGTCTTCCTCCAGATAAGATTACACAGAATGCGCCCGACGGTGTCGAGGGGTTCTTCCGCGTGCCCGGTTTTATGGAAGAGGAGTCGAGCTGATCTTCCGGAAGTTTCTGCGACGCCGCCCGCAGCTTCGGACGTTTTACCCCAAAGGAGGTTTGTTGCTTGCAAATCCATGACATGACCGCCTGGCAGATCGCCGAAAAGCTCCAGGAAAAAGAGATTTCCGCACGCGACGCCGTGGCGGCATCTTTTCAGCGAATAGACGATGTCGAAGATACACTGAATGCCTTTTTGATTCTCACGCGCGAGCACGCGATGCAGCGCGCCGATGAGATCGACGAGGCACGGGCGGCCGGCGAAGACCTGCCTCCCACAGCAGGCGTTCCCATCGCCTACAAGGACCTGCTGTGCACCGACGGCTTCCCCACCACCTGCGCGTCGAAGATGCTGGAAAACTTCGTCCCGCCGTATGATGCGACAACCGTCAGGAAGTGCCGTGATGCGGGCCTGATAATGTGCGGCAAGACCAACATGGACGAGTTCGCCATGGGATCATCCACCGAGAACTCGGCTTTCCAGATAACGTCCAACCCGTGGGATCCTCAGCGGGTTCCCGGAGGTTCAAGCGGTGGCTCGGCGGCGGCGGTTGCGGGTGGCGAAGCTCCCGTGGCATTGGGTTCTGATACAGGCGGCTCCATCCGACAGCCTTCCTCGCTGTGCGGGCTGGTCGGGATGAAGCCCACCTATGGCCGCGTCTCCCGGTACGGACTGATCGCGTACGCATCGTCGCTCGACCAGGTCGGGCCGCTGTGTAAGGATGTCCGCGACTGTGCGATGATGATGAATATCCTGGCCGGCCACGACGACTATGACGCAACTTCCGCCGAGGTCGAGGTGCCCGATTATATGGAGGCGCTGGGGAAAGATCTCACAGGCCTTCGTGGCGGCATTGCACATGAGCTTCTGTACGGCGAGGGCATCGATCCGGACGTGCGAGATACGGTCGAGGCAGCCGTCAAACAGCTTGAAAGCCTCGGCGTTGAATTTGAGGACGTAACCATGCCGCACGCCGAATACAGCCTGCCGTGCTACTACATCATCGCTCCGGCGGAGTGTTCCTCCAACCTCGCCCGCTTTGACGGCGTCCGCTACGGTCACCGCAGCGAACAGGACGCCGAAGATATTTATGACATGTTCGCCAAAAGCCGTGCCGAAGGCTTCGGGCCGGAGGTCACTTTGCGGATTATCAAGGGGACTTACGTGCTGTCGGCCGGGTATTATGAGGCGTATTACCGCAAGGCCCTGAAGGTCCGAACGCTGATTAAGCAGGACTTTGATGAGGCGTTCAACAGCTACGACTTCCTCATCTGCCCCACCTCTCCCACCGTGGCATTTAATATCGGGGAAAAGGCCGATGACCCGCTGGCAATGAAGCTGGCGGATATTTGCACGATTCCGGTGAACCTGGCGGGGATCCCGGCACTGAACGTCCCGTGCGGTTTTGCAGATGATATGCCGGTGGGCATGCAGCTTATGGGCAGGCCGTTTGGTGAGGAGACGCTGCTGCAGGTCGCACACGCATACGAGCAGGCGACGGACTGGCATTCCCGGCGCCCGCAGCTCTAAAAAACACCAGGGGTCGCCAGTTCGCTCAGGCGACCCTTTTTCGTTTATGACTGTCGGACAGGCTATCAGCCGGCGGAGCGACGTGTTGCTTCAGCCGGCATTCTTTGCTACACTGCCATTTCTACAGACACATAACCTCGATTGTCCGCGACAAAGGGCTGCCAATCCGGCATAATACCGTCCGCGAGCCTTCAACCAAAACCGGGCAGTGAGGCAATATGAGCCATTGACGGGTGATCGTATGGACACCATCAGGATTCTAGTCTCTGGAGCATGCGGGAGCATGGGCGGATACGTCTCTGCCGCCGTCCATGAAGCCGATGATATGGAGCTGGTCGCAGCCGTCGATCCGGCGGGTGTCGGCCATACGCTCGGCAAAATCTGCCCGGGCTTGACCGGTGAGGCCGCTGGTATTGAAATCAGCGGACATCTGCTGGCGACGCTGGAACAGACAGAACCGGACGTAATGATTGACTTCACGACTCCCGCCGTCGTCATGGACAACGTCGAAGCGGCACTGAACGCCGGAGTGGCGTGCGTCGTCGGCACAACCGGCTTTTCGGACATTGACATCAGGACGGTCGATCGGATGTGCGAGGCGAAGGGCGTTCCGTGCATTATCGCCCCGAACTTCAGCATCGGCGCCAACCTGATGATGACTTTTGCAGCAGAGGCCGCCGCAGCATTCGATTACGCCGAGATTATTGAACGACACCACGAAAATAAGAAAGATGCTCCCTCCGGAACTGCGGTCAAGACAGCCGAACTCATGGCCGAAGCCCGCGAAAAGCCGTTCAACGTCGTTCCGACCGAACGGCACAATGTGGAGGGCAGCCGGGGCGGAGAGCTCGGCAATATCCCCATTCATGCCGTTCGTCTCCCCGGTTACGTGGCAAACCAGGAGGTTATCTTCGGGGGCACCGGTGAGGTGCTGAAGATCTCTCACGAGACGACCAGCCGGGAATGTTTCATGCCGGGAGTGCTTCTGGCGGTGCGCGAAATTCAAAACATGACAGGCTTCACGTACGGCCTCGACAAAATTCTCATTGATTGAAGCAGATACATAAGTACGCACTCTGCACAGCAGTTGTAACGAGGTGAATTTGATGGGCGACATCAGAGCAGGGCTGGTCGGAGTAGGACCGGTCGGAGACAGGATATATCAATGTGTCAGCGAACGCGAGCTCCCGCTGGCGGAGCCGATGATCGTGATGGCTACCAGCGAGCGAAAGGAGATACTGGGCGGTGAAGAGGTACTCGTGCGAAAAGTCAGCGAAGAGCTCTTCGAAGGGCTCGACATTGTCTTTTTCGCAGGTCGCGAGGGGGCCAAGGGTGCCTCCGTGCAGTGGGGACAGACGGCCATTGACGCCGGCGCGTATGTGATTGACAACGGCAGCGACTACCGGCTTGAACCCGATATACCGCTCGTCGTCCCGGAAGTGAATATGGACGCGGTGAGCGAAGAAACCAGGTTCATCGCCAGCCCAAACTGCTCGACCATCCAGATGTGTGTGGCGCTTGCTCCGCTGCATCGTGCCGCCACGGCCCGTCGCATCGTCGCCTCCACGTACCAGTCGGCCTCCGGGTGGGGCGCTCGCGGCCAGGAGGAGCTGTGTAACCAGCTTCGGCAGTTCGCGGCAGATGGCACCATCCAGGAATGGGATCCCTGTGTGTTCTGCCGACCACTCGCCGGGGATTGCATCCCGCATATTGACGCATTTCTCGATAATCTGTACACCAAAGAAGAAATGAAGATGGTGTATGAAACCCAGAAGATATTCGCCGATCCCGACATTGATGTGACCGCGACAGCCGTCCGCGTACCCGTCGAAATCGGTCACGCCGAGGCGCTGAATATCCAGTTCGAAGACGAGATGAATGCTCAAAAGGCCATGGAGATCCTCCAGGACCCCGAGCAGTCGCCCGGTGTGACGGTCATTGACGGGGCCACACAGGATCCGCATTACGGCACCACCCGGGACAGGGCAGACCTCGAGCGCGAGTGGATGGGTCACAGGTATATCCACGAGCGGCAGTTCCCCACCCAGGCCGACATCCTCTGCGAGGATTATAAGGACGAGACGCTCGTCGGGCGCATTCGTGACGACCAGACCGCCCCCAACACCATCAATCTCTGGTGTGTGGCGGATAACCTTCGCAAGGGTGCGGCCACCAACGTCGTACAGATCGCCGAAGCCATGCTCCAGAGGGGCATAATCGGCTGAATATGTACGACATTCAGAAACGTTAAGCCCGCCCCGGAGGCGGGCTTTTTTTATGCTGCACAAGGACTTAGCGCATTTCCGGTGAAATATATACTCCCTGACATTGATTACGTTTTGAGAACTCTGGAGAACAGGAGGGTGATCCATGGCGCGTTTTGGCACCACTCTGACCGCGATGGTCACACCGTTTGACGACAATCTGGACGTTGACTACGACCGGGCGGCCGAGCTGGCGAAACGCCTGATTGATGACGGCTGCGATGGTCTCATCGTTACCGGCACAACGGGTGAATCACCGACTCTCACGCATGATGAGAAGCTCAAGCTATACGAGGTGACCAAGGAGGCTGTCGGTGATGCCTTCATCGTGGCCGGACCGGGCAGCAACAATACCGCCGATACCGTCGCACTCACGAAAGAGGCCTCGCAACTGCCCATTGACGGCATGATGTTCGTCGGGCCATATTACAACAAGCCCTCACAGGAAGGGTTCTACCAGCATTTCAAGGCCTGCGCCGCAGCCACTGATCTGCCCTGTATCGTGTACAACGTCCCCGGGCGAACCGGCAAAAACATCGAGGCCTCCACCGTGGTGCGGCTGGCGGAAGATGTGGGCAACATCGTCGCCTGCAAGGAAGCCAGCGGGGATCTCGGCCAGATTGCACAGATATGCAGAAACACGCCCGATGACTTCGATGTGTACTCCGGCGATGACGGGATGACCCTGCCGATACTGTCGGTCGGAGGGGTCGGTGTTATCAGCGTCGCCGCACATCTCGATGCTTTCCGCATTTCGGAAATGATCCGGGCCCACAATACCGGCAACGTCGCCGAGGCAACCACTCTCCACCACATTCTCTCGCCCGTTTTCGATGCATGCTTTTTGCCCTCGGGCAATCCGGCGTGCGTCAAGCGCGGCCTGGAGCTGATGGGCTTTCCGGTCGGCGGCACACGCCTGCCCATCGTTCCCGCATCGGACGAGGATACCGCCACCATTCGTGCAGCCCTGGAGGACGCCGACCTTCTCTGATGGCGTGTGATTCATCATGGAGGATACGCAACAGCGTGTCGAAATCCTGAACGAGATCGCCACCGAGGTGGCCAACTGCACGCGGTGTCCGCTGCATAAGCAGCGCAATCTGCCCGTGTTCGGCGAGGGCCCTCCGGACGCCGATATCATGTTGATCGGCGAGGGGCCGGGAGCGCAGGAGGACCGGACAGGGCGGCCCTTCGTGGGCAATGCCGGGACGCTTCTGACCCGCCTGCTGCAGGAGGCCGGCCTGCAGCGACAGGACGTTTTCATCACCAATATCATCAAATGCCGGCCACCGAACAACCGCGATCCAAAGCCCGAGGAGCGCGAGGCCTGCGCCGAATACCTTGACGCCCAAATCGCCGTCATCCGCCCCCGAGCTATCTGTCTTCTTGGCCGCCCCGCCCTGCAGACACTGCTTGAGCCAACAGGCTCCATCGGCAAGATGCACGGTCAACCCGTCCGGCGGCACGGCATCCTGTGGGTGCCGCTGTACCATCCGGCGGCCGCGCTGCATAATCCGGGCCTTGAGCCGCAGCTCGTCGAAGACATGGTGAAGCTGCAGGAGATCCTGCAGGAAAATCTCGACTGATCATTGGCCGTCGTGCCATCCCCGTCGTCCCCGGCCGGTTTGTCAGGAGGGTCTGCCATGGACGTTTTGCTCATCCTGGCCCATCCCTGCCCCGATAGCTTCAATCACGCCATTTCTGACCGCGTCCTCAGCGTTTTGCGCGAACTCGGGCATCAGTGTATCTTCCACGACCTCTATGCGGAGGACTTCGAGCCGTGTCTGCCGTGTGACGAGATAGCATTGGAGGCGACGGTGTCAGCGGATGTACAGCATTACTGTGATGAGTTGACCGCCGCCGATGCCCTGGTCATCATCCACCCGAACTGGTGGGGGCAGATGCCCGCCATCCTCAAGGGCTGGGTGGATCGCGTGATTCGAAACAGCGTGGCCTTCGAGTATCCTGAAGGCTCCGATGGCACGGGGATGCCTCGCGGCCTGCTGGCCAATATGCGTGCGGTTGTTTTCAACACCGCCGACACACCGCCGGAACACGAAGCTCGAACCGTTGGTGACCCGCTCGAGGCTATCTGGAAACGATCCGTCTTCGGCTTCAGCGGCCTGACCGATGTCCGGCGGCGAATGTTCGCGCCGGTGGCTTCGAGCTCACGTCAGCAGCGCAGGGCGTGGCTGGCGGAAGCGGAGGACATAATCCGCAACCAGTTTTGAGCAGCCGCCAGTACGGAAAAAAGACAGCGCAGCCGGTTACCGCAAGAAGTAATTGCCTGTCAATATGTGTTCTTATGCATTAACAATCAGAGTTTTCCTCTCTTTAATGAACCCCGGTCACACATCCGCTGTCCGTACCGTTGTACCCAACATTACTGATGCACCATGGAGAATGAGACTATGGCGAAGGTAGCCCGGGAAATGGTCGAGAAGGCCGGCGTTGACGTGGATAAACTGCTTGAACTGTTGATTCAGAATGCCGCAGCCGAACTCACGACGTATTACTACTACACAAACCTCCGCATGCATCTGATCGACCTCGATGGCGAGGGTGTCAAAAATATTGCGGAGGATGCCCGCATTGAAGACCGCAACCACTTCGAAGCGCTTCTGCCGCGCATCTATGAACTCGGTGGAAAGCTGCCCAACGACATGAAGGAGTTCCACGACATATCCGGCTGCCCGCCCGCTCAAATGCCCGAGGACCCCACCGACGTCCGCCAGATACTGCAGGTCCTCGTGGAGGCCGAGCGCTGTGCCGTACGCCAGTACACAGCCATCTGCAATATGACAGCCGGCAAAGACCACCGTACATATGATCTTGCCCTGTCCATTCTGCACGAGGAGATCGAGCACGAGGCCTGGTTCTCGGAGTTTTTGGGTGAAGGCCCCTCAGGTCACCTGCAGCGCCGAGATCCCGGAAGCTCACCCTTCGTCTCCAAGTTCCTGCACTAAAGCCAATCGACAAAGCCTGCACCCGACCGGAGGCGGCCTTTCAGGGTCGCCTCCGATTTTTTTGGCCACACATTTCTGAATCGGCCAGGACTGGTGTCACCCAGGGAAACGATGCTCCGGGGCGAGCTGCACTGACTGCCTCTGACATGTTCACAAAATGCAGATGCAGGGCCAGCGTGGCCCTGCATCCTGTGTCCTCATGCCGCTGGTCGGCGAAGCGTTACAGCATGTATCGGCTCAGGTCGGTGTCTTCGACGACATCATGGAGCTGCTCCTGGACGTATTCGCGGTCGATGTTGATCTTCTGACCGCTGATTTCCGGCGCAATAAATGACAGCTCCTCCAGCAGGCGCTCGACGAGGGTGTAGAGCCGCCGGGCCCCGATGTTCTCCGTCCGTTCGTTAACCTGCTGGGCGAGGTCGGCGATTTCGGCGATCGCGTCATCGGTAAACTCAATCTCCACGCCTTCAGTTTCCAGAAGCGCCGTGTATTGTTTGACCAGGGAGCTTTCGGGCTCCTGGAGAATGCGCTCGAAATCGGCCTTGCTGAGGCTGTTTAACTCCACCCGGATCGGGAAGCGCCCCTGCAGTTCGGGTATCATATCCGAGGGCTTCGTGACGTGGAATGCGCCCGCTGCGATGAACAGGATATGGTCGGTGGAGACAGGCCCGTACTTGGTCATGACGGTGGAACCTTCGACAATCGGCAGGATGTCTCGCTGGACTCCCTCGCGAGACACCTCCGGTCCGTGACCGCCTTCGCGACCCGCGATTTTATCCATCTCGTCCAGAAAGACAATGCCGTCATTCTCGACACGCTCCACGGCCTTTCGCCCCACCTCATTGGGATCGATCAGCCGCTCGGCCTCCTGGCGGGTCAGAAGCGACCGTGCTTCGGCCACAGTGGTCTTCTTCGTGACGGTCTGGCTGGGCATGAGATTCCCCAGCAGGTCCTGCATGTCGATGCCCATTTCCTCCATGCCGGCCGGTGAGAAAAGCTGGAAGCTCTGCATCTGCGACTGCTCAACTTCGATCTCGATCTCTTCGTCTTCCAGCTCCCCGGCTTCGAGCCGCTGGCGGGTGAATTCGCGCACTCTCTGTGCCTGCTCCCGCTCCTTGCGCTGCAGCTCCTGCCGCGTGGGCCCCTCTCCGACCTGTGGCTCCTCCATCTGCTCGGGCGGCTGAAACATCTGCATCCAGTTTTGCTGCCCCTGGCCCTGTGACGGAGGCGGTGCGAGGATGTCCAGAAGCCGTTCCTCCGCGCGCCGTTCAGCCTCATCCTGGACCTGCTTCATGGCTTCCTTCTCGACCATTCGGTAGCCGGTGTCAACAAGGTCGCGAATGATCGATTCAACATCCCGGCCCACGTAGCCGACCTCGGTGAATTTGCTGGCCTCAACCTTCAGAAACGGCGCCTTCGTCATATTCGAAAGCCGGCGGGCGATTTCCGTCTTCCCCACCCCGGTCGGGCCGATCATGAGGATGTTTTTGGGGATGACCTCATCCCGGAGATCATCACTCAGCATCTGCCTGCGGACACGGTTTCTTACGGCGATGGCGACCGCCCGCTTGGCCTCGTCCTGTCCGACGATATATCGTTCCAGGTATTCCACGATCTCTCGTGGCGTCTTTTCGTCCTTCACGACAGTACCTCCGTGCTGATCTGATCGTTGGTGTAAATACACAGTGTGGATGCGATCCGTACGGCTTCGCGGGCAATCTCTTCGGCGGGAAGGTCGGTGTGCTTCAAAAGCGCGGTGGCCGCCGCGTTCGCCATCGGCCCGCCCGAGCCTATGGCGATAACATCCTCATCGGGCACGAGCAGATCCCCGGTCCCTGATATTAAAAGCAGGTTCTCCGCATCTCCGACGATGAGCAGTGCCTGCAGTTGCCGCAGCAGCTTGTCCGTGCGCCACTGCTTGACCAGCTCCAGACAGGCCCTCGGGAGATTGCCGGAATATTCGTCAATCTTGCCCTCGAGACGTTCAAAGAGTGCGAGCGCGTCCGCGGCTGACCCGGCGTATCCTGCCAGCACGCGGTCATCATACATTCGCCGCAGCTTTACGGCACTGTTTTTGAAAATGTTGTCATCAATGGTCACCTGGCCGTCTCCCGCCAGCGCAAGCTGCTCGCCCCGGCGGACCGCCACGATGGTCGTCGATCGTATTTCGGGCTGCCCATCATTGTTCATTTATGTATTGTCTCCTGTCGCCAGCGGATGAGCTTTCGAATACACATCTTTCAGCCGCTGTGTCGTTACGTGCGTGTAAATCTCGGTGCTGCGGAGGCTTGAATGTCCCAAAAGCTCCTGTACGGTTCGCAGATCCGCCCCGCCCGTGAGCATGTCGGTGGCGAAGGTGTGCCGCAGCACATGGGGCGTAATTTCTGAACTGGCACCAATTTGTAGAACATACTTGCGAACAAGCGTGTAGATGTATGACGCATTCAGGGGACGTCCGGTTTTCGAGAGAAAGCACACCGGCTCCTCGGATGCCCGCTCGCGCTTCCTGAGAAGTTCCGGCCGCGAGCGGGATAGATATGCCTGCAGGGCCTCTCTTGCCGGGCCGCCAAAATAGACCTCCCGGACCTTGTTGCCCTTGCCGGTCACGCGCGCCTGCATCGCATCCAGGTCCACGTCATCAACCTGCAGGGTCACCAGCTCCGACCGCCGCATGCCCGTTGCATACAGCAGCTCGAGGATGGCACGATCCCGTCGGCCAAGCAGTGTGGAGCTGTCCGGAGCGGTGAGAAGGGCCACGATTTCGCGCGAGTACAGGAAATCGGGAAGCAGCTTATCCTGTTTCGGTGACCGGACGAGTTCAGCCGGGTTGGCGTCCACCAGCTCTTCAGCCACCAGGAAGCGGAAAAAGCTCCGCAGCGCTGCGAGCTTGCGTCCAATGGAGCTCTTTTCATACCGCTGCCGGTGCAGATGAACGATATACTGCCGGACGGTTTTGTAGCTCACAGATGCAAAGTCCGCCGACCGCTCTTCGCCCCACATATCTGCCAGAAAATCCATAAACTGCACGGAGTCGTGGGCATACGCTTCAGCCGTGTGTTGTGACAACTGGCGCACATCGGTCAAATACCGTATGAATGCGTCCACATAGGCTGATGACATCTTTTTTTCGGCTCCTGTGTCGATTGCTGTGTTGCAATGCCGTGATGTGAGCCTCGTTATTGCATGATACTACTGTTGGAGGGCAGATGAAAGCTCCGGCTCTGCAATCTGCAGGTCTTTCACCCATTTCTCCATGCCGTCGAGCGCATGCTCCGAGCGGGCGATTTTCCTGTCCCTGGTGTCCCCGTCGGACTGCTTGAAGGGTGGCAGCAGGCCGAAGTTGGGGAACATCGCGCTGTAGCTGCCGCCACCATTTCCGCCGGCAACGTGCCGCAGCATTGCACCTGTGAGTGTTTCGACAGGCGCGCTCAGAGGCTGCTGATTTTCCTGTATCCGGGCTGCATTGACACCCGCAATCCATCCAAGGGCGGCGGCGGCTGAATAGCTGCACAATCCCGTCAGTCCACCCGCTACCAGCAATTTTTCATGTCCGCAAATCTGCAGGCTTTCGTGCACTACAGCAGGGGCATTGATGTACGCGGCCTGATGGACGTCACCGTGGCTGACGAACCGGGCGTCGGACAGTGCCGGGAAGGTGCGCCACATTTTTTCCTGCAGTGGTGCGGGAGCGCCGGTGCGGGCGTTCACGATCCGCCAGACGCTCTCGCTTTCGTCCACCGGCGCAAGCTGGCATGCGGCGTAGGGCTCCTCGCCGGTTTTCGGGTCTGTCAGACCGGCGGCATTGAGAGCTCCGCCCAGCACGCGCATCGGATCATCTTCGGCGTACAGCTCCAGTGGCAAAAGCGGTGGAAAGAAATCCACGTGCTCCAAATCGTTGTATCGGTGTCGGGCCTCCTGCATGATTGCAGCGAAATACTCGAAGCCATCCTCGTCCAGCGCACAGTTGAGGTATTCAGGGGTGTCACCATCGAAGCGACCTGCCCGCCACGTTTTCTCCATATCGATCGAGGCCGCGTCTAGCAGCGGCTCCGTGGCGCCGTAGAAAAACCGGTACTCCTGCCCGGTTTTCCGATAAAGAACACGGGCGATGGATGATGTCGTCCGGGGGCCGGTGGCGATGATAACGGGCCCCTGAGTGTCCTGCAGTATCGCTTCCTCAGACACAAATGTAACCCTGGCGTCGTTTTGCAGCGTGGTCTGGATAATCTGCGAGAACCGGCCGGCATCAACCTGGATATCGAAGTGGTTGCCTGTCCTGGCCGCATCTGCCGCAGCGGCCGTCAGCGATCCCAGCAGGCGCAGCTCCTCCATGAGCAGCCCGCTTGATTTGTCGAGGCGCTCGGGCCCGAAGGAGTTGCTTCCGACGAGTTCCGCCAGCATTCCAGTGCGGTGCATCTGTGTGCTGCGTTCCGGGCGCATTTCGTACAAATGCACGGAATGGCCGCGAATGGAGGCCTGGTATGCGGCCTCACACCCTGCCACGCCGCCTCCGATAACCGTAATGTGGGTTTCTTCCATAGAAATTCAAACCTGCCGCCTGAAATACAACCGCCGGCGCACGTTAGCGCAGAGCCGGCCAGACCGGATGGGTCCGGTGCCAGCTTTCGATATCCACCCAGGAGGCGTCTATCTGGCCATATTCCACCGGGTCGGGAGCCGCAAGCTGCAAATCAGGCTCGGGGGCATTCCACCACAGGATACCGGTCATGACGAAAACCTGGTGCCAGGCGAAAGCAACGAGGACAACAATGACGATTGTCAGCACCCAGCGCTGCACATTCATTGCGTTTCTCCGCCGTTTTTTGACAGCATCAATCTCAACGGCGCTCCGTTCTCTGCGACTTGTTCATCCGATTTGGGATTCTTTTCTGCCGGGATCACACAGGACCCCACCTTACGGCATACCACTCTTCCACAGCTCGTAAAACAGCTCGGCGACCTTGCGGCAGTACCGGGGCGTTTCGCCGTTGTTGGGGATGCCTCCGGCTCTTTTCACCGCGTTGGGCCCTGCATTATAGCATGCCAGGCCCAGCACACACTGCTCGTAGGGGCTGCGATTGGAGTATAAGTTGAGCTGCTCTGCGAGATACTGCACACCACCCCTGATGTTCTGCTGCACGTTCCAGGGATCCTTGACACCGAGTGACCTGGCGGTGCCCGGCATAAGCTGGCAGAGGCCGATCGCTCCGGCGTGAGATCGGCAGGTCGGATCAAAGTTTGACTCGGCCTTGATCATCGAAAAGACCAACCGATGGTCAATGTCGTATTGATCTGAGTAGTACAGAACTGATTCGGCAATCAGCTTCCGCTGCATTTCATTCAGTTTCGAATTCTGCTCTCCGATCCACTCCATCCAGGCGGTGACAACATCCTGGTCGGGCCAAAGCTGCTGCATTTCGGGATATTCCGTACCGGGACGGCTGACCGTTTTATCGTTGTTCTCCGGCTCATCCTGATTGGCAACCCCGGCCTCCTCCCTATCCTCATCTGCTCCATTTTCCGCCGGTATCTCCGACTTCTCCGTCTCTCCGGCGGCCTCTTCATCCGCCTCACCATCGGGTTGCGGCGCCTGTTCGTCCGCTTTTTTGGGCAGTGCCAGGCGCACGTCGGAGGGCAGATCGTTATAGAACGCGATATCAGCAAGCACAAAATGGTCCATCGGCCCGCCGTTTTCCGGGAACTGCACGATGGCCTGTACGTGCGTTCCGACACGCATTGCCGGGTCTTCGCTGTCAGCATCGATAAAAATGGTCTCATCGCCGACCTGCAGCATGAAGCTGAGGGCGGGATGTGTGTCTTCGGACAGCGACGAGCGTCCGATGATCGTACCGCACACCTCGAAGACCGCTCCGGCGAGCTTAGAGCGTTTCTCCGATAAGAGCTTCACGGCGGCCGCGCTGTCCATCGTCAAATCTTCTCGGGCCTCCAGATACCGTGCGACAGGATCATCTGCTGCATCGGGAGGTGTCACGTCATCGCCGAAGCAGACTGAGCCAGCCATAAGGAAAATAAGAAGCAGGGAAAATGCGCCGACGTCATGGATGCGCGTCATTGCCATCTCCTCTTCGACAATCATCGCAATAACAACGCGGGACAGCTTTTATGGTACCTAAAAAACGCGAATTTCGCAACCGAAGCGGGATGCATACCGGCCCGTCATCC
>JAWODS010000325.1:0-9875 GCA_046483205.1 Armatimonadota bacterium | reverse complement strand
GGCGGCTGCAGCAGGTCGGGCAACCGGCCGAGGTTTATCGCACGCCGGCGAACATGTTTGTGGCGGGGTTCATCGGCAGCCCCCCGATGAACTTCCTAACCGCCCGGTTGGAAAACGAAGCCGTCACCGGTGAGATGAATGGTGCCGCCCTCGTTTTCCAACCGGGCGGTTAGGAAGTTCATCGGGGGGCTGCCGATGAACCCCGCCACAAACATGTTCGCCGGCGTGCGATAAACCTCGGCCGGTTGCCCGACCTGCTGCAGCCGCCCATCCCGCATCACCGCGATCCTGTCACCCATGGTCATCGCCTCAACCTGGTCGTGGGTGACGTAGATGGTGGTGATGCCGAGGCGGCGGTGTAGCCGGATGAGTTCCGCCCGTGTCTGGACGCGCAGCCTGGCGTCGAGGTTCGACAATGGTTCATCCATCAGGAAGCAGACAGGCTCGCGGATGATTGCACGTCCGAGGGCCACACGCTGGCGCTGGCCGCCGGAAAGCTCCGCAGGCAGCCTGTCCAGGAGACGGTCAATCTGCAGCATCTGTGCGGTTTCCTGAACTCGTGAGGCGATCTCTTCGCGTGCCAGTTTACGCAGACGGAGCCCGAAGGAGAGATTCTCCGCCACCGTCATGTGGGGGTACAGGGCGTAGTTTTGAAAGACCATGGCGATGTCGCGGTCGCGTGGAGACACGTTGTTGACCATCCGGTCGCCGATCCAGATTTCCCCACTGGTAGGCTCCTGCAGCCCCGCAATCATCCGCAGCACCGTGGTTTTGCCACATCCGGACGGCCCCACGAGCACCAGAAACTCGCGCTCACGGATCTGCAGGTCGAGGGCATCAACCGCTGTGACCTCGTCAAATGTGCGGGTTAGATTGACAAGCCGGACAAATCCCATGGGGTGCTCACTCAAAGCCTCATGTCAGAGGGAAACGGCTGGTGGATTCTCGCCTGCTTCAATAACGGCACCATTCTCAACAACATACCGCCCGGCGTCAAAGCGGATAGGCATTTGAATACGGGTCTTTATCCCGCCTCACTGGTGCATAAAGAGCGGGTCACCGGGGCCGCCGCGAGTGTGGGTCCACCGGATGGACTTGGCGTGCCCGTCCATAAAGCAGATATTGATATTCTCCGCGTGCCAGGGAAAGCGGTCATACTGCTCCTGCATGTCAAACAGCGGCCGGTGTTGCGACCTGCCCTGGTGTGATTTCGGGCAGGAGCGGTGTGCAGACCACGGGTTGTCGGAAAGCAGCATGGTGTTGGCGGGCTGCCGGACCCGCTCGGGTACGCAGACCTCGTTTTCAAAGCAGGCCTCGCAGATCGTCGCATAGCTGATCGGACCGCTGTCGCCGGTGGGAAACTCGACGATCTGCTCCTGCTCACCCGAAGGGCAGACATAGACCTGGATGTTGGTGACATACTGAAACCATCGCCAGTACCATGTGCCGTCTTCGGTGCCCTGGTGCGACGGCGCGACGCCGATGCTCAAATGACCGTCATAATCGTTGGCGTACATGCTCGCGGCGGTGCCGAGCTGCTTGAGATTATTGATGCAGTTGGCGGTGCGTGCGCGTTCGCGGGCCGTTGCAAATACCGGGAACAAAATCGCGGCAAGGATCGTGATGATGGCGATAACGACAAGCAGCTCCATTAACGTAAAGCCCCGGCTCGCTGGATTCATGCTGTGACCTCCCGATTGCTGCTGGCTCAGTCCGCCTCTTTTTTCTTTTCGCGCTTACCCGCCGGACTCCTCTATTACCACGGCGCTTGCCTGCACATCCGCGCACACCTGGTTGTACCTGTCGGTGACTTCAACCCGGATCACATGCTCGCCGGCCTCCCACTCCTCCGCATCCCACAGGTACCGATAGGGCCGCACATTGGTGATTGAGCGGAAGGAGCCGTCAATGAAGATGGCGACACTCCCGCCGTCGAGGTCCCACGGCACGTGGACGCCGATTTCGACAGATCCTGAAACACGGTCCGGAGGGGTCCCAAGGATCGCGATCGTCACCCGGTCGTCGGGAGCGTCATTGAGATTGGATGCGGCCAGTGGATGTTGGACACTGACCGGCTCGGAGGGTGCTGCAGGTTCGGCTGCGCTGGGTTCGGACGGCCCCGGGCTGGTCGCGACCATCTCTCCGGCCCCCGAGACACCGGAAACCGCCGAGAGAAAATGGGGATCCGATATGAGCTCGCGATACGTCTCAAGCACGTGCTCATTGGCAGTGACGGAGTAGTTGTTGTCGGCGAGGCTGCTGCCGATGGCGTCCACTGAAAACCAGTTGATCATGCGCACCCGGGGGAACCGCTCAACCAGCGCTTTGTACATGCGCTTCATCTTTTCGACGGCAAAGTCCGTCACATCGCTCTGGCTTGCGCGGCAGAAATGCGTCGCTCCATATTCGCACACGGCTATCGGCTTTGTATCGGCGTAGCGGTCGTACACGTACCGCAAAAGCGCCACCGGGTCCTCAGTCGGAGGTTTTGTCAGGTCGCCGTCCTGGTGCACCACGCTGTAGATATTCACGCCCACCCAGTCAACGTATTCGTCGCCCGGATAGTAGTCGGGGATGGTCGTGCGCGGGGTCGCAAAGGGGCACCAGACCATTACCACCTTCGGCGCCACCGACTTCATGACGCGATAGACGATGCGCCACTTCTGGATATACAACTCCGGGTTGCCGGAGTAATTCTGCCACGTTCCGTTCATCTCGCTGGCGTAGCGCAAGAAGATCGGCACATCCGCGTGTCGCGCCGCCTCCGCCCAGCCCCGCAGATATTCATCATTCTTCACCATCTGCAGACCCCGGTTGGGCTCCCAGGCGATGTGGGGGGCGATGCCCCGGGATTTCAGCTCCTTCACCCATTTGTACGGAAACGGCCGGCCGTAGCCGACGTAGCGGAAATATGTGGCATGGGGCCTGCCGGTCATTTCTGCAAACGCCTCAATATCGCCGTCCACCACGTGATCCAGCTCGATGTAGGCGCCGAGGTAGCAGCCCTCAGCAGGCTCGTAGCGGGCAAGCTCGTATCCCCCGGCGCCTCCGGCCACCAGGACGCACAGGACGATAAGTACGACCACCAGGAAGCCTGAAGATGCTGGCAGTGGTGGGCGCAGGCAGAAATAGATGCTTTTATCCTTCATCATAGTGCAGGGTATCTCTGTGTTCGTGGTCAGGTTCCCCATGGCCGCTCCGGTGTGGGCGCAGCAACACAGCCAATCACCGCATCCACCTGTGCCGGCAGGTGGACAGTGGCCCTGTTGTCGCGACGAGGTGTTTTCGCGCTTCAATGAGCGGCTATTACTGCTTGCGCTGGAAGCTCACCGCCAGCGGGATGTAGTATTTCTCACCGGGCTTGACGGTGGTGATAAAGCCCTTTGAATAGTCTTCGATGTCCCTGAAGCGTTCGATGAAGGTCTCATCACCGGTTGATATGACCGTGCCGTCCTCCCGGATATCCCGGATCTCATAGCAGCCGTCGGAGCGGGCCTCGTTTCCGACGATGATGTACTGGCCGATGAGATCATCGGCGGCAACGCCCTCCTGCAGCACGGACGGCTCGACGCTCATGCGGTTATCGCGCCAGTCGTCAATGTTGATGTCACCGACGGTGCCGGAAATTTCGCCAAACGGCATGGTCAGGTTCCAGTCGCCGTACGCCAGGAGAGTGCCCCGGCACAGCTTTGCAGCGGTGACCTCGCCGTCCTGCAGGCGGACAAAGCCCATCTGCCCGTCAAGGGTGACACCTCCGGCTTCGATATGCCCCGGGTTTTCGGCCACAATCAGGATGTCTTTCCGCCCGTCGGTGAGTGTCACTTCCACGGCTGCCGCGAAGCCGTCGCCCGCGTGTGCATCAAGTTCCAGCGGGCGGGTGCCCTGGATGAAGTTTTCGTGCTCGTACGGCTCCAGGACGGTGACGAACTGACTTTCGATGTCCTCGCCGAGGCGGCTGCGGACCACCCACGGCAGATAGTCGTCATGGTAGCGGTGGTGTGGCGGTTCTCCGATACCGATGGCCACTTCATCCACCTCTGACAGCATGTGCATTCGCAGGTGCGGATCGCGCCCCTCTTCCATCTCACCGGTCTTCCAGACGACATCCCAGTCCACCCACGCGCTGTCGGCGGTCATGTTCCCGCGCTGGATGTCACGCAGGTATGAGAATGCGCGCCCGGGCTCCTCGAGCTTCGCCGCAAATTCCACGTCAGGTCCGGCGAATGTTCCGGTGAGCTGCTCCTCGAGTTCGAGGTTGTTGTGTGTCACAGTGCGAGACATGCCGTTGTTGACCATCCGGTGGTTCGTGCCGCCGCGCACCCAGAAGACATCGAAGACGTAGCTGTCGGTGTCCGAAACATCAATGAGACTTGCGGCTCGCTTGTAGGTGGTCACATTTTCGTAAATGGGCGGGCGCAGGTCCTCCGCACGGGGCCCGAAGGGGCCGCCGTCTATGATCGCCAGCCGGGCGGTGTCGCCACCGAAGAAGACCTCCGTCTTCCCGCCCCAGTTGCAGTCCTGCTTGGTGTCATTGACGGTGACGGTGTTGTGGCTGAAAGTGTGGTTGGTCCACGCGTGGCGCTTGGGCCATCCGCCGGTGTATTCAGGATACGCCAGGTCGGGGTTCATGACGATCTTTTTGGCGAAAATCCCGAGATTCAGCCGGTCCTTGTGCGGATGGCTGCCACAGGTGCGTCCATAGGAAATGTACGCACAGCGGCCGTCTTCACTGTATTTGGTCTGCATGACCGCAAGGCCGTATCCGGAACGGTTGTCGCTTTCCAGCTCGACAGGAAGCTCCGGCTTCATGTCCTGGAGCGTCTCCACGACCGCCATCGGGTCCTTATCGTAGATGTCCAGCTCGCGCTTGATGCGGTCAACATTGTACCGGGCGGAATGCCACAACTCTCGCGCCAGGTCCTCGGTGCCGTATGCCTTAAAGCCGCTGAGCATGATGTCCACGCTGTGGCGGATGTCGCCGTAATGTGCGTATTTCCCGGAATCCCCCAGCCGTGGCGTGGTTTCATTGAGGCAGCGGAAGGCGGCCGGAGCGAGGAAAACCTGCTTCATCTTCGGGTAGTCGCGGTACAGGTCGTGCTTGGTGTAGCCGTCATACTGCCTTAGCAGGTCGGCCACCGGCACCAGCGATCGAGGGGCCAGTGAATATCCCGGCGCCGCCTCAAACGAGGGGCCATCGCGGGAGACCAGATCGACCAGGATTTCGGGAATGGGGCGATACGATTCGTCGAACAGCCAGTCCAGGTACTTCTCCGTCAGCCCTTCGCGATCCAGTGCAATTGCGGACATCGCCATCGCCCGCTCGGTCGAGCCGACGTTGCCGCGGATGCGCTGCTCGGTGACCGCCTCACAAAACAGTGTGATGAGATTGTCCTCGATATGCCGGGCGATGGCCTGACTGTCGGGCTTTTCATCGAGCCCGGGATATTCCTGCCGCATCTGCGCGCAGAAATCAATCAGTTCGTCATCCTCCTGGAGCTGCTCGTAAATCACATCATAGGCCCACGACATCTTTGAGGCGGTGCTGGTTTCCCAGATGCGCCCGAGGATCATGCCCTTGTTGCTGCCGCCGTCGGAGATACCCCAGCCGTTTTTGGGCACGAAGCCCTCGTAGTCGATGTTGGGATAGATATCGGCGTAGCGGTCCAGGAGGATTCCGGCCTTGTGGGCGTATTTCGGGTCCCCGGTCAGCGTATAGGCCCGTGCCAGCGTCTCTGTCGCCCCGGTGCATTCGCGCCAGAGGTTGTAGGTATAGTGCGCGATAAATGTCAGGGTCTCGCCGTCGTAATCCAGGCCGAAGCCGTCATCCACCCATTTTTTGTGGTCGGGATCATCGGCGTCCGGGTGGTCGGGGTTGAAAAGCAGGCTCTCATCGGCCTTCTCCGGGTCGAACTCTCCCCGGTCATCGAGGCCGGAGCGGTAATATGCGCCGTAATCATTGGCGGGAAAAAGGGTGCCGCAATTCTTGCACTTCAGCTTCCACGGGTGCTCCTGGCGGTTGTATTCGTACCGCATATACATCTGCGGCTGGCGGACATTGAGGATTTCGTCGCCACAGTTGGGACAGCCGGCGGTCTTGTGGATGCCGCAGTTTCTGGGCACCCACTGGCTCGGCACCATCCGCCAGAGCTCCTCATCACTCATCTCTACATACTTCCGGGCGGCATTCACAACGCTGTCACGCTGCTGCTTCGCCCAGTCATACTGCTCAATATTCGCCTGCGCGTTCTGACGCATCTGTGCGGTGACCATGTGGCTGGCTGTCTTTGCGTATGTGCTGTGTCCGCATGACATTAAGACGATCCCCAGAATGACAAGGCTCAGTGCGCTCATTTTCATGGATAATCCCACCATTTTGTGTGGATGCAGTTTCACTCTATTTCACGAAACGTCCGTGCAACCCTTCTGCCATTATTCAGTCGTATGACCGGCTTTGACTGTTCGCGGCGGCACCAGATGAGCAATTCCGTCGCTATGGCCCTGGCAAACGAACATCGGAAACTTCATTTCCGGGCCGGCTACCGGTTCAGGAAGAAGTTGTAGATGATTGTATGCAGCCCCACCATGCGTATGCCGACGAAGATCAGCAGGATTCCGAACAGGGCCCGCAGGGTGTCTTTGGGCAGCGAGTTGGCCAGGGGCGCGCCCAGCCAGACGCTGCCGATAACGGCGCCGACCATCATGTACGCAAAGGCGTGCCAGTTCACGTGTCCGAGGACCTCGGTAACCCCCAGCATATTCGACGCCAGCAGGGGAATCCCCACGATGATGCTTGCCCCGATGATTGAATACAGCGCAATGGGCACGGCCAGCCGCCAGTCTTCCGGCTCGGCGCCAAAGTGATAGCGCAGGGCCCCCGAAAGTGCCATCGGAACCATCAGCGCCAGCGCCGTCCCCTGGGCGATCTTTTGCGGGTTGTCAAGAAGCTTATCCCACCACAAACTCAATGCGGGCACAACGATGACGCCGGCGCCTATCCCGAGAAGTGATGAGACCGTACCGGCGACAAGTCCGAGCAGGGCGATAATGCCAGTCGTTTTCAGCGTCCAATTCAACAGAACCGACCTCCAGGAAAAGATGCGGGGAGATATGGCTGTAAATACCGCCGTAAGTATAGCACAGCATCGTGTCATATATCATTCGTAGTTTTCGTATCGCCCGCTGACGACACTGGCTCCGGGCGGGAGCGAAAACCGGAGGCAATTCTCCGAAATCTCGACGCCGGTGCCTGTTTCGTCCCCGCTGATGTCACACGCGGCGATGTGCATGCCGTGCAGGTGCCAGCAGATGGGGATCGGCCTGGAGTGGTTACCCTTGGCGTACAGGACTGCCCGGTTGCCCTCGATTTCGATGTGCCAGTGGATTGCCCGGTCTTCCTGCACGTACACCGGCGGCCCCTGGATGCGCCCTTTCTGCCGCCACCAGGAGGCGGGGACACCTGCGGTGAGGTGAATCTTGTCGCTTTCGCGCTCCGGATAGGCCAGCGCCCATCCGAGCATCGTTGGGACCGTCATCTGGCACGGCACCACCTGCCCGGCAGTGTTGTGGCGGACGCCGTCGGTGGTCTCGATGCTGACCTGTTCGTACGCCGCCAGCGTCAGGGGGTCCTGGTGGTGGGCGAGGTGCGAATACATCAATAGCAGGTAGCGGTCGATCATACCGAGCTCCAGCAGACCGCGTGCGACGTGCGCTACCGGCCAGTCATCCAGGTGGTCCTTGAACCGCGTCATCCCCAAAAGCTCGCCACCGTGATCCCGCCGCCAGTGCAGGATTTTCCCCGCAAGCTCCTCCGGCAGGATCCCCGCCGACAGCATCTCCGGGAAATAGCGGTAGTTGCAGTACGAGGTGTGCCGGTCGGCGGTCATGGTCTCAATCGGGTCCGTCTGCATCGGACCCGGCGGCACGTACTCGCCGTCAAACGCCCCCACCGTCTTCAGGCTCGCGAGAATGTCATCCCGATAGGCGTCTGCCTGTGCAAGGAGGCTGCGCCCGATGGAGCTGCTCCATGATGGGCCGCATTCTGCCAGTGCCCGCCCCATCTCCCGAAGCCCCCGACAGACCCACAGGTCGCCACAGTAGTAGAACTCCTCCCACTGCTCTTCGTCGGCGTGATAATCGGCCTCCGGGAGGCCGGGGATAAGACCGTGTCGGGGATCAGATGCCTCAGAGTCGGTTTTGCTTTTTTTACGGATTTGAAGCAGCCGCTGCCAGATTGGGCTGAGAAGAGCGAGATTCCTTCGGGCAAACTGCTCCATCCCGGTCTGCCGGCCCACCAGCGCCGCCAGCGCCAGGAACTGCCCGTATTCGGCGACACTGGGGCCGTAATAATCGAAGGTCCCGTCGCGCTGGACGTAGCGGTCGATATAGTACTGCAGGGACTGCAGAGCCTGCTGTGGCCTGCCCACTGCCAGGAGTGCCTCAATGGTGCTGATTGTCGTGGGCGGAAAGCTGTGGTGAATCTCCTGGTCGTACGGCCCGACGCCATATCGCGGCCGCGGGCCGGTTTGGGTGGCAAGACCCAGGCCGAGGGATCGCACCGCCGCCTCCGCCAGCTCCTTGTCCGGCACCCGGATACCGAAGTCGTCTGCCGGCTGCTGCAAGAGCCGTCGAAGCGCTTCGAAAAATTCTGCGGGTGACACCCCCTCGCCGTCCGGACCGCAGCAATAACACTCCATTTTACCCTCGCTGTGGCGCATGATCCACACGGCGGCCTCAGCGCTGTCGTCCGGCTTCATGAAGGTGATCTGCTCACGCGCCGGGGCACTGTGCATGATCACCGGCACGGGCGCGGGGCATGCCGCCATCTCGACGGTTTCGATGGACTCCGCCAGCGGTTCCTCCCACAGCCCCTCAACCGTTCCATCGCGATGCACAACCGCAGGCTGCGCCACAGCGGGATGTGACACGAATGCGTAATCTTTCAGGACGGGCATCTGCGCGCGAACTGAAGCCAAATCCGGCTCGCCATCCGCAAGCACCGCTTCGCCGAGCACATCTTTGTGCGCATCAAATATCGCCTGCAACTGTTCGGCATCCCAGTCGCCGCGGTACTGCTGCAGGATGCTCCAGTCGGGTTTGGGAAGGGCCATAGGTTCTTGTGCCACTCGCAGGATTAGAAACCGCTCGTCATCATCAAGCGCCGCAATGCCCGCGGCGACATCTGCCACGAGGCACGTCATCCCCGCCACCGTTGCGCCTGCGGACATCGGCATCGTCTCTTCGGGTGTCGAGATATGGAGTGTGTCGTTGCTGCGTGTGAGTGTTACATCGTCAGAATTCATACGCTCACCTGCCCGGGCTGTTGTGGGGCGTTGATCGGCCAATTCCAAAAAAGGCTCTGTTATTCCTGCGTGCCGCGACGATGGGGCAGGAGTTGACTACCGCGGAATCGAAATCCTTCGGCGGACAGAAGACTGATACTCATGAGAGGATGTATCACCATGCCGCTGCGCTGTGGCGCTGCACGAAGCAATATCACGCCCTGGCTGGGGACGCAGATCGCCGGATCCTTCAGCTACCGGGCCTCCGAAGACGTCGCCGATGAGCTGTGGGCGAAGGCGATTGTACTGGAAAATGATGGGACTTCCATCGCCATCGTCGTGTGTGATGTGATTGCGGCGGTGAAGGAAGACCTGGACCGGGCGAAGGACCGTGCCGCCGAGCTGACGGGGATTTCGCCGGACCACATCTTCATCTCCTGCACGCACACGCACTCCGGCCCGGCGACGCTGGATATTCTGGGCGTTGAGCGCGAGGACGAGTACATGGACTGGGCGGTGAAGAAGATCGGGGATGCGGTGAAGCTGGCCCAGAACCGCCTGCAGCCCGCCTCTTTCGCCCACAACTCCGGAAGCTGC